>JAKQPD010000058.1 GCA_029564935.1 Bacteroidota bacterium
ATATATGCGAGCTTCGGGAAATTATCGATTGCTGCATGCATATCATTTACAGCAAATATGACAGCTTGTTTTTCCTGAGGTCTTACAGTAATTAATTTCCTGCCGGCACTGCATCCTGACAGAACTGCGATTGCCAGAAACAAAGAAACAATCTTCGCAGGCAAAATGCTCTTTCTGTGCCTTACTCCGACAAAAAGGGTGTTGCCATCAGTCAGTTCACCATCGCCGGAAACTTTATTCCCAAAGCGGTCTTCAACCGGTGGGAGCCTCCCGGGTTTTTTTTTGCCCAAATGATAATAGTATTTCAGAACAGCATCTCTGACCCTGGCTCCGGAGTGTAGTTCAAGCTGGGTATTGTTTACCGTGATTTTCATTTACCTGTCACCTGACTACCATGTGTATCGTATACCGAGGGCAGCGCCCCAGCCAAGGCCGTTTACATCTCCGAGGAAATCCCACATGGGACGTCCGTCAAGGCTGATGAGTAATGGCAGATCCTTAAACTTATACTCGATGCCTATCTGTCCGCCAAGACCTATATTAATATAGGAATTATTTTCAAAGTTGTCATAGGAGAGGCTTGCTCCGGGTCCGATATACCAGTTAAAACCGCCTGCTATATTCCAGTCCCAGTGATATACACCAACGAGAGCAATTCTGGTGAAATCTTTCTTGAATCCGAAGCTTCCGTCAAGCTCCAGTCTGTTTCTGTCATTAAGTCCTTTCTGATATGACAATTCGGCTCCGCTGAATGTATCACCTCCATAAAGTCTTGCACCTAATGCGTGGGAACTGATCTGTGCAGAAGCTATGGCTCCCAAACTGACAAATGCAATAAATAAAAACAATTTCTTCATAAATGTTAAGTTTAAAATTTCACTTAAAATAGAATATAAATACTCTTTATACGAAAAGTTTAACAAATTTCATTCCATTTTGTTTTAAGTTTTATGCATGGCGTCAGACGGACTATCCGAAAAATGACAGTATACTTATTAATAAATTCTTTTATACCTGATCTTTTACCGGGAGTTATTATTTTTACATACTGACAAAAATAAAGAAATGAAATTAGTATCATGGAACATTAATGGTATTCGTGCCATAACGAAGAAGTCTTTTTTTACCGATCTGGAGCGGCTCGATGCAGAAATTATTTGCCTTCAGGAAACAAAAGCCAATGATGAACAGGTTCGGGAAGCTCTTGTTTCTCTGGATGGGAGCAATCTATATACAAATTCTGCAGAAAGGCCCGGCTACTCCGGAACTGCGGTCATTTCAAAGATCAAACCACTTAATGTTATAAAGAATACCGGAATAAAGGAATTTGATTCTGAAGGAAGAGTTCTGTGTCTTGAGTTTGACTGGTTTTTCCTGGTAAATGTTTATGTTCCGAATTCCGGAAGTGAGCTTGCCCGACTGGCGTACAGGCAGGAGTGGGACAAGACTTTCCTGGGTTATCTCAAGGGCCTTGAAAAGATTAAACCTGTAGTCGTGTGTGGGGATTTGAATGTGGCTCATAAAGCGATTGATCTGGCACGTCCGAAGGAAAATTATAACAAGGCAGCGGGCTATATGCAGGAAGAGATTGACGGAATGGACCGGCTTACCGCAAGCGGCTTGACAGATACATTCCGCCATTTCTATCCTGACGCTAAGGGGAGATACTCATGGTGGAGCTTCAGAGCTGCGGCAAGATCAAAGAATATAGGCTGGAGAATTGATTATTTTCTTGTAAGCAGTTCGTTCCTGCCAAAAGTTAAGGATGCATTCATTATAGAGGAAATGACCGGATCAGATCATTGTCCCGTCGGAATAATTATAGAACCCTGAGTGAACCGGCAATCGGGTCCCTGTGAATATCATCTGAATGGGAATTGACTTTTTCATAGATCTTCCTGAACCAATATGTATAATCTGCAGGATTTTTAAGAATACCGGAATGAAGCTCATCAAAAGATACTGCTTTCCATTCACCTACTTCAGAAGTATTTATCACCGGGATAATATCGGTTACACCATGGAATACATGGTCAAACTCATTTTCGGTAAGTTCATTATCAAGCTTTTCCCTGTAAGTGAAGGAAAATAATTCAATCAGGCTGCAATTAATTCCCATTTCCTCCCTGAGCCTTCTCACGGCAGCCTCCATACTTGATTCCCCCGGAAATGGGTGGGTACAGCAGGTATTGGTCCAGAGACCGTTTGAATGATATTTGTCAAATGCCCTGCGTTGAAGGATCCATTGGCCATCACGATTTACTATAAATACTGACATTGCCCGGTGAAAAAGCGCTTTCCGGTGTGCCTCCATTTTTCCGGCAATACCTGTCTGGATATCATTCTCATTGACCAGTATTACAAATGGGTTTTCCATTATATATTCACTTAAAGGTCTTAAGTTTCAGGTTACTAAAAATAAACAATTATTTAGTAAAATAGTTTAACCTGGGGAGAAATATTTTTCCGTGTCACTTTCACATGCAGTCGGCTCATTGTTTTGTTGATTAGTTTGTTTCCTGATTTATTCCGGAACAATTACTTTTGAAATAAATTCAGACCGCTTGATATGAAAATTAACAAAAGCAGGCTTTATGAGATAATCTTTGAAGCTGATACAAAAGCAGGAAGGTTTTTTGATCTTTCACTTATAATCCTGATCCTCTTAAGCATTCTGATAGTATTGATGGACAGCATTCCTCCGGTCCACGAAAAGTATTCAATGCTCCTGAGGATAACGGAATGGATCATAACATTGCTTTTCACAATCGAATATATGATGAGGATATATGTTGTTGACAAGCCTGTCAGGTATATTCTGAGCTTTTATGGAATTATTGACCTTATGGCAATTTTACCGGGGTTAATAGTATTTATTTTTCCCGGAGCCCAGAGTCTGCTGGTTATCAGGGCAGTCAGACTTCTAAGGGTTTTCAGGATCCTGAAATTCAGCAGGTATACATCAGCAGGACGAATGCTTATGATAGCCCTGTACCGGAGCCGTGAAAAGATATTAATGTTCATTTCAGTCGTGATCACCCTGGTTGTGATCTTTGGAACTATAATGTATTTGGTTGAAGGTGAAGAGAGTGGTTTTACAAGCATTCCTGTCAGCATATACTGGGCTGTCGTAACCCTGACAACAGTAGGTTATGGTGATCTGGCCCCGGTAACAGGTTTAGGTCAGTTCCTGGCAAGTGTTGTAATGATAATGGGCTATGCAATTATTGCGGTCCCAACGGGAATAGTCACAAGTGAAATGATAAGAACTTCTGACAGGAGCAACACCCAGGTCTGTTCGAACTGCATGTTCGATAAGCACGATAATGATGCTAAGTTCTGTAAAAAATGCGGGATGAAGCTTGATCTGCATCCTGATCCGGAACCTTCATTCTGAAAATTTCACTTTTCTCTCCGGCTTGTTAAATGCCATAAACCGCATACCGGGCATTTGTAGAAGTGTATTGGCCTGGTAACTCTTGTTTCCATAATATTACGGATCATCTCCTGTGCTTCTTCAGGAGAATTATATACCTTTTTTCTGCAAAGGGGACCTAAAGGCTCTATTTTTCTGTTTTTTAAAAGTTTGTACGCCATCTGTGAAAAGCCGGAATTAGTCCCGCAAATTTCAGAAGAATCGGGGATTCTGACAACAAAACTCTGATTTCATTTTATCTGTTCATTTGTCAGGTTTAAATGCTTATTTATAAGCCTTAAATCTGAATAAACATGATTTCGGAAATAAATATTACCTTCATATCTGTAAACCAGATTAAATTTCTAAAGATGAATCACCTTTTCAGAATGCTTATTTCAGCGTTATTGCTACTGCCCGGGATCTTCAATCTTTCAGCACAATTACCAGAGGAAGAACTTTTATGGCCGGATGGCATTCCCGGTAATCCGTTAGAATATAAAGAAGAGAAACTTACAGTAAATGAATTCCGGGAGAGTTCACTTTCGCAGTCGAACCGCGTCTTCAGTTGTGTTTCGGTGCCAACATATATTATCCATAAACCTGCAAAAGGTACAGCTAACGGCGTGGCAATGGTTATCTGTCCGGGAGGAGGATTCCGTGATGTATGGATCGACCGCGAAGGAAATGACATGGCTTTATGGCTTGCAGGACATGGAATAACATCACTGGTTCTGAAGTACAGAACCTTCAACTCTGATGCCGAAGAACTTAAAATATCACGGGATGAATATAATAATCATGTATATGCCGATGCCAGGAAGGCAATTTATGTGCTTCGTAGCCGTGCAAAAGAACTTGGGATTGATGAAAACAAAATAGGGATAGGGGGCTTTTCCGCAGGCGGTTCTCTTTCCATTATCACGGCACTTTCTCTTTTTGAGAAATCCCTTCCGGCATATGCAAAATTTGGCCAGATCAACACGAATCCTGATTTTGTCGGGCTCTTTTACCCGGGACTGAACCAGGGTTTCTTAAAGGTACTTAAAGAAAAAAATACTTTTCCTCCTGTCTTTATAATGAACGGAGGAGAGGACAATGTAACGCCACCCGAAAACTGCATTCAGCTTTACAATGTATTAAAAGAAAAGAAACTCAGTGTAGAATTGCATATATATTCAAAGGGCAGCCATGGTTTTGACTCGGGTATCGGAAGAGGATATGCAGTCAGCACCTGGAGAGATAGCTTCATAGCCTGGCTGAAAGATGGAGGATTTATAAAAGATGAACAGTAAGCTTAAACGCAGAATATTCTTTGATCTGCTGATCCTGTCCTATTTATTGTTTTCCTATTATGCTTTTGGCAAATGGTGGCACTCCTCTGTCGGATCAATCCTGATAGTATTTTTCAGCTATCTGATATGGAAGAAGGATTTTTTGAAGAATACCGGTCTTGATCTGAACCTGACGACCATAATAAAATCTGTTATTCTGGCAGTTGTTATCCTGCTTGGCTCCTTATTGATAATGAAATATATAGCAGGGAAGCAAGGGGTGATCATAACATATACCGGATGGAAGAACTATTACCACGATGTCTTCTATATCCTTAATGAGGAAATAGTTATAGGTGCAATTATACTATTCTGGATGGTTGACAAGCGGAAAATCAATCCACTCGCAGCAACTGCCGGTCTGGCTGTCTTCTTTGCTTTAATACATTATGTCTTTTACAGATGGATATTTAACGACAGAGGAATAATGGGTATTTCTGCGTTGATTACTTTATTCCTTGTTGGATTTGTCAGGAACAGCTTAATACTTCATACAAGACATATCGGATATTCCTGGGCGCTCCACTTTGGCTGGATGACAATAATGTTCGGGAGTATGCACATATACTCAGAGACAAATCTCAGATTAACCGAACTCGAAAGATTTAATACCTATTTAGGTTCGGTCTGGATGGTCATAATATCGGCTTTAGCAGCGGGACTGACATTTATGTTTGGAATAAAAAAAGTATCCTATAAGGCTATCCCGGATCAGTAAAATATTTACGGGGTTGATTAGTATATTCATCAATAACAGGATCATCTTTCAGAACTGATAGTTTAGTCCCAGGTATAAGCCGGATGTGCCATCCTGGCTGCTTAACGGTTTGCCGAATTCTACTGAAAGCACAAAGTTTTCATTCATTGCCATTTTCAATCCTCCTCCGACAGTCTGATGGATGGATTTATCTGAAGGCTTGAAATATAGCGGTAAATATTCGCCGGGGACAGCATCAAGATCAATCTTTATGGGTTTCAGTATCCTTCCTGCATCTGTAAAAATTATAGCTCCGATATACCAGTTTTGTTTTATGAACTGGAAGTTCAGTAGCCTTGATCTGAGCTCAATTGTGCCCAGAAAAAAATCATCGGCGACAATTCTTTGCATCAGGACCCCACGGAGAGTGGCTGAGCCGCCAAAACCTTCATTACCCGTAAAGTTTGTCAGTAACTGCCGCGAAAAGAACGGCTGGTTATCCATTATATTGGCATTCAGCCATAAACGATAAGCAAGAATCAGCCGCTGATTTATAAGTGTGAAGTACTGTTTGTGGATGAGCCCGATGCTTAAACAGGAATAATTTCCTTTGTTTATGAAGGATGGCATCCACCTTAAATTCAGCTCTGTAAATATTCCATTGCCGGGATTTGTAAGCTTATTCCTTGAATCATAGATCAGACCTGCCATAAAATTGTTAATTATTCCTCCATCCTTTTCCTCATCAGTTATGATACCCCAATTATAATATTCTTCAAAAAGTGTTGCAGTATCCGGCAGTATCTCATCACCTTTAAGCTTCCTGTTCATTTTTTCAATATTCACAGGTGCAATTTTGTAATATCCCGTTGCCCAGCCTGCCCTCCACTGGAATTTGCTTTCCCCGATTGTGTCCTGAAGGTCTGCGGATATCCTTAAATACTTCTTTTCGATCCTGTAAAACATCCTCGTTTTATATGAAGGATCATCCGGGTCTTCCCACTTATGATTATAAACTGATTCATTTCCGTTATATCCGTAAAACGGGTATGCTTTATAACCATCATATTTTGCCTTTGCGAACAGCTTTATTCCCGGGATGAGATTGTAAGATACATATTCCAGAATATGTTCCGAACTGCCTTTTGAATAACCTGCAATCTGGAGATAAAGTGATTGAAAATAATTTGGATAAATCGACCCGTCACCATAATCGAACGGATTAAATATGATACCATAATAAACCCCAAGGTCTGAGTCGTACGCGACAGCCGGAAGAACTCCCAAATTCCAGCCTCTCTTTATGATATCTGTTTTCTCCTGAGAAAAGCACAAAACAGCAAGCATCAAAACAACCATTAAACAGACTACCTTCCTCATGATGGGCATGATTTTGTTTATGAAAGTTAAGCAATCTTAACAAAATCCTCTATCTATTTTAATTATTTCAGAGCGGATAATTTTACACAGCCAGCCTGTTAACAGGAATGGTTACCTGCTGGCAAACCCGGATTGTTTTCTTATTTTTACATTGACATGATGCCTTTTAATAAAACCGGCAGCAATTAATGCCCGGGGACTTTCAGGAAGAAATCAATTACTGCCACTAACTAGTTGGAATATAAATAAATAATACTGTATGAAGAATTCTATTTTTGTTTTAATTGTACTTATGAGTACCTGTCTGAGTGTACAGGCACAGGTGAAAACCGACCCCGACAGGAAAACCGACTGGTGGGGAGATATTGATGGTTTTCTGAACCAGCAGGCAAAAGTGTCCCTAAGCCTTGTTAATGAAGCATTAATAGCAAATCCCCCATCACTTCAGGAGAACATGGCACGTAAAATGGCCCTGGTGATGATAGATAATGTCCTTCATGAGGAAAAAGCACAGCATCGTCCGGCAGTTCAGGCATTTTACAGGGAAAGGATTGAAAATGCGATAAGAGAGATTGGAACTTTACAGGTTGAGTCAGGGGCAGTCATCTGGAAACTGTATAATCATACTTTCATTGTAAAAACCCCTTCGGTTACCATCGGTTTCGATATCCAGAGAGGTATCCCGGGAAATGAAAGCTTTGCATTCAGCAAGGACCTTATCAAAAGTCTGATTGACGTTACGGATGTACTTTTTGTTACTCATTATCATGGCGATCATGCCGACGACTGGGTTGCCGGCACCTTTATTGAACAGAATAAACCTGTTATCACACCTCCCGGGTTATGGGAGAAACTACCGGTTTACAAAAGTGTCCTTCATCCTGAAAGAACAGTTGATAAATTGCAGACAGTCAACCTGCCGCTGAAAAAGAAGGATCTGAAAGTTGTTGTTTGTCCGGGACATCAGGGAAACAATATCCTGAATAATGTTTACCTTGTATATTCGCCTGAGGGCATGTGCTTTGCTCATACCGGAGATCAGTCGAATACAGAAGATCTGAACTGGATAGATACAATCGGAGACAGATATAAAATAGATGTGATCATGATTAATTCATGGTCTTATTATCCCGGGATGAGGCTGGCAAAGGGTTTCAGGCCAAGACTTATTATTCCTGGTCATGAAAACGAGCTGAATCATACAATTGACCACCGTGAACCATACTGGCTCAATTATGTAAGGCTGGGAGATGATCCTTCGTTCCCATGGGTCCAGATGGCAACAGGGGAACGGTTTCATTATATTATTCCGGCTGAATAAGCGGCCGGGGAGTGGGAGAATAGGAGAGTGGGAGAATAGGAGACAGATATTCAACAAAAAAATTAACTATCGCTTCAACAATTTATAATTTTGGTTTTGAATAATTAAAATCATGAAAAAGAACATCCTGATCATTGTGCTTATAGTAAGCCTGGTTTCACTTTCATTTTTCGCCGGAAGATTGTCTCAGAAAGAGCCTGTGATCACTTCTAAAAAAGTCACCCAGGTGGGGATTATAGTTAAAGACATTGATAAAGCCCGTATTGCCTGGTCTGAAATGCTGGGAGTGAAACCTCCTCAACCCAGTGTAGCTGAAGGGCATTCATCAAGACCGACACGATTCATGGGAAATCCTTCTGATGCAAAAGCAAAGCTTGCCTTTTTTTCAATGGAAAACCTGCAGATTGAACTTATCCAGCCTCTTGGAGGTAAGAGCACCTGGCAGGAATTTCTCGATAAAAACGGAGAAGGGATCCATCATATCGCTTTCCAGGTGAAGGATATCAATGGAAAGGAGAAAGAATTCCGCATGTTAAATATGCCGACACTCCAGAGCGGCGGATGGGACGGAGGTGCATACAGTTATATAGACGGCTCAAAAGAAATAGGCTGTATACTTGAGCTGCTTGAGAACTATAAATGAGAATAGGGAAATGGTATCTACGTATTATAATACGTATTAAAAAACGTATTAAAAAACGTATTATAATCGCTTTGATCTAAATTACTAAGCAGTAATACGATAAGATCCCTCGCTAACGCTCGGGATGACAGGCTTATAGGAGAGACAGGGGAGGGAAGCCGGGGCGTTTTGAATAAAACTTAGTTTTTAAAGTACTGTAACGGCAAAACGCCCCGGCTTCCCTCCCCCCTCATCTTTAATAAATGCCTGTCATTCTGAGCGTAACGAAGTGAAGCGAAGAATCTTTCACGACATGAGGGTCGTAATCCATAACATCGCCATTATAATACGTAGATTTCTTAGTTTCTGTCGTATACCTTAAAGCGTTTCTTCCTGTCAAATCCACGATGCCCGTTTTTAGCAGTCTTTTCCTGCGCTACTTCAACAGCAACCTTACGTTTCATGAATCTGGAGTTGTTCAGTGCTCCCATAAGATCATCGGCATGACCGGCTTCAACCTCAAAGAAGGAAAAACTTTTAAGCAGGTCAATCTTCCCGATAGGAATTTTTCTTCCCCTTGTATTTGTATTAACAAGGTCAATAAGCTGTTCGGGATAAAAGCCATCGGATTTTCCAAGATTGATGAAAAGCCTCGTATACTTACCTGCTGATTTAAATTCCTTCTTATCTCTGAATGATTTCCGCGGGTTCTCTTCCCTGTCGGATACCTTTTCGATGATCTCCTCTCCATTCCTGTAAGCTCCAAGGAGCCTTTCAAATTCAAGTGATATGACTTTTTTAAGGAGATCTTCCTTATTCAGTCCCCCGAGTTTCATTTCAATCTCAGGCAGGATTTTATCAATCTCGTGATGATCAGTGTTTGCTGTTTCAAGCTTGTTTACCCAGTTAAAAAGTTGTGCTTTACAGATTTCACTTCCTGTCGGGACCTGCATTTTCTTAAAAGGTTTCCTGATAAGTTTCTCTATCTTGAAGAGATTCTGTTTCTCTCTGAGATGAATTATTGAAACAGATTTGCCTGTTTTCCCGGCTCTACCTGTACGGCCGCACCTGTGAGTATAAATTTCCGTATCATCGGGAAGGCTGAAATTGATAACATGGGTAAGATCATCAACATCCAGTCCCCTTGCCGCAACATCCGTTGCTACAAGCAGATTAAGATTTCTCTGCCTGAATTTCTGCATTACCGAGTCGCGCTGTGCCTGTGACAGATCGCCATGAAGAGAATCAGCATTATAACCGTCATTTATAAGCATCGATGCCACTTCCTGGGTTTCCCTTCTGGTCCTGCAAAAAACTATCCCGTAGATATCAGGTTCGTAATCGGCTATACGCTTCAGAACATTATATTTATCCCTGGCATGTACAAGATAATATTCATGGCTTACATTCTCGGCTGATGAATTTTTCACTCCTACAGTTACTTCAACAGGATCGTTCATATATTTTCTTGCGATCGATGCAATTTCTGAAGACATTGTAGCGGAGAAAAGAAGGGTTCTCCTGTCTTCAGGAACTTCTTCAAGAATCTCATTTATATTGTCGAGGAATCCCATATTCAGCATTTCATCGGCTTCATCAAGGATCACTGTAGTTACATCCGACAGATGTGCTGCGCGTCTTTTAATAAGATCGATAAGCCTTCCCGGTGTGGCAACGATTATATGTACTCCTTTCTTAAGGCTTCTTATCTGGTTTTCAATACTTGATCCGCCATATACAGCCAGTATATTCAGATTGCCCGTATATCTTGCATAATCATTGAGATCACCGGTGATCTGCATACAAAGCTCCCTTGTAGGGCAGAGAATAAGGGCCTGGGTATTATTTATTTCTGTATCTGTCGCTTGTACGAGAGGCAATCCGAAAGCGGCTGTTTTTCCTGTTCCTGTCTGTGCAAGCGCTATAATATCAGCATCATCTTCCAGCATAAGGGGGATCACTTTTTCCTGAACCGGCATGGGTTGTTCAAATCCAAGTTCCTGAATTGCTTTCAGGACAGCGGGAGTAAATCCCATTTCATTAAAATTTGTCATTAAATGTTTTATAATGTGATCCCGGGAGCGATTGTTTAAATATCCCGGCTGAAATGAATTCAAATGCAGACTGGATTAATTGCGTTACAACGCTGTAAGGAAACCACTTTGTTAATAAGGGCGCAAATATAGTCAAATTATTCTGACTGCAAACTTATTCCTTGAAGAGCTTTACCTTCAGGGCTGACGGGCCTTTAGGCCCTTTTGTAAGTTCAAAAGTGACTATATTGTTCTCGGTTATCGGTTCAAGAAGGCTGTTTGCATGTACAAAGATCCGCTGGTTTGATTCCATCTCGCGGATGAAGCCATACCCTTTTGAATCATTAAAGAAAATAACGATTCCCTTCCTGACGTAATCCGGGACAGATTCAGGGCTGTTCTTATTAACAGTAAGTTCGATACTTTCAGCATCCACAACTGTTTTTTTATCAGGATCGGGAGGTGTTGAGGTTATAACCCCGAATTCATTTACATAGGCTATCATATCGTCGAAGCTGTTCTTTTTCCCTTCGCTTTTCTTTTTTGCACGCTTTTGTTCTTTTTCTTTTCTCTTCTTCTCTTTCCTTGTTCTTACTTCTTTTTTGCCGAATGTCTCCTGCGATCTGCCCATATAATTGATTTATAGTGTTACAATTTAAGAATTTTTACCAGCAGGGAAATGATGGTGTGCATGAAAAACTAACCGGGAAACTGATTAGAAGATGAATGCGCAAAATCGCGAAGCCGGGTTTTGCGTAAAGGTACAACAAAATCCCGTCATTACCTATTCCCATTGTTTTCGTCCGGCTGTTCAATTACCGGAAATATTTTCTGTCTGCCGACCATTTTCCCCCGCCATGAATAAGAAGAAAAACAAGCAGAAGAGTAAGGGCAAAATCGGTTGTATATTCATGCAGGAATGCCCAGATTCCACTCGTTTCTATTATCGGGATTTTTGTTTCGAAAAAGGCAGTTATCATAACGATGAGTAATGGTATGGATGCCAGCCTGGTGATTAATCCGGTTAAGACCAGTGTTCCGCAAAGGATTTCAATTCCACCGGTAAAGTATGCCCAGAAGAAAGGATGGGAGAAACCGATCTCGGTGAAGCGGCCTGGACCCATCCATTGTGCCTGTTTATATTTCAGGATACCTTCTGAAATGAAAATCAGTCCTGCAATTATCCTGATTATGATCATTTTACTGTCATCTCCGGTTCCCAGGATCTTCGTTTTTAAGCTGCTGACCGTTTTCATGACTTTTTAGTCTTATATTAACAATAAACAACCTGATCAGAGAATTGTTTATTGATCCCGGACTAAAATGATCCTATGGGTGATATGCCGTGAGTTTTAAACCTGAATGAGGCCGGAAGATCCTTACTTTGTAAACTGAAGTTCGGTAAGGCTTTTATATAATCCGTTACCGTTTGACATCAGTTCATTATGTGTTCCCTGTTCGACGATCCTTCCCTGATCGATCACAATTATCTTATCGGCATTACGGACAGTTGACAGCCGGTGTGCGATTACAAGTGACGTTCTTCCCCTGAGCAGCTTGTCCAGGGCTTCCTGGACCAGTCTTTCGGACTCGGAATCGAGTGAAGAAGTGGCTTCATCGAGAATGAGGATGACCGGATCTTTGAGCATTGCCCGGGCTATAGCGATTCGCTGTCTCTGTCCGCCTGAGAGCTGTACCCCTCGTTCTCCGACGACAGTATCAAGCTTATCGGGGAAGGACCGGATAAAATCCCAGGCATTTGCCCTTGTGGCAGCGTTGATTATTTCATCTTCGGAGGCGCCTGGTTTACCGTATGCTATATTCTCACGGATAGTACCGCCGAACAGGAAAACATCCTGCATGACTATAGCCATCTGGGATCTGACAGCCGTAACGGGAAAATCGCGGCTGCTACGTCCGTCAAAAAGGATATTGCCTCTTTCAGGCTCATAGAATTTGAGCAGAAGAGATGCAATTGTTGATTTTCCTGCACCGCTCGGACCAACGATTGCTACTTCCTGTCCCCGTTCAATACTGAAGGATACATCCTGCAAAACTGTAAGTTCAGGTCGTGAGGGATAACGAAATTCAACGTTTTCGAAAGTAATCTGTCCGCGCAGTGTAAATTCTGGAGGTGCAACATAGTCCCCGTCTATCTTTTCGGTCGGCTCATCCATAAGAAGCAGCAGATTCTCCGCTGCCCCTATGGTCCTCTGAAGCCTTGTATAAACTCCGGCCATCCCTGCTATGTTCCCTGCAATGAATCCCGAATAAATAACAAAGGAAAACAGCTGTCCGGATTCCATTTCCCCTTTTGAGATAAGAATTGCACCTCTCCAGATAACGAGCCCCATCGCTATGAAGAATCCGAGGATAACAAAAGAAACGGCAGCCTGGTATTTGCCTCCTTTTATTCCCGTAGTGGCTACCTCATCTGTCTTTTTACGGTAACGGCCTATCTCAAAATATTCATTTGTAAATGCTTTTACATTCTGGATTCCCTGAAGTGTTTCCTCAACAATAGTGTTTGATTCGGCAACATGAGATTGTGCCTTTTTGGAATATCTGCGGATAGCCCGTCCGAAGAAAAAAGCAAAAAGTGCCATTGGAGGAACTATCGCAAGCATGAAAAGTGTAAGCTTGTGAGAGGTTAACATCATAATTGTTATACCTCCGGTTATTATAAGAACCTGGGAGAGCAGGTCGGCAAGTGTTTCGGTTATTGAATGCTGAAGGATGGATACATCAGAAGATATACGGCTGTTCAGTTCGCCAACCCTCCTTTCGGCAAAAAATGACATTGGCAGCCTGATAAGATGATTGTATACATGCTGTCTGATAGAAGCAAGTGTCTTCTCGGTCACATAAACGAAAATCCTGGTACGCAGATAGGAGAATATAGCCTGAGTGACAACAATTATCAGTAATATAATTCCAATACGGCTGATCTCACCGGGGACGCTTCCTTTGTTGGCAATATCAACCATGGTCCCGAGATATTTCGGGAACATCAGACTTGCTGCGCTTGATATGAGCAGGAAGAACAGCCCTGCCATGAATATCCAGCGATAAGGCCTGAGAAACCTGTAAAGTTTCATAAGCTCCCGCAATCCCGACGAACTGTTATTCCCGGACTTTCCCATCATCAATTTGTTGAATTACGGCTGCAACATTCATTGCCAGACAATAAAAATATCCGGCAGCTTGTTATCCGAGGAGCTGTTTTACCTTTACAGAGATATCTTTCCCATCTGCTTTTCCGGCAAGTTCTTTGGTTGCTACCCCCATCACCTTACCCATTTCCGCCAGGGATTTTGCACCGGTTCTTTCAATTATCGCTTTTACGATCCGGGTAAGCTCTTCATCACTCAGACGCGCAGGAAGGTATTTTTCAAGAACATCTGCTTCGATGGTCTCCTTTTCGGAAAGATCCTGCCTGTTGTTTTCTTTGTATATGGCAGCAGATTCCCTTCTCTGCTTCACCAGTTTCTGAATGATCTTTAGCTCCTCTTCACCGGATAATACCGAATCCGTACCTTTTTCCGATTTCGCGAGAAGAAATGCTGTTTTTGCAGCTCTTATTGCCTCAAGAGCAACCTTATCATTTCCTTTCATTGCCTTTATCAGATCGGCGGCAATTTGTTCTGTAAGTGACATTGTAATCTGTATTAATAATTTTTCTGTATAATCGTTCAAAGATATAAAACAGTATCTATTCCTGTTATTATTATAAAGTGTAATTGTTTTTACGACCAATGTATATAGTCGTTGATCCCGTAAAATTATCGGCTACAATTCATTACAATAAATTTTAAAAATCCCATTAATACCCGGTTTTTTATGTCCGCGGATTCATGTATTTTTTTAAACAACTAATCGGGGAATTTCCTATATTGCATTTATTCGCTGCATTAACATTTATGGATTCTCTTTACAGGAACAAATTCAGAACCGGTTCTGCCCGGTGTCGTGGATATGATTATACATCTCCAGGCAGATATTTCATAACCATTTGTACCAGGAACAGAATCCCGTATTTCGGTAAGATCGAAAACGGTAAAATGATTTTATCAGCATCAGGAGTAATTGCTGAGAGATATTGGAGGGAAATACCAAAACATTTTCCTTTTGTTGATTTGGATGTATTTATAATTATGCCTGATCATATGCATGGAATAATTATAATAAATCGCCGTCCCCCATCAACAAAAAATCCCGGGAAATTAATTTCTGGTTTCGATGGTGCCATTGGTGTTAACGGTGCGGGTAATGTTGGCGGTGCGGTTAACGTTGATGGTACGGTCGGGTTTGACGGTACGGGCGTGGTTGACGGGACGGGTGTGGTTGATGGGGGCGGGATGGTTGATGGGACCGGTATGGTTGACGTGGACGGTATGGTTGATGGGACGGGTATGGTTGACGTGGACGGGATGGTTGACGGGACGGGTGTGGTTGACGTAGAGACGCCCAATTTGGGCGTCTCTACCGGGAATTCCAATGAACCATCCCAATTCCCCGTTTCGTATATTCCATCCACACCGGTTATTTTACCGGTAATGGGCGTTACAAATACCATACCGGCACCACATGCGGATTCAAAAAATCAATATTGGAAATCACAATCCGTCGGTTCGATAATAAATCAATATAAGAGGATCTGTACAATTAAAATCAGATCTGAGGGTTATGATTTCGAATGGCAGGCACGGTTTTATGATCGCATCATCAGGGCGGGAAAAGAATATTCGGCAATTCGTAAATATATTATTATGAATCCAATGAAATGGAACCGGCAATAAATAAAACGACCATGTGTAATTTGTTTTGATCGTAGAGACGCCCAATTTGGGCGTCTCTGTATAAATACCGGAATTATCGTAACAATGAGACGCCCAATTTGGGCGTCTCTGTATAAATACCGGAATTGTCGTAACAATGAGACGCCCAAATTGGGCGTCTCTACGTTAATATGGGAATTATCGTAACAATGAGACGCCCAAATTGGGCGTCTCTACGGATTACGGAAATGCCGGATTTATCGTAACCTCACCAACCAGGATAATTTTTAACAAATTTTTAAGAAATTTTTTTTTAACATGTTTATATTCAAATTTATATTTGCCATTCGTGATAAACACCATTAAAATCAGGAGGACTTATTATGTCAGATTCTGCGAAATTAAGAGGAATATTATTTATCCTGCTGACAGTAATATTTGCATTTGATTGTAATGCAGCTGCCACAGCAGACAGTGTAACGTTATTCACCCCCTACACCCGGATCACTGTACCTCCCGGGGAATCAATAAATTACAGTGTGGATGTGATTAATAACAGCAAAGATCTCCGGAACATGGAAATTACGGTTTCAGGGATACCCAGAAGCTGGAATTATACCCTTACCTCGGGGAGTTACAAGGTTGGCCAGATAGCAATAATGGGAGGCCAGAAGCAAACTCTTTCCTTAAAGGTGGATGTACCTCTGAATGTTAACAAAGGAAGTTACAGATTCACTGTTTCAGCCGGAGCCGAAACCTCACTTCCGCTGGTCGTTGTGGTGTCGGAGCAGGGTACTTTCGAGACCGAATTCACCACAAAGCAGTCGAATATGCAGGGTCATTCTGCATCGACTTTTACATTTACCGCGGAATTGCGGAACAGGACTGCAGAAAAGCAACTATATGCATTCAGGACCAATGCCCCGAGGGGATGGAATGTTATCTTCAAACCGAATTATAACCAGGCCACCTCTGTGGAGATAGAGCCGGCCGGGACTGTTAATGTCACAATTGAGATTAAACCTCCTGTAAACATACAGGCCGGGACATACCAGATACCGGTTGTTGCCGGGACCAATGCAACATCTGCATCGCTGAACCTCGAGGTTGTGATAACCGGATCGTTCAATATGGAGCTCACCACACCGACAGGTTTGTTAAGCACCGATATTACTGCCGGAGACGAGAGAAGGATTGAGCTTATGGTAAGAAATACCGGATCATCCGGTCTGTCGGATGTGGAACTGACCTACTCGGCGCCTGTAAACTGGGATGTTGTATTTGATCCTAAAAAGATCGACAGGATTGAAGCAGGGAACAATGCCACTGTTTTTGCAACGATAAAAGCTGACAGGAAGGCTATTGCCGGCGATTATGTGACTAATCTTGAGGCAAAGACACCTGAAGTGGCCGCCAAGGCAACATTCAGGATATCCGTCAAAACACCGATGCTTCTTGGCTGGATCGGAATATTTATAATTCTTGCTGCTCTTGGAAGCGTATATTATCTGTTCCGGAAATACGGAAGGAGGTAAACGTGGCTGAGAATATCATTGAACTTACTGATCTTACAAAGCAGTACGGATCGTTTACGGCTGTCGATCATCTTAACCTGAAGATAGGCAGAGGAGAGATCTTTGGCCTTCTGGGTCCGAACGGCGCCGGAAAGACAACCACCATACTGATGATGCTGGGGCTTACTGATCCGACTTCGGGAACCGTCAGAGTTTGCGGTATTGACTCAACAACCCATCCTGTCGAGGTTAAAAGAAGGGTAGGGTACCTGCCTGAGAATGTCGGATTCTATGATGATCTGACAGGCCTCCAGAATCTTGTTTTTACTGGCCGGCTGAATAACCTGTCAGGAAGAGCGGCTACCGAAAAAGCCACAGAGCTCCTTGAAAAGGTCGGCATGTCGGAGAATTCAAATAAAAAGACAATAAAATATTCCCGTGGTATGCTGCAACGACTGGGTCTTGCAGACGTACTGATAAAAGATCCCGAGATAATCATTCTCGACGAACCTACTCTTGGCATCGATCCCTCGGGTGTAAGGGAGTTTATGGACCTTATCGTATCTCTTAGCCGGGAACAGGGTATCACGGTATTATTCTGTTCGCATCACCTTCACCAGGTACAACAGGTATGCGACCGTGTGGGGATATTTGTAAAAGGCAGGCTTATCGCTGAAGGAAATATCGGAACTTTGTCGGGGAACCTTTTTGCCGGCAGCCCATATATAATAGAAGTCGGCCTTGACAGTATTCCCGGGAATATATCAGGGCAGTTTTCCGAAGAAAATATGAGAGAACTTTTGAAAGATATTGAAGGGATCACAAAGGTCGAGAATAAGAACGGAAGGTTCATGATCGAATCTTTACGTAATTCAACCTCAGTAATCTCAAGGCGGATCGTTGAGGCTGGCGGAGGGTTGAATTTCCTGAACAAAAAAGAATACGGGCTTGATGATATTTACTACCGTTATTTTGAAGGAGGAGAAGGCCATGATTAGTACGGTAACAGGTAAAAAGAAGACAGGATTTTCAGGATTCATTTCGAATCTTCTCATAAGGAAGAAACTTGGAACCGATGATGAAGTTGTACATCCTTTCAGGGTGATCGTTTATAAGGAGATATCGGATCAGGTAAGCAGCTGGCGCTTCATAATACTGCTTATCATCATCGCACTTACATGTTTTGGTTCATTGTACACAGCACTTACCAATATAGGAAGTGCGGTTAAACCGAATGATCCGGAGGGAACGTTTTTATTCCTAAAGCTCTATACAATTTCTGACGGAACCCTTCCATCCTTTTTTGTTTTTATAAGTTTTCTGGGCCCGCTTCTGGGAATAAGTCTGGGTTTTGATACGGTTAATTCAGAGCAGACCCGGGGTACTCTAAGCAGACTGATGTCACAGCCGATCCATCGTGATTATCTTATAAATGCAAAGTTCCTTGCAGCTCTTACTGTGATCAGTGTGCTTCTCTTTGCTCTCGGTTTTCTGGTGATGGGGCTTGGTATGATAATGACAGGACTGCCGCCCGCGCCGGAAGAATTCTGGCGGGTAGTGTTTTTTATTCTGGTGAGTATTATTTATGTTGCATTCTGGCTGAATCTGGCTATTCTCTTTTCTGTTGCCTTCCGTCAGCCTGCAACCTCGGCTCTGGCATGTATTGCAGTCTGGCTGTTCCTTACGGTTTTCTATAACATTATAGTAAATCTGATCGCCAAAGCTATTGCTCCTTCTGAGATGGCAACCACACATCAAGTATTCCGTTACCAGGAGATTATACTGACCCTGATGAGGATACTTCCTGGAGAGCTTTATACGGATGCAACAACTACCCTCCTTATGCCTTCGGTCAGGAGTCTCGGTCCGCTCACAATGGAGCAGATAGTAGGAACTATACCGGGTCCGCTTCCGCTTGGACAGAGCCTGTTGCTTGTATGGCCGCAGCTTACAGGACTTATCGCAGCTACTGTGCTCTGTTTCGTAATATCTTATATGTCGTTTATGAGAAGGGAGATACGGTCGAGATAATCTTCGTAACCGCTTTACTGTTAAACAGGTTCGACATGAATTGTTACCGTGAGATTCTCATATTCATCCGATAGTTTATCCTCGATCATATCACAATATTTATGTGCGTCGCCGACAGACTCACCTTCGGGGATTTCAACATGGATGTCGATGAATCTGTAATTACCTGCCACCCGGGTCCTGAGGTCATGATAATTTACACTCATCTGCTTAAGTTTTTTCTGGAGTACTTTTATTTCATCATCATTCCATGCTGTATCCAGCAGAGGCCGGAAGGCCTTCCTGAGGAGGGAGTAAGATTCATAAATTATAAGGCAGGCAACAAGTATGGCCACGACAGGATCGAGCCATTTAATACCTGTGATCATTATCAGTCCAAGGCCTGCTGCCACTCCCAGTGATGTATAAACATCTGTTTTGAGATGGAGTGCGTCGGCTTCAAGAGCTATTGATTTTGTCTCACGGGCTACTTTATAAAGCCTGTGGGAGACAACAGAATTGACAATGGCGGATATCAGCATTACAATGGCGCCTACCCAGATTATTTCAAGTTCAAAAGGTTCTCCCGAAAGTTTTTTTATCGCCTCGGATATGATAAGGGCAGCAGCGATAAAAATCAGCAGGGCTTCAATGACCCCGGAAATATTTTCAACTTTTCCGTGACCATAAGGATGACGTGTATCCGGAGGGTTGTCCGACACTCTCACGGAGAAGAAGGCTATCAAAGCTGCCAGCAGATCCATACCAGAGTGAATGGCTTCGGATATTATACTTACCGAACCGCTTATTATTCCAACAGTCAGCTTCATAATTATTAAAAAAGTGTTCGAAGCTATCGAAAGGGTTGCCGTCCTTACTTTAGAGTTCATCTAGATCAAAATATGCAGCCTCAAAGGTAATCAGAAATTCAATGAGACATTGATAATTATTTTAAATCGATCAGCTCATAATCCAGGGAGCCAAGTCCTATCTTAACTGCATGTTCGATTCCGGCCTGCCAGTAGGTATCAGGATGTGAGATCCTGAATTTATCTTCCCCCCGGAGATCTTTATTATTATCGCTTTCGCGGATGCTGCTTCCGGCAAGGGCCGGAGCCGAATTGACCATATCGGTACAGGCTTTATCTAGAGCTACCGGGTCAAAGGAAGCTGCTAAACCAATATCTGGAACCAGGGGGTAATCATTTAAATCCCAGCAGTCACAATCGGGAGATACATCCATAATAAAGTTGATGTGAAATGAAGGTTTGTCCTTAACTGCGGCCAGGGCATATTCTGAAATCCTTTTACATGCGGTTTCTGAGGATTGCTTCCAGACAACCCTTGCCGCATCATACTGGCATACGGCAACACATTGCCCGCAACCGACACATTTCTTATAATCTATTCGCGCGATCTTGTCCTTACCTACTTTTATTGCATCGTGAGCACAGTATTTTTCACACATTTTACATCCAGTGCAATTCTTTTCATATATCCGGGGAGATGATCCTGAATGAAGATAAAGTTTACCACCCACCGAAGCACAACCCATCCCGAGATTCTTGAGCGCTCCTCCGAAACCTGTGAGCTCATGGCCCTTGAAGTGATTCATTGAAATAATTATATCGGAATCAACAATTGCAGAGCCGATCTTTGCACTGGGTGTAAGTTCGGAATTGATCTCTACCTCATGGTATTCGGCGCCTCTCACACCGTCTGCTATTATCACGGGGCATCCTGTCACAAGCGGATTGTACCCATGTTCAAATGCTGCTTCAAGATGATCGGGAGCATTTGACCGCCTCCCGCGATATAATGTATTGCAATCCGTAAGAAAGGGACTGGCACCCTTCGATCTCAGGAATTTAACGACCTGAGCTGCATAATCCGGACGGATATATGCAAGATTACCAGGTTCTCCAAAATGGATCTTAATAGCCACAATTTTTTTATCGAATTCAATCTTCCCTATTCCGGCTTTTATAATGAGGTTTTCGAGTTTTTTGAGAAGATTATGTCCCGGCCTGGTCCTCAGGTTGGTAAAATATACTTGTGATTTTGTCATGATTTAATGAAAATAGAGCGCAAAAATAGTCAGAAATTTGATATCAGATTACGGATCTCTTCAATGAGCCATTTAGGTGTCGAAGTTGCTCCGCAGATACCGGCTGTTTTTCTTCCTTCAAACCATGATCTCTCAATCTCTCCGGGTGAGGAAACAAAGTAAGTTTCGGGATTGACCATTTTACAAACATTATACAGGAGCTTTCCGTTTGAACTTTCTTTTCCGCTTACGAAGATTATTATATCATGTTTTTTTGCAAAATCCCTCAGATGGGGCTCCCTTCCGGATACCTGTCCGCAAATTGTATTATGAACCTTAAGAAAATTATCCGTATCGCTAATACCTGCACGCTTCATTCCTGTTCTGATCAGCTCCGCAATATTATCATAGCTGCTCCTGCTCATCGTGGTTTGCGAGAAGAGTGAAACAGGTCCTGAAAAATCAATTTTTGAAAGGTCTTCCGGACCTGAAATGAGTATGGCTTCGTTGTTGGTCTGGCCCAGTAATCCGACAACTTCATCATGTCCCTGTTTGCCGTAAATCACTATCTGTCCTTTCTGATCCCTGATAGCGAGCCATGTATTTTTTATTCTTAACTGAAGTCTCTTAACGATCGGGCATGTGGCATCAATTATTGTAATATTATTCTTTTCGGCAAGAAGATAAGTTGATGGAGGTTCCCCGTGAGCTCTTATAAGCAGGTTACAATCTTTCAGCTTTCCAAACTTTTCACGGTCTATAGTAATGAGGCCAAGCCCTGCAAGCCTGTTAACCTCCATATCATTATGGACGATTGGTCCGAGTGAATAAACTTTCTCGCCTTTAAGAAGAGCTTTTTCGGCGATCCCGACAGCATTCTGCACACCAAAGCAAAAACCGGATTTATCGTCAGTTTCGACTAACATCAAACTTTTCCTCTATTATTTTTCGTACCCATTCCATCTGATCTTCAACAGTCATTCTGCTGTTGTCCAGAACCAGAGCATCATCAGCCCTGCGGAGCGGACTGATATCCCTGTTCTCATCAGTAATATCCCGGGCTATTATATTATTTCTGATCTCTTCAAAATTGATATCAATGCCTTTGCCTCTCAATTCGTCATATCTCCTTTTTGCCCTTATATCAACCGAAGCTGTCATAAATATTTTAAGGTCGGCATCAGGAAAAACTACGGTGCCAATATCTCTTCCATCCATCACAATTCCTTTCAGCACACCTATCTGCCTTTGCAGTTCGACCATCCGTGAGCGAACCTGGTGGATCTGGCTTATCCGGCTTACATGTGAAGAAACGTTCATACCTCTTATTTGTTCTTCAACATTCTCGGAATTAAGGAAGGTCTCATATTCGCTGATGTCCGGGTTGTACACAAATTCTATATGAATATCCTTCAATTCACCAAGTATTCCTGGCATATTGAGCTCTTTATCACCGATAAAACCTCTCCTTAAACAGTAAAGAGTAACAGCCCTGTACATTGCACCACTGTCGATATAAATATAATTCAGTTCCTTCGCAATTGCTTTTGCAAATGTACTCTTGCCGCACGAGGAATATCCGTCGATGGCTATAATCAGTTTTTTGTCCATAGTTTCCTGTATACCTTGTCAGTCTTAACTATCAGCGAAACATGATTTGATGATCCTGCAAGATGGTAGGATGCTCTTCCGAACTCTATATTCAGGATAGAAGTATTGATTCCGAACCCCCATGAAAATCCCACTGCAGAAGTCTTTGATTCAAGTTTCAGTTCACTTCTTCTCTGGTAATTATAACCTGCACTCATGTACAAGTTCTTATGCGGAATCATTTCCACGCCAGGGATCATATGCCGGAGCATATTTTCAAAGAAGCCGGAATTATTGTTTCCATCTTCGGGATCATCATACATATGTGTAAGGTCGAATTTTTCAAGATGCCTGATGGCGAGGGAGAAGCGGAAAGGAGCGTGGGCAAGCTGCTGCGTCAGACCTGCCTGGATCTCAAAAGGCGGACTGAGCCTTTTTTCACCGGCATATGTGGTGACCTGAGCCCCAAGGTTTTTTATTACTAATCCTGCCGAAAAAAGGCCTGATGAAGTATGATAGTTCCCGCCGATATCAAATGCAAATCCGAATGATGTATATTTTTCGAGATGTGACAGAACAGGTTTGAAATTTATTCCGGCAGAGAAGTTATCATATATTTCATGTGACCAAATAACTGAGAAGGCATATTCAGATGCATGAAAGCTGCCGGTTATTACCCCTGAAGGGTCAGCTTCAGTGAAAGAACCGTAATTAAGATATGTAAGCCCGGCTGCAAAGTTGCCTGCTGAAGGATGTGACAATGAGTACATTACCAGGCCGTAGTTGACTCCTGCGAAATAGTTCACATAGTTAAGTGCCAGCGACTTATCCATACTTTTTGTCAGAAGGGCAGGATTATGCCATGACAGGTTCAGGTTATCGCTGCGGAGCGAAACGTTTGTCCCTCCGAGAGACGACACAAGCCCGGAATGGGTAAGATTAAGGAATTCATAAACATTATCACCGCCTGTCTGAGCAGAGGAATCAAGTATCATTATACTTAAAATAAATATATATATGCTTTTTCTGCCCATCTTTTAATATGCTGATCAAATATAGCAAGAATTAGTAAACGGAAGGCATCCGTAAATTAGTATTAATGAACATGATATCAGTCATCGGAAGTTATCATGCGGTTTTTCCGGTAAGTATCATTGATTCTCCGCTCTTTTTCGGACGGCCGTTTATCTGCGACATGAAGAGACCTGCGATCACGATTATCATCCCGGCAATATTCTGCATTGTCATTTCATCTCCCAGAACGATGAATGAAAAGAATGCTGTGAATATCGGGATACAATTAGTAAAAACATTGGCCCTGGATATTCCCATTTGTCTTACCGAATAAGCGAAAAGTATGAAGGCGCCGCAGGAAGCGAACAGGGAAAGCTCGGCAACTGGTATAAGACTGCGGAATGTAATTGTAGTATCGGCTAAATGCCTGAGTTCAAATATAAGAAATAAGGGAAGAAAAAGAAGGGCCCCAATCATATTCTGAATATTGACAATATAAACAGGATCGTAGGATACAACGAGCCGGTTCAGGGTAAGATTATAGCCGACAGCTGAAAATACAGCAAACAAAAGCAGGATAATACCTCTGACATCGAACGACAGACTGCCGTCCTTATTAAAAATAAATACAAGTATCCCGATGAAAGATATTATAATACCCATGTAATTGATGATACGAAGTTTTTCCCTGTAAAGAAACCAGGCTCCCAAAGCTGCTATTACAGGTATTGTGGAGATAATTACCGAACCTGTTGTTGCGGAGACATATGTTAATCCGAAGCTTTCTCCAAGGAAATAAAGAAATGGCTCGAACAGCGCCAGAAGTAAAAATAACTTCCTGTCTTCCTTCCTTATTTTTATATGGCTCCCGGTAAGGGAAATAAACACATTCAGGATTATTATTGCAATAACAAGCCGGATGAATACAATTGTAAGAGGCCGGAACGTTTCATTTGCCACCTTAAACCAAATGAAGGAAAATGACCAGAAGATCATTGAGAGTATTACTGCCCCGTATTTCACAAACAGATTTTTCACAAAAAGATCCGGATTAATTTTTCCGGCGGGTCGAATTTATAGCATAAAATTTAAATTATGCAGATATGGTGCTGTAAACTTACAAGAAATTTTGACGGATCATTATTTTTCGAATAGTACAATCTGTTTTCAATGATGATATATGTATATGCCATTAATTCAGGAGGTTATTTTAATATTATATATCGAATACATTTTAAACATCATTTAACCGCGGTTTGTATGTGAATCATAAATTATTATATTTGCCGCCTCTGATATTATTATAACAGTTATGTGGTACGGATATGACAGTAATGGTTTTAATTTGTATCACAGTATTATGATGATTTCTTAAACTCAGTCAAGATAAAATGAAGATTCTGGTTTGTATAAGCAATGTTCCCGACACGACTACTAAAATCAGGTTTTCTGAAGGGAATACTTCCATCGACACTGCTGGTGTTCAATGGGTCATTAATCCATGGGATGAGCTCTCGCTTACAAGGGCTCTTGAACTTAAGGACAATTCTTCAGCCGGGGTAAAATCGGTAACTGTTGTCCATGTTGGACCTGCTTCTTCAGAACCGACCATACGAAAGGCACTTGCAATAGGGGCTGATGATGCTGTTCGGGTAAATGCAGAGTCAAAAGATGCATATTACGTTGCTGCCCAGATAGCAGAAGTTGTTAAGAAAGAGCAGTATGATATGATCCTTTGCGGAATTGAATCAAGCGATTACAACGGATCCCTTGTCGGAGGTATGCTGGCCGAATTTCTTGGTATTCCTTCAGTATCCTCGGTTTCGGGTATTTCAGTTGAAGGCGGAGATACGGTTCTCACCCGTGAGATTGACGGAGGGAAGGAGGTTGTTAAGGTACCTGCGCCATTTGTCGCGGTTGTCCAGAAAGGGATCGCAAAAGAACCCAGAATTGCAGCAATGAGAGGAATAATGATGGCCAGAACGAAACAGATCAGGTTATATGAACCTTTATCTGTTGATCCACTGACGGCCGTTACGGTTTTTGAGAAACCTGAACCCCGTGCTGCATGTAAATTCGTTGACCCGGAACATCCGGAACAACTTATCGACCTGCTGCAGAATGAAGCTAAAGTGATCTGATTTTTATCAATATAAACTATTAAATCTATGTCAGTTCTTGTATATGTAGAAAACTGGGACGGGAAATTCAAGAAACTTTCTTTTGAACTGGTCTCATTTGCTTCGGAAACAGCGAAGATGATGAATTCCTCTGTCATCGTTCTGTCAATCGGTAAGGTGGAGGATTCTGAACTGAAAAAACTTGGAGATTATGGCGCCGGCAGGGTGCTGGCTCTCGAAAATGAACTTCTTGCCACTCTTGACAGTCAGGCTTATTCCAACGCTATAGCGGAAATTGTACTGAAGACCGGTTCCAAAGTCGTTATCCTGTCAAATAATAACACAGGAAAAGCATTGGCTCCGAGATTGTCTGTAAGATTGAAGGCAGGGGTAGGGTCAGGGGTCAGCAAACTCCCGCTTTCAACAGATCCTTTCGTTGTATATAAACGTACCTACTCCGGTAACGCATTTGCCAGGGTTGAAATAAGATCGCCTGTTAAGATACTGACACTTGCCCAGAATACTTTTCACCTGACTGAGACTCCCGGCAATGCAGTTATTGAAAAAATTGAATTACCTGAAGAAATTACAGGCAGCACAAAAGTCCTTGATACAAAGAAACAATCCGGAAAGATCCTTCTTACAGATGCAGATATAGTGGTTTCAGGCGGAAGGGGTATGAAATCTCCCGATAACTGGGGTCCGCTTTTAGAGCTTGCCGATGCACTCGGCGGGGCGACTGCCTGTTCAAGACCTGTTTCGGATGAAGGATGGAGACCTCATGAAGAACATACCGGTCAGACCGGAAAGATAATTGCTCCAAACCTTTATCTGGCAGTAGGTATCTCTGGCGCAACACAACATCTGGCAGGGGTAAGCTCTTCAAAATATATTGTCGCAATTAACACCGACAAGGATGCACCTATCTTTGAAGCTGCACAATATGGTATAGTAGGCGATGCAATGAAGGTTCTTCCAAAGCTGGTTGATGCCCTGAAGAAAAGATAATTGCAGGGTCAGAAATGGGCCATTACCAAAGACAAGGCATGCCTTGTCTCAACAATTATACAGGTCAAGACATGCCCTGTCTCAATAAATAAATTAAGGATATTCCCATGGTCCGTCAGATAATATTCGCGATAACACTGCTGATCACACTGGCAGTATTCTTCTATACGATCAGAAATCTGATCAGCTATTTCCGGCTAACAAGGCCTGCCGGGCCGGTTAAGGACTTCGGAAGGAGGTTTGGCCTCATGATGAAGGTCGCATTCGGACAGACAAAGATCTTCCGCCGGCCGGTAATAGGATTTTTTCATGCACTTGTATTCTGGGGATTCTGTATTATCATCTTCGGAAGTATCGAAATGGTAATTGACGGACTTACCGGTTCTGAAAAGATCCTTAAGTTCCTTGGGCCGTTCCACGACTTCCTTATGGCCTCAGGGGATATTTTTGCCATACTGGTTGCTGTCTCGATAATAATCTTTCTTATACGCCGGTTGTTTTTGCATATAAGGAGATTTGAGGGTATCGAAATGAAAAAAAGATCCCACAGGGATGCAAATATCTCGCTTATACTCATCCTCCTGCTGATGTTGTCACTTATTGCGATGAACACCGGATATACCGGATTAAGGAGGATTTCAGGTGAAGCGGTTGCAGGGGTTTATCCGGTCGGATCTTTTTTATCAGGCATTGCCGGAGGAATATCCGGAAAAGGATTCGGAATGATTCATGAGATATCATGGTGGTCACATATTCTGCTTATATTCTTTTTTGCGAACTATCTTCCTTATTCAAAACATTTCCACGTTTTCATGTCGGTTCCAAATGTTTTCCTGTCAGGACTGGAGCCGGCCGGTAAACTTCCCAACATGGAAAACATTACCAGGGAGGTGAAGCTTATGCTCAATCCTGATACGGCATTTGCTGCATCTCCCGCAAATACTCCTGTTGAACGCTTCGGCGTTAAGGATGCCGAAGATGTGACATGGAAAAATTACTTTGATTCATTGTCGTGTACCGAATGCGGCAGGTGTACATCTGTGTGTCCTGCCAATATTACAGGAAAATTACTCTCTCCCAGGAAAATAATGATGGATCTGCGTGCAAGGATGAAGGAGAAAGGCCCTGAAATGGTTAAGCAGGGAAGAGATTATAACGATAACAGGTCCCTTGTCAGGGATTATATTTCAGAGGAAGAGATCTGGGCATGTACTACCTGCAATGCCTGTGCAACGGAATGTCCGGTGAACATTAATCAGCCTTCCCTGATCGTCGATATGAGAAGATATCTTGTCCTTGAAGAAGCATCTGCGCCGGGAGAACTGAAATCGGTATTTAATAATATAGAAAATAACGGAGCTCCATGGCAGTATTCTGCCGAGGAAAGACTAAACTGGACAAAAGGCCTTGATTTTGAGGTGCCTGTTATATCGGATCTTTATTCAAAGGGAGAAAAGCCTGATTACCTGCTGTGGGTAGGTTGTGCTGGAGCTTTCGATGACAGATATAAAAAGGTTGTAAGGGCTTTTACCAGGATTTTAAATTACCTTAAAGTCAGTTATGCAGTTCTCGGGAAGGAGGAGACCTGTACCGGAGATCCGGCAAGAAGGGCCGGGAATGAAATGCTTTTCCAGATGCAGGCCCTTCAGGTTATTTCGACACTTAATTCCTATGAGGTATCCAGGATAATTACAATTTGTCCGCATTGTTTTAATACTTTCAGGAACGAATATCCTGATCTCGACGGGAAATTTGAAGTGATCAGTTATCTTCAGCTTATCCTCAGACATATTGATGAAGGCCGGCTGAAGCCTGTTTCATCTGAATTTAAAAACCTTTCTCTCACCTATCATGATCCGTGTTACCTGGGCAGGGCAAACGGTATTTATGATGAACCCCGGAAGATTCTGAAAAGTCTGCCGGTTGAGTTTACGGAAATGGAGAGGAGCAGGAGTTTTGCACTTTGCTGTGGTGCAGGTGGAGCTCAGATGTTTAAGGAGGCAGAAAAAGGAGAGAAGGAGATATTCCTGGAAAGAACTGAAGATGCTATCAGTACAGGAGCAAAGATAATTGCAACAGCCTGTCCTTTCTGTATGACAATGATAACCGACGGTCTTAAGTATAAAAACAGGGAGGATGAATTACAGAATCTCGATATAGCAGAGATAGTTGCACAGTGCCTGGGTTTACAGTAATTTAAATATATATAGTAATGGAAGACATAAAGAACCTGAAGAGTGGTGAATTTCTGGTGGCAGAAACAAATCCTGAAAGTATTTTCATTCCTGAGGAATTCAGTGAGGAACAGCGGATGATAGCACAGACATGTCAGGATTTTCTCAACACGGAGGTATATCCGAAGATGACTGAACTTGAGAAGGGCAACCGGGAACTGATGAAGGAAGTACTGAAGAAAGCCGGTGCGCTTGGCCTGATGGGGATCTCCATACCGGAAGAGTACGGAGGTTTCGGACAATCATTCGTTACGCAAATGCTTGTTGCAGAAACAACGGGAGCGGGATATTCATTTTCTGTCGCCTTTATGGCTCATTGCGGAATAGGTACACTTCCTATACTTTATTACGGAAATAAATATCAGCGCGATAAATACATTCCCGGCCTTGCATCAGGCGAACTCATCGGTTCATATTGCCTCACAGAACCGGGCGCAGGTAGTGACGCAAATTCCGGGAAGACTAATGCCAGATTATCCGACGATGGTAAATTCTATATCCTGAACGGCCAGAAAATGTGGATCACAAATGCAGGATTTGCAGATACTCAGGTTGTATTTGCCAAGATTGACAACGACAGGGTACTGAGCGCTTTTATAGTTGAATCCGCTTCACCCGGATTAGTCATTGGTCCCGATGAACACAAAATGGGAATAAAAGGCTCTTCCACAGCCCAGATATACTATAATGATGTTAAAGTTCCGGTTGAAAATCTCCTGGGTAAACGGGGAGAAGGCTTCAGGATAGCTCTGAGCATCCTTCATATGGGCAGGATCAAGCTTGGGGCAAATGTCCTTGGCGCTGCTAAAAAAGCTATAAATGATTCAGTAAAATATGCCAGCGAAAGGAAGCAGTTCGGTGTGTTCATTTCAACATTTGGAGCTATTAAGCATAAACTTGCTGAGCAGGTTATCAGGTTGTTCGCATGCGAATCGGCCGTATACAGGGTAAGCAGGGATATTGATGACCTTATCACCAGACTGAAATCTGACAGCGGAGACACCGGACGGGCAACTATAGAAGCAATAAGCCATTATGCTGTCGAGGCAGCCATTCTTAAGGTTGTCGGATCCGAAATGCTTGATTTTGTCGCTGATGAAGCTGTACAGATACACGGAGGTATGGGCTACTCGGCAGAGATGGACGTTGAAAGGAATTACCGCGATTCGAGAATAAACAGGATATTCGAGGGAACCAATGAGATCAACCGCCTTCTTGTAGCCGATACTGCTATGAAACGTGCAATGAAAGGTGATTTTGACCTGTTTGGTAAAGCAGCGGAACTATACGAAAACCTTAATAAAATAACTGAAACCGGAATTCCCGGGGAAAGTTATTTTGAAGAAAAATCAGGATATATATCCGCTTTCAAAAAGCTGATCCTCATTTGTGTCCATGTTGCTGTCAAAAAATTCGGAAAGAGCCTGGTGAGTGAACAGGAGGTCATGATAAATATTACTAACATGATGATGGAGACCTATCTTTCCGAATCTCTTGCTCTCAGGATACAGAAGCTTAATTCACTCAGGGACAATATTTCTGTTTACAGAGACATTCTTGACGTGAACCTTTATGATGCTTCACATAGTATAAGGAAATCAGCTTTCGACGCCATCAGTTCATTTGTTCAGGGAGACGAAGCTGAGCAGCTTTTAAAAGCTGCAGATATACTTACCAGGGTCAATGGTGTGAATGTTAAAGATGCCCGTCGAAGGATTGCTGATAAGCTTATTGAGGATAATTGCTATAAGTTCTGAATATGACAAAAAGCATACCGGCAGGGGTAAAATTAAGATCGTTTATTATGGTTAATTTGTTTTGACTAATATCTTTGTGGTAAATAACGAATATACCTACTAATGGAATTTTTAAACAACCTGAAAAAGCCCGGTATTGTAGTTTTTACCATTCTTGCAGGGATCATTATTCTTGCTTCATGCGAAAAATATTCATTCAGGGTTGAGACTGTCGATCCGGTCGATTCAGTTCATTTTAAAACGGTAATTCAGCCCCTTCTTGACAATAAATGTACAAATTGTCACGGAGGTTCACGGGAACCGGATCTTCGTTCGGCATATTCTTATGAATCACTTACAACCGGCGGATATGTAACCCTTCCGGCAGATAAAAGCAAGCTTTATACGAAGGTGATCTCCAGCGGGCATGCCTCATTCACTCTTCCGGAAGAAAAACTCAGGATACTCTACTGGATCTCCCAGGGCGCAAAAAACAATAAATGAACTAAAACCTAACCATACCGGATCAAATGAAAAAGATTTTTTTAGTATTTACATTATCAGCCGTGATGGCAACTCTTTCAGGGCAGGAAGAGAGTCAGACCAAGGCAGAACCCAAACCTGTAAGATTTACATTCGGGACCGGTTTGCTTATTGATAACCAGACAATAATGTCGCCATTCAAAGGGGGGCTTGAACTTGAAATCCATCACAGGTTCAGTCTTATCGAAAACATTGACAATCTCTTTGGGATTTATGGAGCAGCCAATACGAGGCTCGGACTAAATTATGGTATAACTGACAGGCTAATGGTTGGAGCAGGGACTACTAAAGATTACAAGCTTCAGGATATACAGTGGAAGTATCTGATCCTTCGTCAGATGGATGATAACAGCATGCCCGTTTCCCTTTCATATTACGGTAATATGGTTCTCGACCTCAGGGAGGATGCTGCCTTCGGCCCAGAGGCTTCTTACAGGCATATACACAGGTTATCCTATTTCACCCAGTTTATACTTGCACGGAAAATGACTGAAAAGATCTCTCTTCAGATTGCACCGTCGGTTATTTACTTTAATTCAGTACCACGATACAGCGATACTGAAGGGTATAAGAACTTCAACTTCGGTCTGTCTGCAGGCGGTCGTGTGAATTTCTTCAGAGACCACTGCCTGATATTTGAATACGACCAGCTACTGACAAAACAGGAACTGGATGTACAGCCAAAGCCTAATCTTTCAATCGGCTGGGAGATTGGAACAGCAACTCACTGTTTCCAGCTCTTTGTTGCCAACTATTCACAGATAATAAATCAGCGCAACCTGGTCTTTAACACAAATGATTTTTCGAATGGAGATTATCTGGCAGGATTCAACATTACTGTCAGATTTTAATATATACCGGAATGAATTCCCTGTATACCAGAATACTGGTGATTATTTGTTTCAGCCTGCCGGTACAACTGTCATCTGCCATAAACTGGTCCACACCGAATGCTCAGGAAACAGATACCGGAACCTATGTCTCACCGTTTGCTGAAGCCAATGAAACATGCTTTAAATGTCACGGGCATGAGAAATATGAATATTCAAACGACCTGCTGGGTACCAAGGTCAGAGCTCTGATGTGCTCCGAGCGTATTATTAAACGGGAAGAATTTTATATATCTAATCATAAAAGTTTTGCATGTATCGATTGTCATTCAGCAGAATACGATACTTTTCCTCATCCCGGGGAGCTGAGGATGGAATTGAAATATAATTGTCTCGACTGTCACGGTGGTGACGATATGTATTCCAGCTTCAATTTTGAAAAGATCGATGCAGATTACCGTAAAAGCACCCATTTCAAGCTTGAGGAGGAGGGCTTTACGTGCTGGAAATGTCATGATCCGCATACTTACAGGATTAATATAAGGAACAGTAAGAACCTGAAGGAAACCATTCTTTATGATAATGCCATCTGTCTGAATTGCCATTCAGATTTCAGCAGGTTTCAGCTTCTTTCCGACCGTGATGAGATAAACCTGATGGAAACACACAACTGGCTCCCCGATCAGACTGCTCATTTCAGAAGTGTCAGATGTATTGAATGTCATACACAGCTCAACGACAGCTTGCTGGTCTCACATCTGGTACTTCCGAAAGACAAAGCTGTTAAACTATGCAATGAATGTCATTCTAAGAATTCGATGCTTATGGTCTCCCTGTATAAATACCAGTCGATGGAACAGCGACGCGACGGATTCCTTAACGGGATAATACTGAATGAGTCCTATGTGATCGGAGCAAACCGGAATGCATATCTCGGTATTGCGAGTATTGTGATATTCGGAATGGTTACACTTGCTATACTGGTACATATATTTTTCAGAATAAGAAGAAAATATAATAAATAAAATAAAAATGTATTTATATCCGGTCTGGATAAGATTATGGCATGCCCTGAATGCACTTCTGATCATAATACTGATCATTACAGGCATCAGCATGCAATATACCGATAAGGACAGTTCCATATTTATAGTGAATTTTGCAGGTGCTGTAAAGTGGCATAACATTGCCGCCTCGGTATTAACAGTGAGCTATATCTTTTTTATTGTAATGAACATTGTCACAGGTAACGGTAAGTATTACAGGATAAGCAGAAAGAACTTCTTCGGGGATCTTGTTAAGCAAATGAAATATTATGCTTACGGGATGTTTAAAGGTGAAAAACATCCTTTTCCGGTTACTATGGAAAGCAAGTTCAACCCTATGCAAAAACTTACCTATGTCCTGATAATGTATGTAGGGTTGCCGCTAATAATCATTTCAGGTATCGGACTGATGTTCCCGGAAGTCACAATTAAAAGGGTTTTTGGAATAAGCGGACTGATCCTTACCGATATCCTTCATATTACAATGGGATTCCTGGTTTCGTTATTCCTCGTAATACATATCTATACATGTACCCTCGGTCATAAGCCTGCTTCTCTGTTCAGGAGCCTGCTTTCGGGTTATCATGAGCCGGAAGAAGAGTGAGTACAAAAATTTGCATGATATTTGTAATAATAATCAAAAATAAATTTTTTACTATGAAGAGAAACAAATCAATTATTGCAACTGCCGTTCTGTTTATGAGCATTTCGCTTATATCGATCAATGCATTTGGCCAGCAGCAGGTTAAGCCATGGCCGGTGCCGGATGAATTTAAGAATATGAAGAATCCTGTAGCCAAAGGTGAAGCAAGTAACAAGGCAGGCATGGTCCTTTATACAAAATATTGTGCTTCATGCCATGGGAAGACCGGACTTGGAGATGGTGTAAAATCACGTACCCTTAAAGATTTCGCAGGAGATTTTTCAGGTTCCTATTATCAGGATCAGACCGACGGGGAGCATTTCTACAAAACCAGGGTCGGAAGGGGTGAGATGCCCAAATATGAAGGCAAACTTACTGATGACGATATATGGAACATCGTAAACTACATGCGTACATTCAAAAAATAATACCGCATTCGTCGAAATATCCTAGGGCATTGCATTCAATGCCCTTTTTACAACCATTAAAATGACGTAGGGACATTGCATGCAATGTCCCTACATTTTTTTGAAACATATATAAACCGATCAGGTTTGTCAGAAAGCTGTAAGAGAATTATCGAGAAGTGTTTTGATGTAAGGATAGTTATGTACGCCAGTACTTGCATCCCTGACGATCAGCTGGTAATTCAGGATAGCACCGAACTGGGCATTTGTAAGAGCCGGGAAAGCAGGTGTACCGTTGGACGGATTCTTCCAGTAACCTGTTCTGTTTGACCCGGAATCATAAATATCGAAATATCCATGGTAGAGGCCGTCTTCAGGATCTTTCTGAAGAATGTCGTGTCCGTTTCCGAGAGCATTGATCTTATCGACAAGTTCCTTAAGCTTATCGGTTACATAAGTGCGTGCAGCTGTAAGTGTTGTGTTTGAGGCGTTCATACCTGAATGGCAATTGGTGGTATTACATCCCGAATAGTTCCCTGCCGGGCTGAAAGAATGTCCTCCCGCCAGTCCTGAAGGAGTTGCCATATGACAGGAAGCGCATGAAGCTTTTGTTGCATGCTGTGAATTTGTATAACCTGAACCGAATTCGATCCCGCCTACCCCTGATGCCATAGCTGCATGTGTCCCGTAATGTACTCCCGTCCGGTAACTTATCGATGACATATTATAAGTGGCAGTTGGTTCCGAAACAAGTTTGGAATAATCTATCATCGCCCCTGATGCAGCTGTTATAGGTCTTGGCTGATGACACCTGGCACAAAGATTTCCTCCGCTCTTTGTGAAGTTTATTGTCTTCGTACCACCCCACATTGTCATTGGAACAGCAGCAGTAGTCGTTAATGGCAGGAATTCCGTTGCGGCATAATCCTTATGCAAGGAACTGTGGCAGGTAAAACAGTTTATTGGTCCGGGTAATGCGAGAACTGAAGAACTGGCAACATAATTATTTATGAATTTTGTAGGATCTGAAGGATTTGCAGTAATTGTTGCAGGAGTGTTCTTTGTAACTACATCCAAGAATCCCTGATGGGAATGGCATGGTGCACAGGCATTTCTGGTTCCCTCCTCAAAAGCTTCGCCTTTATAGTGAAGTGAATATTCGTATTCAAAAGCCTTGGCCAGTACCACATTGTTGTTGTGGCACAATTTGCACGTTTCGTTGGCGTCTTTGCCGTCAATACCATCGGTCCCATCTGCACCGGAAGGCCCCGCCGGCCCTTCACAGGACGCAAATAAAAATCCGATGGTAATTATGCAAATTGAAATGTAACCGGTCTTTTTCATGATACAACTGTTAAGTATAATTACGGCATGCAATCTACAAAAATCTCTGTTTATTTTTTCACAGTTCATATGATAAATGCAATATTAAACATTAAAATTAATTTGATCAATCAGTGTTTCACATATGGAATTGATCGAATTTTGTTAGTTTTAATTTTTTCTTTTTTAGAGAATCCGGTATTATGAAAATATTAAAATTCCTGCTTTCACCAGTCTTTATGGGTTCCTTGTTCATCATTTTTGCCTTTGCGATGGCAGCTGCCACATTCATTGAAAACGATTATGGTTCAGAAGCTGCCTACGGGATGGTATATGGAACAAGATGGTTTGAACTTGTCCTTTTCCTGCTTGCTGTCAATCTTACAGGTCAGCTTATAATAAACAGATTATTCAGGAAAAACAAGCTTCCTGTCGCATTGTTCCATCTTGCATTTATCCTCATGATCGCCGGAGCCGGTATAACAAGGTATTTCGGATGGGAAGGTATCATGCATATACGTGAAGGTGAATCCTCTGACAAATGTTTTTCAGATGATAAATACTTAAGGTATCAGGTCAGAAACAGTTCCGGCGAGATCCTTGCTGAAGAATCAGAAGATTACAATCTTTCTTCATCATCAGCATCCGGCTTCAGGAAGAAGATCATGGCGGGAGGCAGGGAATATGAACTTGTATTTGCCGGTATGATGTCGGAAACGCCTGTTTTTCATCTTTTCGCAGATGGTAAACCCGAAATGATCCTTCTTAAACAGGGGCCGGATGAATCCTTTGTTTCGGGATCATTCAAATCGGATGACATGGAGTTCGAGATAGCATACGGTTCTAATGCAACCTTACTTCCTTTCAAACTTTTACTCAATGATTTTATCCTCGAAAGATATCCCGGATCAGACAGCCCTTCGGGTTACAGAAGCGACGTAATCCTTATCGATGAGCCTGAAAATGTAAAAATGCCTTTTGAGATTTATATGAATAATGTCCTTAAATATAAAGGTTACAGGTTTTACCAGTCTTCATATGATCCCGACGAAAAGGGAACTGTCCTTTCTGTTAACCACGACAGGGCAGGAATGATCGTCACATATACCGGTTATGCCGTTCTTTTTCTTTTTATTGTCCTTTCATTACTTATCAGAAATTCAAGATTCCGGACAGTTCAGCCGGGATTATGGAATTCATATCTCAGGAAGACCGTTCCGGTAGTTTTATTGATGTTCATGGTTCCCGGACTTAATGATATTTCGGCCCAGCATTTCATTCCCGGTAAAAATGCATCGGATGAACTTGGAAAGATACTTGTACAGGATCAGAGAGGCAGAACCAAGCCTCTTTTTACCCTGAGCAATGATATAGTCAGGAAGGTGACCGGTGAAAATAAATTTGAAGGATATTCCTCGATGCAGTTTTTCATGGGACTGCTTCTTGACTTTGACCACTGGAAGGATCTGCCTTTAATCAAAGTAACAAATAATGAATTACGCAGGAAGATAGGGGTAAGAGGAAGATATGCTGCCTTTTCAGATCTTGTAGATATGAGCGGAGGCGGGTCCTATAAGCTTTCAGCTGACGTAAATTCTTCATATTCAAAATCACCGGGGAACAGGAATAAGAAGGATAAAGAGATAATGAAGGTTGATGAAAGGGTCAATATTCTTTTTATGATCTACAGGGGTGATTTCCTCAGGATGTTTCCCACTAAAGACAGTACCCATACCTGGGGCCCCCCGCATGAAGCTCTTACGGGGGCTGTGAACAGGGAGGATTCATTATATCTTCAGAATATTGTATCTGCAATGGCACAGGCTGTACAGGCAGATAATACTGTAAGAGCCCGTCAGGTTGTCTCATCAGTATCATCATATCAGGAAAGACACACAGAGTACCAGCTACCTTCACAATCAAGGGTCAAAGCCGAAATAATTTACTACAAACTTGCTGTATTTGAAAGACTGTTCCCGTTTTATCTGTCCCTTGGTCTTATCATGATAATCTTACTGATAATTAAGGTCATAAGTAATAATCCGGGAGGATACTCTCTTATAAAAGTCCTGAGATGGATCCTTCTTGCCGGTTTTATCCTTCATACTTCAGGAATTGCGCTGAGGTGGTATATTGCAGGTCATGCACCTCTGAGTAATGGATATGAGTCTATGATTTTCATTTCATGGATAACACTTCTTGCCGGGTTCATTTTCAGCCGGAAGTCGGATTTTGCTCTTTCCTCAACCGCAGTTCTGTCAGGCCTTACCCTTCTGGTGGCACATATGAGCTTTATGGATCCTGAGATCACTAATCTTGTTCCTGTGCTGAAATCATACTGGCTCACTCTTCATGTTTCAGTAGTTACCGGCAGTTACGGGTTCCTGGGTCTGGGAGCTCTTCTCGGACTTCTTTCATTGGTACTGCTGGTAATGGTTAACGGGAAGAACAGGGAAAGGATCTCGGGAACAATCGATGAGCTGACAGTTATTAATTACAAAACGCTTACACTCGGATTATATTTTCTTACTATCGGGACCTTTCTTGGCGCCGTATGGGCAAATGAATCATGGGGAAGGTACTGGGGCTGGGATCCGAAGGAAACATGGTCGCTGATCACAATAGTTGTTTATACACTGGTCACACACTCAAGAATGATACCCGGGATGAAAGATATCTATACATTTAACCTGTTGTCTTTGTTTGCATTCTCATCTGTCCTGATGACATATTTCGGGGTTAATTATTATCTGTCGGGACTTCATTCCTATGCAGGAGGCGATCCGGTACCGGTACCGGTATTTGTATATGTTACAATAATTTTGCTTGTAACGCTTTCGGTTACGGCATATATAAGGTATAAGAAATTCAGAACGGGAGAATAGGCAAGAGGAGTAATCGTTAGTAAGAATTGTGGCTAAAGAGGGTTGGGATTACCAATTGAGTTCCGCAAGTGGCGGAACTCAATTGGTGATCCCCGGGGGGGAGAACCATCAAAAATAAAAAGTCTGTCCCGGCTGGCGCCGGGCCAGCCATATTTTTTTTAATCGCTTCCAAAAGCAAGCTTTTGTCGCTATTAAAAAAATATGGCTGTCGCTACGCGTCAGCCTTTTTATTTTTGGGGTGGAAGATGGGATTCGAACCCACGACCCTCGGAACCACAATCCGGTACTCTAACCAGCTGAGCTACATCCACCGTTTCAGGAATGCAAAAATAGCCCCAATATTTTTATTAGCAAAATTTTGTTTTTAATTTCTTACCAAAACCTCCAATTACTATATTTGTGCGTTTTTTAGAATGATGAAACTGAAATTAATAAAATTTGTCGATAATATTTCAGGTCTTCAGATCTACCAGCTTTCAAGGTTTATCGTCTTCCTTATTATAAGTATTGTATTTACAAAGACCCACCTGTCAAGTGCGGAAATAGGAAAATGGGAAATGTTCCTCTTTATCGCCGGCATGCTGAGCTTTTTCTGGGTAACTGGTATTATACAGGCACTGCTGCCGCTTTACCACCGTAACAGGACATACAGGAAAATGGGGGATACAGGTGCGGGAAAATCTCCGGAAATATTCAATGCTTTCCTTCTTCTTACATTTTTCAGCCTGCTGACTTTCGTTCTTGGCCATTCGGTTAAGGGTAGTATATCGGTTTTCCACCTGTCGGGAAACATACCATTCATGAACCTCCTGCTGCTCTATCTTCTTCTGAGCAGTCCGGTCTGCCTTATTGAATACATTTATCTGCTTAACAACAGATCATACAGGATCATCCAGTACGGATTTTATACATTCTCGGCGCAGCTTATTCTGGTTATTGCACCTATCCTTGCCGGGAAGGATATTATCTGGTCGATTTATGGCCTTCTGGTTATTACGGGAGTGAGATGGATATGGCTGATAGTTCTCCTCAAACGCTATACAGCCCCGGAATTTTCATGGAAATTCATGAAGGAACATCTTTATCTTGGAGCTCCTCTTATTATAACTTCACTAATAAGCGGTTCGGCACAGTATATTGATGGTGTGATAATATCAACGGTATATCGCGATCCGGCAATGTTCGCGTGGTTCCGCTATGGTGCAAAGGAATTTCCCCTTGTCCTTCTTCTTGCAAACGGGCTCAGTAATGCAATGCTCCCCGAATTTGCAACAAGAGCTAAAATGAAAGATTCGCTGGTTAAACTGAAGCTTAAGTCAAAACGGCTTATGCACCTTCTGTTCCCGGTGACAATGGTGATAATGCTTTTTACCCGATGGCTTTATCCGCGGCTGTTTGCACCAGAGTTTCATAAGAGTGCCGGGGTATTCCTTGTTTATTCACTCCTGATAATACCACGGCTTGTATTCCCACAGACAATCGTCATTGGCAGAAAGAAAACAAGAATTACCCTTATTGCAGCACTTATTGAGATCGGACTCAATATCCCCCTTAGCCTCCTTATGATAAAATGGGGTTACGGAATTGTAGGCGTGGCGCTCGCCACTTTCATCGTATATTGTATTTCAAAGATCTTCCTTGCCGGGTATGTCTGGGTTAAAATGAAAATTAAACCAACCGAATATATCCCGCTGAAGTTATTTATTATCTACTCAATCCTTACAGCTGTGGTATTCATTCTGGTAGACCGTGGGATAATTGATATCCGGTGACAGGAAGAGAAGGAGAGGGGAAAAGGAGAAGAGGAGATGAGGAGATGAGGGGAAAAGGGGAAGGGATTTAAAAAATCATTTGGCAAATTGAAAATTACTAGTTAATTTTGCACTCCCTAAACAGAGACGATTTATATTAAAAATAATAAACAGATTTAACAATGAAACAGGGAATACATCCGGGGAATTACAGATTTGTTGTATTTCAGGATATGTCAAACGGTTATTCATTCCTGACAAAATCTACTGCTCCTTCACGGGAAAATATTAAATGGGAAGATGGGAATGAGTATCCCCTTATTAAGCTTGAGATCTCAAATACGTCTCATCCGTTCTATACCGGTAAGATGAAGCTTGTTGATACGGCAGGAAGGGTTGATAAGTTCATGAACCGCTATAAAGATCACGTTAATAAGAAAAAGGAAAAGTAATATTCAGATAACTGAAATGCAAAGGGGCTCTGTCAGAAGCCCCTTTTTTGTAGTTCCTGGTTGCCCGGAGCAGGCAGGGATTCAGGTGGATAAGTGCCTTGCCGGTCAGTATCCTGAAGGTTCAGAGTGATAAAAAGAATACGGTTTGTGAAACATTTGGCATAATCATTGCGTAGGATTGAAACGGCTTTTTTGAGAAAATATTCAGTAAATTTGGCACTTACGGTAGCAGGTTTTGACAGGAGACACTAAATGGAGAAGAAATTCAGACGTACGGTAAATGATCTGTTCATCCCGGACATGCTTGATGGTGAGGGAGATATAATACCCATAATATCTGATGGCGATGACAGGGATCTTGAGAATGTTGAGGTACCTGATGTAATTCCGGTGCTTTCGCTAAGGAATACCGTACTTTTCCCGGGGGTGGTGCTTCCGATATCAATAGGCAGGCCACGTTCCATACAGCTGATAAAAGATGCTTACAGGACCGATAAAATAGTAGGGACAGTTGCCCAGAAGGATCCGGATCAGGAGAATCCGGGATTTGCCGACCTTCATCAGGTCGGTACCATCGGACAGATCGTCAAGCTGCTTGAAATGCCGGATGGTTCGACCACTGCCATAATACAGGGCAGGAAAAGAATGATACTCAGCGAACTGATCTCCGACGATCCGTACTTTGTAGCCAAAGTCAGATCCATTCCTGAAAAAAAACCTGAAAAACAAAGCAAAGACTTCGATGCGATAGTCGGGTCCCTCAAAGATCTTTCCCTCAAGATCATAAAGATAAATCCGAATATAAGTCCCGAAGCAACTTTTGCCATAAAGAACATCGAGAACAATACTTATCTTATCAACTTTATATGTTCCAATACTGACATAAAGGTTCAGGACAAGCAGAAGCTTCTGGAAATAAACAATATACGTGACAGGGGATTTATGCTTCTTGAGTTCCTTGTACAGGAGATCCAGGTCCTTGAGCTGAAGAATGAGCTTCAGTCTAAGGTTAAAAGTGACCTTGATCAGCAGCAGAGGGAATTTCTGCTTCATCAGCAGATGAAGACCATACAGAATGAGCTTGGCGGGAATCCTGTTGAAAAAGAAATAGAGGAATACCTAAGGAAAGCAGATAACAAGAAATGGAACGCCGATGTCAGGAAAATATTTGATAAGGAACTCGATAAGCTTCGCCGTCTGAATCCTGCTGCCGCAGAATATTCGGTTCAGGTCAACTATATCCAAACCCTGCTTGATCTGCCATGGGGTGAATACACGCCTGATAATCTTGATCTTAATAATGCACGCCAGGTACTTGATGATGATCATTTCGGACTTGATGACGTTAAGGAAAGGATTCTTGAGCACCTTGCCGTTCTTAAGCTCAAGGGTGATCTGAAATCGCCGATCCTGTGCCTTTACGGACCTCCAGGAGTCGGAAAAACATCCCTTGGGAAATCTGTTGCCAGGGCCCTTGGCAGAAAATATGTCAGGATGTCACTCGGCGGACTTCATGATGAAGCGGAAATAAGGGGTCACAGAAAAACATATATCGGTGCAATGCCGGGAAGGATAATCCAGAACATCAAGCGTGCAGGTACTTCAAATCCTGTATTCATCCTTGATGAAATAGATAAGGTTGGTCAGGATTTCAGAGGTGATCCTTCATCAGCTCTTCTTGAAGTACTCGATCCGGAGCAAAACAGCACTTTTTTCGATAACTTCATCGAGATGGAGTATGATCTGTCGAGGGTACTCTTCATTGCAACTGCAAATACTCTTAGTACGGTAAGTCCGGCTCTGCGCGACAGAATGGAAACAATAGAGATAACCGGCTATCTTGTTGAGGAGAAGCTGGAGATTGCCAGACAACATCTTTTGCCCAGACAGCTTGAGAATCATGGTGTTAAACCCAATCAGCTGATCATCAGCAACAATATCTTTGAAAAGCTTATCGAAAGATATACCCGCGAATCGGGTGTCAGGGAACTTGACAAACGTCTGGCAAAGATTGTCAGGGTAACAGCAAAGAACATTGCATCCGGCACAAAATACCAGCCTGCACTGGCTGAAAAAAATCTTGCGGAAATACTGGGTCCTCAGAAGTACACAAAAGACCTTTATACCGGTAATGAACAGGCCGGCATTGTGACCGGTCTGGCATGGACCGCAGCAGGAGGGGAGATCCTTTTTGTGGAAACAAGCATAAGCGCCGGCTCCGGAAAGCTTACAATGACGGGAAATCTCGGAGAGGTCATGAAGGAATCAGCCATTCTTGCCCTCGAATATCTGAAAGCAAATGCAGGACTTCTAAATTTGCCGGAGAACTTTTCGGAAAAATGGAATGTACATGTTCATGTTCCCGAGGGAGCGATACCAAAGGACGGTCCGTCTGCAGGAATAACGATGGCAACATCCATCGCATCGGCATTTACCCAGAGGAAAGTTAAGAAATATGTAGCTATGACAGGTGAGATAACCCTTCGTGGTAAAGTCCTGCCTGTAGGAGGTATTAAAGAAAAGATCCTTGCTGCCAAAAGAGCAAACATCAGGGAGATAATTCTCTCGGAAGAGAACAGGAAAGATGTTGAGGATATCAAGGAGATCTATATTAAAGGATTGAAATTCCATTACGTAGGCACTATTATGGATGTGCTTGAGCTGGCCCTTCTGAAGCAAAAGGTCAGCAATGCCAGGAAAATTTCTTTCGGATGAAGAAGATAGCTGTATTCCCGGGTTCATTTGACCCTTTTACGATAGGCCATGAGGGAATAGTCAAACGCGGACTGAATATTTTTGATGAGATAATAGTATCAGTCGGCGCTAATCCGCTCAAACAAAGCTATTACTCTCTTGAAACACGGAAATTAATGATAACCAAAGTCTTTCAGGATGAGCCGAGGGTAAAGGTCGACCATTATGAAGGACTTACGGTTGATTATTGCAGGCGGCACGGTGCAAGGTATATTCTCAGGGGCCTGAGAACTGCTGCCGATTTTGAGTTTGAACGGGCAATCGCCCAGTCAAATAAAGTTCTGGAATCTGAGATTGAATCGGTCTTCCTTCTTACCATACCTGAGCATGCACATGTAAATTCAACCATCGTTCGCGACATTATCCGTTGCGGCGGAGATGCTTCGGCATTTGTACCGGATTCAATTAATATTAAAGATTACACTGGCGGCGAAAAGTGAAATAAGTTATGAGTAGTGAGTGGTGAGTCTTGCCATCCCTACAAATCGTCGAAATTTCGTCGCTTCGTTCCTCAACTTCCGACTTCCGGCTTCCGACTTCCGGCTTCCGACTTCCGGCTTCCGACTTCCGGCTTCCGACTTCCGGCTTCCGGCTTCCGGCTTCCGGCTTCCGACTTCCGGCTTCCGACTTCCGGCTTCCGACTTCCGGCTTCCGACTTCCGGCTTCCGACTTCGGACTTCCAACCCTATACTTTAAGGACCGATATATTGATCATATCCATCAGAGACAACCATGCACTTCCTTTGATCTTATTAAGTTCATCGGGCAGAAGCCATTCCACCTTGGTAATTCCCTCTTTTATCTGTGGCTCGGTTATCATTTCACCATTATATTTCATAAGGAACCAGCTTGTCTTTTTCAGGTAGGAGATACCTTCCCATGTATATGTATGATAGCTTGGTTCCAGTGGTTTTACAATTGTCTGGCCCCTGATACCTGATTCTTCGCTGACTTCCCTTAATGCACAGGCCTCAGCTTCCTCCCCTGGTTCGATATGACCTTTCGGCAGGTCGAGCCTTCCTTTCTTCTCTATAAACAGGAATCTTCCGGAGGTATGCCTTACAAGCCCGCCGGCTGCACCTACCTCGGTAAAATAGATCCTGAAGATCTTCCAGATATGCAGGATATCCGGACCGTAGATATTTATTGCTGATATCTCCGGATTTGCCTGAAAATCTGCAATTATCCTATAAAGTTCTTTGGTGTCATTGAATTTAAGGAATAACCCGTATTTTTGTAACCGGTCAGGTTCAGGGCTTATCAGAATGAATCTGTTTTCAAAATGAACCTTATACATACTTTTATGGAGACTAATGCAAAACGAATAGCTGAATATCTTTTACAAATTAAAGCAATAAAATTGCAACCGTCAAATCCTTTTACATGGGCTTCCGGCTGGAAATCCCCGATTTACTGTGATAACAGGAAAACACTTTCCTTTCCTGAGGTAAGAAAATATATTCGTGATTCATTTGTATCCCTGATCAATAACCTTTATCCGCAGGCTGAAATTATTGCGGGTGTTGCTACCGGTGCGATATCTCATGGTGCTCTGGTTGCCGACAGACTGGAACTGCCGTTTATCTATGTCAGGTCAGGAGCAAAGGAACACGGACTGGGTAACCAGATAGAGGGTTATTATCAGGAAGGCCAGAAAGTTGTTGTGATTGAAGATCTTATTTCGACAGGTTCCAGCAGCCTTAATGCTGTTAAAGCCCTGAGGGACAAAAATTGTGAAGTCCTTGGAATGACTGCAATTTTTACATATGAATTTAAAAAATCATATGATGCTTTTGCGGCAGCTTGCTGCAATCTGCATACCTTATGCAACTATACAGTATTGATTGATACAGCCCTTGCCACCGGATATATAACTGAAGCAGATGTGGAGACTCTCAGGAAGTGGAGGACGGACCCTGAAAACTGGGGAATAAAATAATCAGGTGAAATGGGAAGTATGACTCGTTTTGACAGCCGCAGCGCAAAGGTGAACCAGGCTCCTGAAGTGATATTTGATTTTGCAACGGATTTAAGGAATTTCAGCCGTTTTGTCCCGGCTTCATCATTCACTGATCTCGAATTTAACCAGAATTCATGCTCCTTCAGGGCTGATACACTTGGAACAGTGACCGTTCAGTTAAAAGAAAAGATCATGTACAATAAAATCGTTTTTACGGGCAATGCCCTGTTGCAGAACGATTTTTTAATTACTGTCTTCCTTCAGGAAACTCCTGATAAATATTCTGAGATAAAGCTGTCATTTGAGGCAGAAATGAACCCCTTCCTTAAAATGGCTGCTTCGGAACCGGTAAGACAATTTCTTGACGTGCTGGTTAAGGAAATTGAAAAATTCGATGGTTGGGGCAAAATGACTTAGATAATTCATAACCTTTGTGTCCTTTGTGTAATCCTTTGTGTCCTTTGCGGTTAAATAAAGTTTTTAAACCACAAAGAGCACAAAGTTCACACGAAGGGCACAAAGGGATATAGTAAATTATGAATATTTATGAATTAAAGAGACTAAATAAGGTATTCTACTTCCTTGAAAGAGTAACTGTTGACTGACCTGTCTTTCCTTTCAATTTCAAGGTTTCCGGTTGCTGAGATTCCTTTTATCATTCCCCTGAAAACTTTTCCTTCTGCGCTGTATTCATGCCATTCACCAGCCCTGTACAGCAGTGAAATGTATTCATCCCTTATTAGTTGCCTGTCACCGTAAAGAAGTTGCTTATACCTGCTATCGAGAGAATTAAGCAACTGTTTAAGGCAGGCACGGATATCGCTCTCCTTACCGGTTATAAGCTTGATTGAAACAGGATTCGGAATTCCGGAACTGAATTTCTCCTGGTTGATATTTAGACCTATACCGGCAACACTGCTTTCTATTGTGTCTCCGATCAAAGTGTTCTCGATAAGTATGCCTGCAATTTTATCATCTTTTACATAAATGTCATTAGGCCATTTGATCTTTACCTCAGGAATTATACCCTGCAGAAAATCAGATATTCCGAGTGATATGGCCATTGATATAAGGAACTGATCCTCAGGCCTTACGGATGAGGGGTAAAGGATTATGCTGAAAATAAGATTCTTTCCGTTTTCACTTTCCCACCTGTTCCCCTGGTGCCCTTTACCGGCAGTCTGGAAATCGGCATAAATGACGGTACCTTCCTGTAATTCAGAAACTTTCAGACATTCTGATGCATAAGTATTTGTGGATTCAAGCAATCCGTAGAACTGAATATTTGATCCAATAATCATAGTGGACAGAATAACAGTGTTTTTACTGAAGGAATACTTGTCGGACAGGTGGTACGCAATGTATTTGGTACTGTTCTTGTAAAAATGGACTTAAGTAACAAAAATACAGATAAAAGTTCGTACTTTTGCACCTTGATTTGTAACTATTAATTTTTGATGAAAAAAAGGTCCGACGGCGCCGAAGTTCTTTTGAAAAGCATAATAAAGGGAATCTTTGATAAAAAGGGGAAGGATGTACTTAAGATAGATCTGCGAAAACTTGAAAACCCTGTCACTGATTATTTTGTTATATGTCATGGTTCATCGGTAACCCAGGTTGATTCCATATGTGATTCAGTTGAAGATGTTGTTATGGAAAAAACCGGAGAGAAGCCGTTACATGTTGAGGGACTTGAAAATTGTTTCTGGGTGCTTATTGATTACGGGAATGTGGTTGTCCATATTTTCCTTGAGCAGTACAGGAGTTTTTACAGTCTCGAATCACTCTGGGCAGATGCCCATATTGAAATTATGGAAGATAAGCTAAGCAAGTAATTTTCTATGACCCAGAATACAAATAAGCCTTCTCCCGAAAAAAAGGGAGACAAGAATGTCAAGCCGAGGTTCAACAGCAACTGGATATTTGCAATTATAGCGCTTTCCTTCATCCTGTTTGAGATCTTATTCAACAGGAATGTCGCGCAGCGGGCAACGACCAGCATGATAAAGGAGATGATCGCAAAGCATGATATTGAAAAGCTCGTTGTTGTCAACAAGGATATTGCGGAGATCTATCTGACCGGTGACGCGGTCAGTTCGGGCAGGTACGAGAACCTTCCCAAGCCAGGAGGAGGAATGGGACTGCAGGTACCAAAACCCCATTACACATATAATATAGGTGATATTAGCAATTTTGAACCATTTATCCTCGAAACTCAGAAAAATGCGGGATATAGTGACAGTGACCTGATTTACCCCGAATATATTACAAGGAAGAACTATTTTACCGATATCCTGGGGTGGCTTATTCTTCCGGCGCTTCTTATAGTGGTCTGGCTTTTTATGATGCGCAGGATGGCAGGAGGTGGTTCAGGTGGAGCCGGAGGTATTTTCAGTGTCGGTAAATCGAGGGCGCAGATATTTGATAAGGATACAAACGTCAAAATTAATTTTAGTGATGTTGCGGGCCTTGAGGAAGCCAAGACCGAAGTGATGGAGATAGTTGATTTTCTCAAGAATCCGAAAAAATATACCCAGCTGGGAGGAAAGATCCCGAAGGGAGCTCTTCTGATTGGTCCTCCGGGTACCGGCAAGACACTTCTTGCAAAAGCAGTGGCCGGTGAAGCCAACGTTCCGTTCTTTTCAATATCCGGATCGGATTTCGTTGAAATGTTTGTCGGAGTAGGCGCTTCGCGGGTAAGAGACCTTTTCAAACAGGCTAAGGAGAAGGCTCCCTGTATAGTATTCATTGATGAGATCGATGCAGTAGGCCGGGCAAGGGGCAGAAATGCAAATTTCGGATCGAATGATGAACGTGAGAACACCCTGAACCAGCTTCTTACCGAGATGGATGGTTTCGGGACGAATATGGGGGTCATCATTCTCGCTGCCACAAACAGGGCCGATATCCTTGACAGGGCATTACTGAGGGCAGGCCGTTTCGACAGGCAGATACATGTTGAGCTTCCCGACCTTAATGAAAGGGAAGCCATTTTCAAGGTACATCTGCGGCCAATAAAGCTCGCAAAGAATTTCGATGTAGCTTTTCTTGCCAAACAGACTCCCGGATTTTCCGGAGCCGATATTGCCAATGTATGTAATGAAGCTGCACTTATTGCTGCCAGGAAAAACAAGACAGTTGTTGAAAAGCAGGATTTCCTTGATGCCATTGACAGGATTGTGGGCGGACTTGAAAGAAAGAACAAGATCATTTCCCTTCAGGAGAAAAAGACAATTGCCTACCATGAAGCTGGTCATGCTACTGTAAGCTGGCTTCTTGAGCATGCAAGTCCTCTCGTGAAGGTAACAATTATACCACGTGGCAGGGCATTGGGCGCTGCATGGTATCTTCCCGAAGAAAGGCAGATAACGACCCGCGAACAGCTCCTCGATGAGATGGCATATGCACTGGGTGGAAGGGCTGCCGAAGAACTGGTTTTCGGAAAAGTATCCACCGGAGCTCTCAGCGACCTGGAAAAGATAACAAAACAGGCTTATGCAATGGTATCATTCTTCGGAATGAGCGATAAGGTTGGAAATATAAGCTTCTATGATTCATCAGGGCAATCAGACTTCGGATTTACAAAGCCCTACAGCGAAAAGACAGCCGAGCTTATAGACCGTGAGGTAAAGGAAATAATTGAAGAATCATACAACAGGTCCAAGGATGTTCTCAGGGCAAATATGAAGGGACTGACAGAACTGGCTGAACTGCTGCTTGAAAAGGAGGTTATTTTTGGCGAAGACCTCGAAAGGATATTCGGCAAGAGAAAAGCTGACAAACTGAAAGAAGAGCAGGAAGAAAAAGACAGAAAAATGGCTGATAATAATACAGCCAGTGTCGTAACAGAAGATGAGGTTAATAAAACTGCTACTGCTGGTGATCCGACTGTAAAGGATGCCGGTCTGAAAGTGACTGTTGATCCTGAAAAGCCAGCAGAAGAATCCACTGGCGGAAAATAAAATATTGGCAGGTTGAAAGAGATATACAGACGGACCTTAACGGGAGCCTGGATTGTAATATTCACTCTGGGTGGCTTCTGGCTTCACCCTGTCTCATTTTTCCTCACCGGTCTTATAATCCTTTCGGGGACACAATATGAATATTTAAGGATAATCAGAAGTACGGGAGTAAATGCACAAATGATCCCGGGTATGCTTACAGGTATAGCTGTTTATATTCTGGCAACCCTGGTTGCCTCAGGGATACTCGGTTTCAGGTACCTGCTGATTCTGATCCCTTTTATTGCCGGGATTATGATTTTTGAACTTTACCGCAGACAGGATAACCCGTTTGATTCTCTTGCCCATACAATATTTAGTGTCATTTATACCGCACTTCCTTTTTCTTTCTTCCCATTTGCCGCGTTCGGAAGAGAAGGAATAAATCCGTTGATCCGATATGATGGAGGTGTTTTCTCACCGGGAATAATAATAGGTTTTTTTGTCCTGCTGTGGGTCAACGATACAGGAGCCTATCTTTCGGGAATAACCTTTGGGAAGCACAGGTTGCTTGAGAGGATCTCACCTAAAAAATCATGGGAAGGATTTGCCGGAGGAATTATTTTATCAGTATTATCTGCCTGGTTATTATCAGGTCTGCTCGGTGTGCTTGATACACCTGAGTGGATAATTGTCGCTTTGCTGGTAGCGGTCAGCGGGACATTCGGGGATCTTATAGAATCGATGTTCAAGAGGAGCACGGGAATAAAAGATTCCGGATCCATTATGCCCGGGCACGGTGGTTTTATGGATCGGTTTGACAGCACCCTTTTGTCATTCCCTCTTGTATTTCTTTTTATAACGTTTTTTGGTTGATTGAGCTTACTTAGTTAGTTTTGTTATAATTTTCAGGAAATGAGCATTCACAGAGAAGGATATAAAATACTGATCTTCGGGTTTATTCTGCTGATCCTGTTCAATGTGTTGCTTTGGATAATTCTTCCGGGCAATACGCTTATCAGATGGCTTGCAGTATTGTTTTCACTCATGATGTATACTTTCCTTCTGTTTTTTTTCCGGCTGCCTGCCAGAAGACTTGATCCCGATCCGGGACTTGTATATGCACCGGCAGACGGGAAGGTAGTTGTTGTTGAGGAGACTGAGGAGAAGGAATATTTCAGGGACCTGCGCTTACAGGTTTCAATTTTCATGTCGCCTTTCAATATGCACAGCAACAGGTATCCTGTCTCAGGTAAGATCAAATACGTGGAATATCATCCCGGGAACTATATGGTGGCATGGCATCCCAAATCGTCAGAACTGAATGAGAGGAGTACAATAGTCATTGAAACTGATACGGGGAAGGAGATACTTATAAGGCAGGTGGCCGGCGCTGTTGCCAGAAGGATCGTCACATATGCCAAACTTAGTGATAATGTCAGACAGGGCGATGAACTGGGATTTATAAAATTCGGATCCAGAGTTGATATATTTCTGCCCGTGGGGACTGAAATCGAGATACCCTTACTGCAGCAGGTGAAAGCAAACAAAAGTGTAATTGCAAAGATCTGAAAAGAAAGAAGAGAAATGAGAAGTAAAGATGACAGGATAATAAATATAACTGAGGATGTAAAGTGGATCGGTATCCTTGATTTTGATATCACGACTTTTGATATAGTCATGACAACCGAATTTGGTACCACATATAACTCTTACTTCATCAACGGGGAGAAAAAAGCCCTTGTTGAAGTGGCAAAGGAAAAGTTCAGTGATGTTTATTTTGAAAAGCTTAATTCGGTTACTGATCCGGCCTGCATCAGCTATATAATCCTTGATCATACCGAACCCGATCATTCAGGAAGCCTGAAGCTGTTGCTCGAAGCTGCTCCGGAAGCAACTGTAGTCGGCAGCGGTAATGCAATAAAATATCTTGAGGAAATGCTCAATGTCCCCTTCAGGTCTATGGTCGTAAAAGACGGCGATACTCTTGATCTGGGGAACAAGACCTTACACTTCATTTCAGCCCCAAACCTTCACTGGCCGGATTCTATCTATACATGGCTGGAGGAAGACGGGATACTCTTTACCTGCGATTCCTTCGGCGCTCATTATTGCACCCGGGAAATGACAGATGAACTTACTGATAATTACCTGAAAGCCTTCAGATATTATTTTGATGTGATCCTTAAGCCTTACAGCAGGTTTCTTATCAAAGCTATTGAAAAGATAAAGCCGCTGGATATAAGGTATATATGTCCGGGACACGGACCTGTGCTTGATAAGAACAGAGCAAAGATCGTTAAACTGACTGAAAAATATGCAAATGAATACATCGCAAAAAATGCAGGTGTAACCGGTAAAAATATTCTTGTCGCTTATGTTTCAGCTTATGGTTTTACAGGAATTGCCGCTGAGGCAATTGCAAAGGGGATAAGGGAAACAGGGGATTTTAGCGTAAAGGTCGTTGATATTGAACATATTGATCTTAATGAGCTGGATGGACTCATAACTGAGTCAAGTGCTCTGCTGATCGGTTCTCCCACAATTAATCAGAATACCCTTCTGCCGGTTTATAAAATGTTTGCAGTGATCAATCCTATACGTGACAAGGGCAAGATGGCCGGAGCATTCGGATCTTACGGCTGGAGCGGAGAAGCTGCCGGAATTATCCTTGAAACATTGAAAACTCTCAAACTGAAGATATTTGAAGAAACAGCTGCATTCAGGTTCCGGCCTTCAGGCCAGAAGGAAGAGGACCTGAGACTCTTCGGGAAAAGATTTGCAGAAAGATTTGCGCAAGAATGTAAACAAAAAGAAAGAGGCTGATATTCAGCCTCTCTCTTCAAGCGGTCTTTTTTTCAAAAATTACGAGATCTTTACCTGCCTTGTGATCTTACTCTTTTCTTCTTCATTCTTCGGAAGCTCAACAATCAGAACCCCGTCTTTGTAATTGGCTCCGATCTTGTCAACATTAACATTCTCGGGAACATAGAAACTCCTGCAGAATGAGGAATAGCTGAACTCTTTCCTCTTGTAACCATCATGGTTCTCTTCCGTTTCACTTTTTGATTCGTGTGAAATTGTAAGAACATCCTCGTTGATGTCAATCTTAAGATCTTTCTTGTCAATACCGGGAACAGCAAGTTCAAGTGTGAAATTCTTTTCATTTTCCCTGATGTTGACTGCCGGCATCGAACTGTTGCGACCTGTCAGTACAGGAAAGAAATCATCATCAAAAAGATTCGACAGAAACGGGCTGAAACTTCTCCTTGTAATCGTTGGTAACATAGCTTTGTCCTCCATTATTTTTAAGTTAAACATATTTTTAAGTTTTATATCCCATATATTTCAAGATCTGTTCCAAAATCATTTTCATGACATAATGGCGGGCAAGTTGTCATTTAACTGGCAATATGGCAGGGCATTGAATTTTCAGAAATTTAAGTTAGGTTTGTAAAAGAAACTATATAAGCTTGAAGCCCTTATTCAGGAACATTTTGATATTTTTTGCGGTTGTACTGCTTCTGGCCGCAGCATGGTACTTCCGGAGCATAGTGGTCTATATCCTTGTTTCAGGGGTTCTGTCAATAATGGGACGTCCGCTGGTCGATCTTTTCAGCAGTATACGGATCAGGAAATGGGGTTTTCCGAGGACTCTGGCGGCTCTTCTGACACTCATTATAATATGGGGTCTTATAATTCTTTTCTTTTTAATTTTTGTACCTCTCGTAACAAAGCAGATAAATTATTTTTCAACCTTAGAGACTGAAAAGATTGTCAGTCTTGTAGAAAAACCGATCAAATTCATTGAAGATCTGATCCGCTCAGTCGGGCGGAATATGAACTCTGATTTTTCTGTTCAGGAATTCATTAACCAGAAGCTTTCAGAAATTCTGGATATTGAAAAGGTAAAGGGTTTTCTCGGATCACTTCTGGGAGTTCTTGGAAATATAGCAGTGGCTGTTTTTTCGATCACATTCATAACTTTCTTTTTCCTGAAAGATCAGCATCTGTTCTTTGAATCTATACTGATGTGGGTTCCCGACAAATATACGGAGGGTTTTACCCATGCATTATATTCAATCAAGAACCTTCTGACAAGGTATTTCATTGGGATACTCATTCAGTGTACCTGTGTCATGATACTTATTGATATAGGGATGACGATTGCTGGGATTGACTTTCAGCAGGCTCTTGTTATGGGTCTGATTATCGGGATACTGAATGTAATACCTTATATAGGTCCCTGGCTGGGCTTTTTTATAACAATTGTAATGGGAGTGGCATCACATGTTAACCAGGATTTTACAACGGTTGTCGTTCCTCTTGTATATTTTATGACGGCAGTGGTAGCCATAACTCAGTTAATTGATAATGTCATATTTCAGCCCCTGATTTTTTCAAACAGCGTTAAAGCCCATCCCCTTGAGGTCTTCATTGTTGTGCTGGCTGCCGGGTTTGCTGCAGGAATACCCGGTATGATACTGGGGATACCGGGTTATACAGTTCTGAGGGTTTTTGCCCGGGAGTTCTTTTACAGCTTCAAGCCTGTGCAGAAGATCACTTCCGGACTGGCACAGAGCGATCTTTCCCATGAAACACCTGATAATGAGGCTAAGGGAAAAGATACAAATAACACATCCGGAAATGATCCGGGGCAGAAGACCAATTTAGCATCCGGAGATTGAAAGGTTACAGATATTCTTATTTGTATATTGCAAGGATCAACATAGTGCTTATAATGAAAGATCTTTTAAAGAAGGTTTTCCGCTTTTATTATGATGGATTTTCAAACATGTCATCCTGGGGAAAGAAAGTCTGGATCATAATTCTTATTAAGCTTTTTATTATTTTCGCTATACTTAAACTCTTCTTTTTCCCAGATTTTCTTAAGAAGAACTTTGAAAATGAGAAACAGAGAAGCGACTATGTACTTGATCAATTAACACCCTCAAATAAATCTCATGATTGAAAATGCTGATTTGTCACTTGTTGACTGGTCGCGGGCACAGTTTGCCCTGACTGCCATGTATCACTGGATCTTTGTTCCTCTGACCCTGGGTCTGTCATTTATAGTTGCTATAATGGAGACAATATATGTCAGGACAGGTAAGGAGGAATGGAAAAGAATGACAAAGTTCTGGATGACCCTGTTCGGGATTAATTTTGCTATTGGAGTGGCTACAGGGATTATTCTGGAATTTGAATTCGGAACCAACTGGTCAAATTATTCCTGGTTTGTCGGGGATATTTTCGGAGCACCTCTGGCTATAGAAGGTATACTCGCATTTTTCCTTGAATCGACTTTTGTAGCCGTTATGTTTTTCGGATGGAACAAAGTTGGAAAAAAATTCCATCTCGCATCGACCTGGCTGGTCGGGATAGGCGCTAACCTATCGGCATTATGGATACTGGTCGCAAATGCATGGATGCAGAATCCGGTAGGAATGACATTCAATCCCGAAACTGCACGGAACGAGATGACTGACTTCTGGGCTGTCCTCTTTAATCCCGTCGCTATTGATACATTCTTCCATACAGTTACTTCAGGGTTTTTACTTGCATCTGTATTTGTCCTGGGTGTGAGCGCCTGGTTCCTTCTGAAAAACCGTGAGGAATGGCTTGCAAAGAAGAGTATACTTATCGCGGGGATATTCGGGCTGGCATCTTCGCTCACAGTGGCATTTACAGGAGATACATCGGCACGAACCTTAGCTGAACATCAGCCAATAAAATTTGCGGCTTTTGAAGCTCATTACAATGGGAAAAGTAATGCTGGTCTTGTTGCTGCAGGTATACTTAAAGACTCCGGTCAGAAACTGGGGGAAAAGACAAAAAAAGACTTTGTCTTCAAAATAGAGATACCAGGTTTCCTGTCAGTTATGACCGGTGGTGATAAAAATGCCTATGTTCCAGGGATAACAGATCTGCTTTACGGTTCACCCGAAAGATCTGATATTATACCTGTCACCGAGAAGATGGAAAGGGGGAAGTTTGCCAGGGAAGTGCTGATGGACTATAAGAGGGCAAGGATGATAAACGATACTGAACAGGCTAATAACATTAAAGAAATGTTCAATGATAAGGACTTCATCGATAATTATTTCAGTTATTTCGGATATGGTTTCCTGAATAAACCCGAAGATGCAATCCCTAACGTATCAGTAGCCTTTTATACATTCCACCTTATGGTAATGCTGGGTTTCTTTTTCATACTTGTCTGCGCCCTCGCATTGTTTTTTAACTACAGGGGGACGATCACTAAACAAAAATGGTTCCTATGGATTCTTATAATCTCCATCCCGCTTGTGTATATTGCCAGTCAGTCAGGCTGGGTTCTTGCCGAGATGGGCCGTCAGCCATGGATAATACAGGACCTTATGCCTGTATCTGCTGCAGTCTCCCAGATCGGCACTGGTTCAGTGATCACGACATTCATCCTTTTTGCAATTCTATTTACAGCACTTCTGTTTGCCGAAGTGTCTATTATGATAAGACAGATTAAAACAGGACCAAAACATTAGGAGGAAAATAAGATGATAACACTGATTTCATATTCATTCCTGCAAAGCTACTGGTGGATAATAATATCTCTCCTGGGAGCGCTGCTGGTTTTCCTGATGTTTGTCCAGGGTGGCCAGTCGATGATCTTCTCGCTTCCTGCCAATGAAAAGCAAAAGACAATTCTTGTAAATGCCCTGGGACGGAAATGGGAGTTTACTTTCACTACACTTGTCACTTTCGGCGGTGCATTTTTTGCATCCTTCCCTCTCTTCTATGCTTCCAGCTTTGGAGGTGCATACTGGGTCTGGATAGCGATATTGTTCAGTTTTATAATCCAGGCAATAGCCTATGAATACAGGTCTAAACCGGCAAATGTATTTGGCAGGAAAACCTTTGATATTTTCCTGTATCTGAACGGTGCGCTGGGGCCTTTCCTTATAGGCACGGAAGTTGCTACATTCTTTACAGGATCACAGTTCAGCCTCGACTATATGAACCATGTTAAATGGGCTAATCAGTGGCACGGCCTCGAAGCCCTGCTCGATGCAAGGAATGTAGCTCTCGGACTTGCAGTACTCTTCCTTGTAAAATGCAACGCATCAATGTTCATTATTAATTCAGTAAGCGATGAAGATCTTACAGACAGATCGGTAAGGAAGCTGATTATAAATTCTGTTGCATTCCTTGTATTTTTCCTGTTTTTCGTAGTCTCACTTTTTGTCTCGAAAGGCTATGCGGTCGATGAGGTGACAGGCAATGTAGTGATGGAGAAATTCAAATACCTGTCCAATCTGATTCAGATGCCTGTGGTACTGATCCTTTTCCTTGCCGGTGTCGCAGGAGTACTGTATGGATTAATTACTACGATCTTTAATGGCAGCCGGAAGGGGATCTGGTTTAGCGGAGCCGGGACTATCCTCACTGTTTTTTCCCTCTTCCTTATTGCAGGCTTCAACGGGACTGCATTCTATCCGTCGTCATTCGACCTCAGGAGTTCCCTGACGATCCGGAATGCTTCCTCCAGCCTCTTTACCCTGAAAACCATGATGTATGTATCATTTATTATACCTTTTGTAATATTGTATATATGGTATGCATGGAGAGCGATCAGCCGGGAAAAGATAACTGAGGAAGAGCTTTCAGAAGAGGGACATGTTTATTAGGCGCAGGGCACAGGGCGAAGAGTTCAGGGCAAAGGGCGGAGAGCGGAGAGCAGAGAGCGGAGAGCTCAGAGCAAAGAGCGGAGGGCAAAGAGCAAAGAGCCGCAAGCCGCAAGCCGCAAGCCGGAAGCCGGGAGCCGGAAGCCGGAAGCCGGAAGTTAAAGGTTATGAGCTTTTTCTTTGAAAAGAAGTGAGGCGAGCGATGCAAGTATATACAAAGGTATTATCAGCGGGGCTGCATTTATCCCTCCGAAAGCAAATGACAGTACTGTCATTATTATGAGTAAATATCTGCCTTCATTACCTTTGAACCTTAGATGGGAAGTTTTCAGGGAAAGGAGCGGTATACGGCTTACCATAAGAAGTGAGAGGACCAGAGTAAGTATCAACATTGCAGCCGGAGATCCTGTTATTGATTTGCTGATACCCGGATCGCCGTAAAATGATGCAAAAACAATTGAAATTACTGCGAGTGCACTTGCAGGAGTGGGCAAGCCTTTGAAGGATCTGGCCTGGGTTTCGTCGATATTGAAGATAGCAAGGCGCAATGCGGCACAAACCGGCATAACAGCTGAGGAACATAACAGAAGGAATACAGGCAAAGAGTCGGAAGTGATAGTAAATGGCTGTGAAACCCCGAGGGCTTCTGCCAGGAGCAGGAATATTATTAATCCGGGTGCAACACCGAAGCTTACCACATCTGCCAGAGAATCAAGCTCTTTCCCGATATCCGAATAAGCCTTCAGCAACCTTGCGGAGAAACCATCCAGAAAATCAAATATCATCGCTGCAAGTATGAGCCAGGAAGCGGAAACAGGATCTCCGTTAAGGGTGAAAATAATTGAAACAAAGCCTGATGTCAGGTTGAGAGATGTAATAAAGTTGGGAATATGCTTCATTTTGGTCATTTGATATCGCGAAGAAGTTAAAATTAAGATAAATTTCAGTAATAACTTCAATTTGGTTAAATTTGGCTCCTCGGAGAAACACAGGATGGATGATCTATTGAACATAAAAATTGCTGTGGACTTTGACGGCACTATTGTTGATCACGAATATCCTGCGATAGGAAAGGAGAAGCTGTTTGCATTCCGGACCCTGAAGGAGCTTGAGAAAAAAGGCGCCAGACTGATCCTCTGGACATTCAGGGCAGGGAAGGAGCTTGAGGAGGCAGTCGAATACTGCAGACTGAACGGTATCGAATTTTATGCTGTCAATAAAAATTATCCCGAGGAAATTCTTACCGAATCAATAAGCAGGAAAATAGATGCTGATATTTATATCGATGACAGGAATCTTGGCGGATTCCCGGGCTGGAGTGAAGTGTGGCAAATGCTTTTTCCTTACGATCTTGAGATGAAGGTTGCAGAAAAAAGGATTAATTCTGCAAGAAAAAATATATTTAAACGACTAATTACCAGGATAATAAGTCCGGATGAGAAATAATTCTGTTAAATATCTTTCCCTGATCTTATCAGTGTTGCTTACAGTTTGGACTCTTTCATGCTCAGGCCGCCCGGGGAAGGCCGGGGAGGAGAAAGGGGAAGCAATACCTGCAGTCAAGGCAGATGAAGAGATCAGACTGATAAGGATGAAGAGTCCTGAAGAGAATTCGACATTCAGATCAGGCTATCCGGTAAATGTTATTCTTACCTCAGTAAATCCTGGTCCTGAACCCGATTCGGTACTGCTCTATTATGACGGTAAGGCTGTAGTTACTCTGAGGCAGGGCCCGTGGGATTATTCAATTCCCGGATCTTTTACTCTGAGTACCGGGAGAAGATCGCTGAAGGCTGTTGCATACCGAGGAGGCAGGCCCCGGACAACTATTGCACGATTCATGGTCATCCTTTCAGATATCATACCGGTAAAAAACAGTTATAAGGTCATTAACGAATATCCTCATGACCGGGAAGCATTTACACAGGGATTATTCTATGACAACGGGTTATTGTATGAAGGAACAGGACAGGAAACCGGATCAACGTTGAGAGAAGTAGAACTGCATACAGGGAAGGTGCTGCGCCAGCTTAACCTGAGTCAGGATCTTTTTGGGGAAGGAATTACATTGTTTAAAGACAGGATATACCAGGTAACCTGGAGATCGAAAGTTGGATTTGTCTATGAAAAATCCACATTCAACCTTATTAATAAGATCTATTACCAGTCCGAAGGGTGGGGACTTACCACTATGGATGATCATTTAGTAATGAGTGACGGTACGAATGTGCTCTATATTATCGAACCGGAAATGTTTACCGTTGTATCCAGGCTTGAAGTATATAACAACGAAAAAATGGTTGATCAGCTTAACGAGCTGGAATATATAAATGGCGAAATATGGGCAAATATCTGGAATACAGATCTGATCGCCAGAATAGATCCTTCTGCCGGGAAACTTCTTGGTTATATTGATCTTAAGGGAATACTGAAGGATCCGGGGACCGATACAAGCATAAATGTATTGAACGGGATAGCTTTTGACAAAGCGACGGGCAGGATATTTGTAACCGGAAAGAACTGGCCCAGACTCTTTGAGATCAGGGTTGTTGAATGATCTTTGTCCCGTAAACAACATTGATTCCGGAAGGAATAATGCCGAATTCTGCCGGTGTGTGACCAAGTGATTCCCCATCTGCTTCGACGGACAATAATGACTCTGAATTCACTATTACATTCTTGCACCTGTATCCGTCTACCTTTGGATGGCTGAGGATAGTTCCGTCATATAGTAATTTCAGGCTTCTTATTATTTCAATCCTCCCCATTTCCCGGATCACTGTTACATCCAGAAATCCGTCGTCGGGCAGTGCATCCGGAGTCTGTCTCATCCCTCCGCCGCAATATCTTCCGTTCCCCACATTGACGGAGAATATCGATGCACGGGTACCTTTCCCGTCAATGATTATCTCTGCCGGAGTGATCCTGTAAGACACCAGGCTCGATATCAGGTTGTAAAAATAAAGCGCCTGGTTGCTCTTTCCCTTATCCTTCTGTTTATTTGTCTTTTTTACAACCAGAGCCTCAAATCCCAGTCCGGCAATATTTATAAAATATCTTTTCTGTTGTACGCTTCCTGAATAATAGCTTACTGTTCCGACATCGTGAAGCTGGGTTTTCCTGTCCTTAATTACTCTTACTGCACCTTCATAAACAGTTGGAATACCGAACATCCTTCCCCAGTCATTGCCAGTCCCGACGGGTATCATTCCTATTGTAATCTCTGAGCGAGAAATTTTTTCCTGGGAATAGATGCCGTTGACAACCTCATTCAGAGTTCCGTCACCTCCAACCGAAATTATCTGGCGGAATCCTTTGATGACCGCATCCCGTGCAAATTCAACTGCCTGACCTTTCCTTTCAGTGAACTTCGCCTCAAAAGAGATCTCTTCTTTCCCGAACAGAGCCGAGATCCTTTCCCAGTCCTTGCTCCCTTTCCCGTTACCGGCATTGGGATTGACGATTACCAGCCAGGTATTGTTCCGAGAATTATTTGCCATGATGAAAGTGCCTAAAGTGCCTAAAGTGCCTAAAGTGCCTAAAGTGCCTAAAGTGCCTAAAGTGCCTAAAGTTATCGTTTTATAGTTAATGTTGTAATATTATGAGATCAATTATCTTAGTAAACTTTATGAATTTTATGAACTCTATGAACTTTAGGCACTTTATTATCCTAAGAAGCATTAATTCAAAGACATATAATTATTTGCGTGTAAAAACGTTGTTAATAAGATGTTGAAAACCGCAAATAAAATGTTTACAACTACATCTTTCACTTACCGCAGCAGTGGTACATTAAATAGTAAATTTGAAGCTCAAAATAAAACTGTTAAATACTAAAGGAAAGCAGATGGGAAGGATAATTGCGATAGCCAATCAGAAGGGTGGAGTAGGCAAGACGACTACTGCAATAAATCTGGCAGCGAGCCTCGCGGCTCTTGAAAAGAAGATATTGATAGTTGATGCGGATCCGCAGGCAAATGCTACCTCCGGGATCGGGATTGACACTCGTCAGATGAGGAGTACGATTTATGATTGTCTTATTGAGAATAAGGAGCCGGCCGAAGCTATTTTGCGTTGTGAGATAGAGAATCTTTCACTGATGCCATCGAACATAGATCTTGTGGGGGCTGAAATTGAGATGCTTGACCGGCCGGAAAGGGAGAAGATACTGAAGAATGTGATAAGCAGGATAGAGAATGATTATGATTTCATATTTATTGATTGCTCTCCTTCGCTCGGTTTGCTTACTGTAAATGCACTTACCGCAGCTCATTCGGTTATAATACCGGTTCAGTGTGAATATTTTGCCCTTGAAGGTCTGGGGAAGCTGCTTAATACTATAAAGATAATTCAGAATAACCTGAATACTGGCCTTGAGATTGAAGGATTTCTCCTGACTATGTATGATGCCAGGCTGAGGTTATCAAATCAGGTTGCCGATGAGGTGAACAAGCATTTCCAGCAGATGGTATTCAAGACAATTATTCAGAGGAATGTCAAGCTTTCCGAAGCGCCAAGTTTTGGACAGCCTGCAATTCTTTATGATGCTGATTCGCGTGGGACAGTCAATTATCTTAATCTGGCCAAGGAGCTTCTTGAGAAGGAAGAGGCGAGGGTTAAGCAGGTTTAAAGGATTTTTACCAGATAAGGAATGGTTATGGCAAAAAAGAATGCATTGGGAAGAGGGCTGGGCGCTTTGATCGAAGGTGTTGAAAAGGAGATCCTCGAGAAGAAAGTTGAAGCTAACACTGATATACCGGTTGATCTTATAGACGGGAATCCATATCAGCCGAGGAGCAGCTTTGATGAGCAGGCCATGGAAGAGCTTGCCGCTTCGATCAGAAAGCTTGGCATCGTTCAGCCTCTCACGGTAAGGGAAACCGGTAGCGGAAGATACCAGCTGATAGCAGGTGAAAGACGCTTAAGAGCTTCCAGGCTGGCAGGGCTGACACATGTTCCCGCCTATATAAGGACTGCTGATGACCAGGCGATGCTTGAGCTGGCTCTGGTTGAGAATATACAGCGTGAAGACCTCGACGCGGTGGAGGTTGCCATCAGTTTTCAGCGTCTTATTGAAGAGTGCAGGCTTACCCAGGAACAACTCAGCGAACGGGTGGGAAAACAAAGATCGACGGTCGCGAATTACCTGAGATTGCTGAAGCTTCCGGCCGAGATCCAGCTGGGGATACGGAACAAACATGTGACTATGGGCCATGCCAGGACCCTTGTGAATATTGAAGATCCAAAAAAACAGATCTCCGTATATTATAAAATTATCGACGGCGATCTGTCGGTACGGCAGACTGAAGAACTTGTAAGACATTTGCAGACCGCAACGGGAAAGGATTCCGAAAAGACCAGAAGGAAACAACAACTGAATCAGGATTTTATACAGCTGACAGATCAGCTGAATAAGATATTTTCAGTAAACGTAAATTTCAGGATCAATGAACAGGGAAAAGGGAAAATCGTCATTCCTTTTGACAATAACGAAGAGATGGAACGCATTTTAGGCCTGCTTGATCGCCTGAACACCTGAAAATATTATCTTTACTGCGCCGTTTAACTGGTACGTCCGGTTTCATAACTGATGAAGGCGCAGATATTAATAACAATATTGATAATTTCTTTGCTGTTCTGCATTCTGCAGAGCAGTACAGCACAGGATACTATTGCCGTTCCGGAAAAGGTTAAACGCTTCCTTAAAGCTGATCCCATGAGAGCAACAATGCTGGCTGTTGCATTGCCAGGACTGGGACAGATCTATAACAGGAAATTCTGGAAAGTACCTTTTGTCTATGCAGGCTTCGGCGGCGCCGTCTTTGCAATAACATATAATTCAACAAATTATAATAAGTTCATGAAGGCTTATCAGGATTTCACTGACGATATTCCGCAGACAGATTCCTACCTCGAACTTATTAAAAATGCTGATCCTGCAACATACGACCCTGTACTCCATCCTAAAACCTACGATCCTTCTGCGGCATCGTGGTACACGGAAAGAATGTTAAGACAGGTAGATTATTTTAAAAAATACCGTGACCTTTCGTATATTGGCTTCGCTGCGTGGTACCTTCTTACGGTTCTCGATGCAAATGTAGACGCAAGTCTGTTTAACTATGATATCAGCAATAACCTCAACCTGCAGATTGAACCGGTTCAGGTACCACAGGAAGGTTTTGCTGCTCTGGGACTGAATGTCAGTTTCAGACTGTTTTTTTAACTTAATGACGGGACGATGAGGATAAGAGATTTTGTTACGATTATTTGCATTGCACTGACTGTAAATATCAATGCTATAGCAGTTAACGATACAATAATAATCAGATCGGATACCAGTGCCGATATTATTACGGCCAACCTGGACAGCCTTGTGAACAGCTGGTATGTAAAAATGGCTCTTGCGGATAATCCGGACCTGTTGTCGGATGACTCCAATGGAATTATGTTTACGGATTCCGTTTATAAGGAAAGACTGGGCAGGATCAATACAATAATTAGGCTTCCATACGGATCCATAATCCGGAATCATATCCATGTTTATACGGTGAAGAAAAGGGAGCTTTTCAGTTCGATCATGGGATTGAAGGATTATTATTTCCCTATGATCGAGAATATTTTCGATTCCTATGGAATACCCGTTGAGCTGAAATATATGGCAATAATTGAATCGGCTCTTAATCCGAATGCCGTATCAAGGGTAGGGGCAACGGGTCTGTGGCAGTTCATGTACAGCACCGGCCGTTCTTACGGTCTTACTGTAAATTCGATAGTCGACGAGCGCAGGGATCCCGTTAAGGCAACTCATGCAGCTGCGCGGTATATGAAGGATCTGTATGCTATTTATAAAGACTGGATCCTTGTAATTGCTGCTTATAACTGTGGTCCCGGTAATGTGAACAAAGCCATCCGGAGGTCGGGAAACAAAAAAGATTACTGGGAGATCTATTACAGGCTTCCCAGGGAAACAAGAGGTTATATCCCCGGATTTGTAGCCGCCATGTATGCGGTTAACTATTATGACCTTCATAAGATCAAACCGCTGCCCCTTAATTTTCCTGTTGCGACCGACACTATAATGATTAATAACGATATTCATCTTGACCAGATATCGGAAGTTATGAAAATCCCTGCAGGAGAGCTCCGGGCTCTCAATCCGCAGTACCGGACCGGGCTCGTTCCCGGATCGGCAAAGCCGCAGGCACTTACGCTTCCTGTAAGCCATCTGGGGGACTTTATCGACCTGAATGATACCATTAGGGGCTATAAATCAGATGTTTACCTCACCAATTCTATCCGGCTTGTCGATCCTTCAAGATCGACATATGTTCCGGCTGATGTAAAAGGAAAAACAAAGCTGATTTATAAGGTTAAGGAGGGCGATAATCTTGGATTCATTTCGGAATGGTACAGGGTCAGTCTTTCTGACCTCAGGTACTGGAATAATATTTACCGGAATACAATCAGGATAGGTCAGAACCTGGCAATTTATGTCGACCCGGCAAAAGCCGGTCAGTATGGAGGTATAAATGAGATGTCATTTGCAGAAAAACAGGCAATGATTGGTAAGAGTGCTCCGGTCAGTGTTCAGCCTATTGCGTCACTTCTTCAAAACCAGACCGATGGGGATTATATAACCCATACTGTCAGGTATGGCGATACTATATGGGATATTGTAAAAATGTACGACAATGTTACAATAAGTGATATACTCTCACTGAACGGTATTTCAGATCCGCAGAAGATACAGGTAGGACAGAAGCTGAAGATCAAGAAGAAAAGCTGATCTTATACATTTCCTCCGGAGACAGGTCTGGCATAGGTAAGCACATCGGCGCCGGTTATTTCATCCCTGCACAGTATTATTAGTCTCTCGAGGACGTTCCTGAATTCCCTTATGTTGCCAGTCCACTCGATTTTCTGAAGCTCCTTTATGGCATCTTTCCTTATAACCTTTTTGCTCATACCATACTCCTTGCAGATCATTGTATTGAAGTGATCAGCAAGAAGCGGGATATCTTCCTCCCGTTCGTTGAGAGTGGGAACATGGATAAGAATTACGCTGAGCCGGTGATAAAGATCCTCTCTGAAGGAGTTGTTCTCAATCTCCTTCTTTATATTCTTGTTTGTTGCGGTGACAACCCTCACATTGACCTGGATATCCTTGTCGGATCCGACCCTTGTTATCCTGTTTTCCTGGAGAGCCCTCAGGACTTTTGCCTGGGCTGAAAGGCTCATATCGCCTATTTCATCGAGGAACAATGTTCCTCCGTTAGCCTGTTCAAACTTTCCAATGCGTTGTTTTATGGCAGAGGTGAATGAACCTTTCTCGTGTCCGAATAGTTCACTTTCAATCAGTTCCGAAGGTATTGCAGCACAGTTGACCTCAACGAACGGGCCTCTCGCCCTGTTACTCTTCTCATGGATCTGATGGGCAACAAGTTCTTTTCCTGTACCATTTGCTCCTGTAATGAGAACCCGTGCTTCGGTCGGAGCAACCCTGTCTATCATCTCTTTTACCTTGCGTATGGCTTCCGATTCACCAACAATCTCATACATCCTGCTTACCTTGTTCTTCAGAACCTGGGTCTGTGTTATCAGAGTTGATTTGTCCGTGGCATTCCTTATTGTTATAAGGAGTCTGTTGAGGTCGAGGGGTTTTTCAAGAAAATCATAAGCACCTTTCTTTATAGCTTCAACAGCCGTATCAATATTACCATGACCTGATATCATTATTACGGGTGTGACTGATGATATCTCAGTGATTTTCTGAAGGACTTCAATCCCGTCCATTTTCTGCATCTTTATATCACATAATACTATGTCATAATTATTTGCAGAGAATAATTCAATCCCCGACGCCCCGTCCTCAGCAAGATCAACCTCATGCTTCTCATACTCCAGAACATCCTTCAAAGTGTTCCGGATAGCCCTTTCGTCGTCAATTACCAGTATTTTTGACATTCATTTTTGGTTTAATAGTTCAAATACAATAGCTCAGAGCTCAGGGCTCAGAGCTCAGGGTTCATCACATATTACCTGGCATGCAGTTGGCAGTTGGCAGTCATTAGCCCTTAGCCCTGCGCTCTGTGCTCTTTGCTCTGTGCTCTGTGCTCTGAGCCCTGTGCTCTGTGCCCTTCGCCCTACTATCCGCTGTACCTTAGCCATTTCCAGAGTTCTTTCCACGAGGTTTTCTTTCCGTACATAAGAATGCCTGTTCTGTAGACTTTTGCTGCCATCCATACGAAGGCAATAAAGGTTATAACCATTAATGCCATCGACAGGATTATCTGCCAGGCGGGTACGCCAAAGGGAATCCTTGCGACCATGACTATCGGTGATGTCAGCGGGATGATTGAAAACCAGAATGCAACAGAACTTTCAGGATTCTGCATAGTACCCATTGCCACAAGGAGTGCCAGAATTATCGGTATTGTGACCGGCAGCATGAACTGCTGGGTCTCCGTCTCGTTGTCTACCGCCGATCCTATTGCCGCAAATATTGCCGCATAAAGCAGATAGCCTGTAACGAAGTAGAATATGAAAGAAAGTATTATAAGAGGCCAGTTCTGATTCATGGCACTGTCAAATATTTTAGCAAATTCCTCTGCCTGGGATGAAATCTCCCTGGTTTGGGCACTCGCCATCGCAGGCTGGTTTGCCGACATTACATCCTGGGTCACTGTTTGTGTGATATCCGTAATATCCGATTTTTTAAGGACAGTTGATTTAACCACGGCAACCGCACCTATAGTCAGGAACACCCATATCAGGAACTGTGTAAGCCCGACAAGGGCAATTCCTATTATTTTTCCCATCATAAGCTCTGAAGGTTTTACAGAGGAGACAATTACTTCGACAACACGGCTTGTCTTTTCTTCAATCACACCTCTCATGACCTGTGATCCGAAAATGAACACGAGCATGTACATAAGCAATCCGCCTATATAGGCTAGAGCCATTGAAATTCCCGTACTTGTCTCGGTTGTTTTCCCTCTTTCATCAACCAGCTTTGTTGATACCGAAACATTTGTCCTGATCTGCGTGAGTATTGAATCGAGGTTTTGAATATTATAGGTAAGAAGCTTCTGTTTTTCGATTTCTTTTTTCATTGAACCTGAAATATGATCCAGAAGTCCTATGTCGGGTTGTTTTTTGGAATAGAGAATGGGGTTGTTAAGCGCTTCGGGAGAGAGATACAGTACACCGAAATACCCCGCTTCCTCGAATGTGTCGATCAGATCATTTATATTTGCGCCCTCCAGGTAGATGAATTTCTCATTCTTTGTGTCGGGGATTATATTTTTAAAAATTGCAGTATGATCTTCAACAATGGCTATCTTTTTGTAATCCTTGTCCCCCGAAAGCATTATCAGAGGTACAAGTATGACAAAGGAAGCTATAATCAGAGGCGCAAGAATTGTCATTATTATGAAGGATTTCTTTCTGACCCTTGTCAGGTATTCCCGTTTGATAATTATAGCAGTCTTGGTCATGGATTTAATCTTTAGAGGTTTGATCGGTTTCGTAATTACGGGATTGGACTACCCTTATGAATATCTCGTTCATTGAGGGCAGGGCAGGATTGAAAGATAAAATTGTTCCTTTATCAATTACATCTCTTAGAATATCATTTGCCACCACGCGGCCCGGAGTTTTAAGCCTGATAGTGGTTTTTTCATTTTCAAACTGACGGCTCAGGATTTTGAACTGTCCGTTTTCAGGTATAGCAATATTACCGCTGAACACAAGGTCATATTCATTTGCAGCCCATTTATTGCGGATATCACTTACTCCACCCTCCAGGATTGTTTTTGCTTTGTTTATAAGAGTAATATTATCACAAAGCTCCTCGACAGATGACATATTATGAGTTGAAAAGATTATTGTTGCTCCCTTTTCCCTAAGGAAGAGGATCTCATTTTTTATTGTGTTTACATTTACCGGATCAAACCCGGTGAAAGGTTCATCAAAAATTATGAGACTGGGTTCATGGAGTACAGTTGTAATGAACTGTACTTTTTGCTGCATACCTTTGGAAAGCTCCTCAACTTTTTTTCCCCACCAGTCAACTATATCGAGCTTTTTGAACCAGTATTTGAGTCGCCGCATTGCTTCAGTCTTTGAAAGGCCCTTGAGTTGTGCAAAGTACAGTGCCTGTTCCCCTACTTTCATTTTCTTGTACAGCCCTCTTTCTTCAGGAAGGTATCCGATCATTCTGACATCCTCCGGAGTAAGTTTTTTACCATTGAGGAATAGTGAGCCGGAATCTGGTCCTGTTATCTGGTTTATTATCCTCAGCAGAGTGGTTTTTCCTGCGCCGTTGGGCCCGAGAAGCCCGTAGATGCACTTGCCCGGAACGGAGATGCTGACATTATCGAGAGCAGTCACGGTTCCAAACTGTTTGGTGATGTTGGTTGCTTCAAATAGTGGCATAGAGAAAGTATGTTTTGAGTAAAAGAGGTGTAAATATAAAAAATCTACTTGTCACTTCTGTGTATCATCTACTCTTGCTGATAAAAAAAATTAAGAACTAACACAGAGATACACGGAGGTTCACAGAGTTACACAGAGAGTTACAATCAGAGTTTTATTCGAAATAGCCTCTCATTCTCTCGAAGAAACCTTTATCGTTCTTATCCGGACGGGGAATAAATGATTGTGATTCTTTAAGTTTTTCGATGACTTTGGCTTCTTCCCGCGTCATATTTTTTGGTATCCAGACGTTTACATTTACGAGCAGGTCGCCCCTGCCATAACCGTTGACTTCCGGGAGACCTTTACCTCTCAGTCTGAGTATTCTTCCGGGCTGGGTACCCGGTTCGATCTTTATTTTAACATTATTATCAACAGTGGGAATTTCAACATTTGTTCCCAGGATTGCATCAGGAACACTGATGAAAAGGTTATAGATCAGATCGTTGCCTTCTCTTATTAATTCCGGATGTTCATCTTCCTCAATTACAACCAGAAGGTCGCCGTTGGCACCTCCTCTCCGGGCAGCATTACCCTTTCCCGAAAGGGTCATCTGCATACCTCTGGCTACTCCTGCAGGTATATTGATCTTTATGATCTCTTCTTTCTGGACTATGCCTTCGCCATAGCATGACGGACATTTTCTTGTAATTGTTTTGCCATCGCCGCCGCATGCCGGACAAACTGACGTAGTCTGCATCTGTCCAAGCATAGTATTTGTTACCCTTGTTACATGTCCGGTGCCGTGACATGTCTGGCAGTTTGACAGGCTGCCGGCATCGGCAGCACCTGTTCCCCCGCACGCTGTACAGGTATCGTACTTGTTAACTTTGATTTTCTTTTCAGTACCGGAGGATATCTCGTTAAGGTTAAGTTTGACTTTTACCCTGAGGTTAGTTCCCTTGTTCACTCTGCGGCTTTTCCGGCCTGTGGAAAAACCTCCGAATCCTCCGAAAGCATCTCCGAAAATATCTCCGAAAGAAGAAAAAATGTCCTCGACTGTCATTCCGCCGCCTCCGAAGCCTCCGCTGGCTCCGCTCATACCGGCATGACCGAACCTGTCATACCTCGATCTTTTTTCATCATTTGACAGAACCTCATAAGCCTCAGCTGCTTCTTTAAAGTTCTCCTCAGCTTTCTTGTCGCCCGGATTTTTATCGGGATGGTATTTTAAAGCCTGTTTCCTGTAGGCTTTCTTTATTTCATCTTTGGTGGCATTTCTCGACACCCCCAGAACCTCATAATAATCTCTTTTTCCCATCTCCTGACTTATTACCTGCAACTCCAGGCTTTAACATGAACAAGGTTGTTATATTATTCCCCGACAATCACCTTTGAATGCCTTATAACTTTATCCTGAAGAAAGTACCCTTTGAGCACGACATCCACAATTTTACCTTTCATATTCTCATCTTCAACCTGTACTTTGCCAACGGCATCATGAAGATCGAAATTAAAAGCACAGTTCAGCGCTTCTACTTCTGTAACACCATTCTGTTTCAGAAAATCAACGAATTTTGTATGGATAAGATCAATACCTTCTTTGACAGCATTGCAATCTTTTGCATTGGCAGAATTGTTCAATGCTCTTTCAAAATCATCCATGAAAGGGAGCAGCTTCATCAGGATGCTTTCGGAAGCATATTTTGTCAGCTCCATTTTCTCCCTGAGGGTCCTTTTCCTGTAATTATCGAATTCAGCTGAAAGACGGAGATACCTGTCCTGCATCTCTGCCAGTTTTTCTTCATAAGAATTATCCGGAGTACTAACTTTGTCAGTGCTCTCAGTTTTCTGTTCGTCACCTGTGACAATATCTCCTTCAGGTGCAGTTTCCGGTGTTTCTCCGCCCGGGGACTGCTCAGCAGGTTCTTCCACTTCTTTATTATCTTTATTTTCAGGGTCCTGTACTTCTTTGGTTTCCTCCTTCACAAAGCTCTTCTTTTTAATCATTTCTGATACTTTTCGATTTTTGAACATTACTACCTCAAATAGTCTGCCATGGATATGGAGATTGACAAATTGGCAGGCGGAAAGGATCGACGGTCCGAAGGTTTGACGGTCTTGCAGTCTTGCAGTCTTGCGGTCTTGCAGTCTGGTATTACTGACCTGTGGGAGGTATCAGACAGATGACTGATGGTTAAATAGACGGACGACCAGACTGCCGGGCGGGCAATTGGTCAGACGATACTTATTTATGTGGGGATCAATGCCGGTTATGGCTTTTCTTCTTAATGTACTGCTTGTTTTGCTGTTTGCCGTGGGGTTTGCCCTGCATGGGCTTTTTCTTTGGCTGGGGCAATAATTCTTTTACTTCAAGGATCCTGACTCCTTCAGTCATTTTAAGTTTACCGCCGGACAACTGGGTCATATCACCGATAATGACTTCATCGGCAACCTGGCTCCTGTTCCAGGTAACATATGATTTTTTCATCTGGTTGACTATCAGGGTTGTAAGGTATTCCTTCTCTTCTCCTTCTTCCATTTCTGATGCCGCATCTATCATAAGTTCAATTAAGCGGCCGTAATGCAGGAACCTGATGTCTCCCTGTTTGTATGGGATCTGATTCGGTTTTTCTTTGAACTTCGCCTTTTCGGGCATGGGGTAGGGAGAGTCAATCTCAAGATCAAAGCCTGCAATAAGCGCAAGATGATCCCAGAGTTTATGCTTGAAGTCTCCCTCATCGCGCAGGTGCGGATTGAGATTACCCATTATCTGGATTATCGTTTTGGCAGCACGGTTCCTCTCATCCCTGTCCTCAATGGTCTTTACATGATCAACCATCTTCTGGACATTCCTGCCATACTCCGGTAATGCCATCCTTTTTCGCTGAGTATTATAATCGTATCCCATTACACTTAAAATGTTTACCGCAAAGCTAACAATTAAATGTGAATTAATCCGGTTTTTCTTGAGAACAGATCAGAAGGTCATCACCGGTCTAAAGAGATTATCACAATATCCTCCCGATCTGCCACTCATACACAAGATAGCTTCTTAAGTATCAGATGTTCAATAAGTCCCCCCCCTGGGGGATTTAGGGGTAAAAGAATATCAGTAAGATTATGCACAGACTCTATAAACCGAGAAACTGTATTGCCATGCCGGAAAGAAATATAACTGTACCTGCAATGACGTTGCTGTATTTTTCAACAGGTTTAAGGTTTATCCTGCTAAATCCGAGCTTGAAGACCAGTACCACCGACATCATTGTTGCAATTGTCACTGCCGAGAAAAGTACTGAGACCAGAACAGCGCCGCCTATATTGCTTTGGGCGGCAGGGTACATAAGTATCGGGATAAGCGGTTCGCACGGGCCAAAGATAAAAATGAGGAACAGTATCCAGGGCGTTGTTTTAACTACATCAGTATCATGTACATGAAGATGTTCCCTGTGGTGGTCGTGTTCATGTGAATGTTTTTCGCCTCCGGGATGAAAATGAGAGTGACTGTGCTTTTTATTTCGTATCAGGTTCCTTATGCTGATTATCATATAAACAAGTCCGAATGCAATAAACAGCCATGCAGCTATGTTACCTCGAAACGATTCTGTATCAACCAGCTTATTCAGTGAAATACCTACAGCGATACCAATGAGACCAAGAATAACCGAGCTTAAGACATGACCAAGGCCGCAAATGAATGTAATGAACATTGTTTTCCTCAGGGTCCACTTTTTTGCTTCGCTCAACACTATGAACGGCAGATAATGATCAGGACCAAGGATAGTATGAAAAAATCCTATTGAGATGGCTGTAACGGAAAGCAGTGCTATCGAATCATTCATATTATTCCGGTTAGTTGTATTTCCCCTCGTATTCTGCAAATATCTATAAAAACATCAATTATTCATTATCCGGTAATGAATTATTAACATTTTTTAGTTACATGGTCAGATTTAAAAAAGTCCCGGGAACTTAAGTCTGGCCATTTTTAGTAAGCCCCCTTGGGGATTGGCGTCAACCTTAGGAATATTTTAATCATATAAACAACTGTAATTATCTGGGGCTTAACTAAATAAGTTTCCCCTACTTTTAAAGGAGGGGTGGCCGGGATTGCTGATTTTGATATGATTACAATCGTGCTTTCCCGGCGGGGGTGGTTAATGCGGACTTACTAAAAGTGAACTTATTGCTCAGAATTTAATAAACCACCCCGGCCAGACAATTAAACTTCTGCAAGTCCGACGATTTCTTCGTCTGGCCACCCCTCCTTGAAAAAAGGAGGGGAAACTTATATTATTATAATTCTGCTAATTAATCTTTTTTCTGGTCCTTAGGTTGGCGGCTATGCTTCCCGGAGGATTTAGGAGTAAAATGATGCCAGTATGATCTTAACACAGTTACTTTCCCTGAGGGATAATTTCGTGAAATCCTTCGTTCTGTCCTGAGAGAAGGGATCTTGCACTTTTAATGAATTTCATCATCCTCAGGTAGTCATTCTTATCTGTAAAGAATTCCGGTTTATTCTCGAATCCTGCACAGGGAAGTATATAAAATCTCATTCTTCCGTTTTCGACAGGGGTGTATACCCATGTCAGATAGTAGCCGGCGTCAGATATCACAACAGAACTGTCGGTTTTTGTAAGTTCGATCTTAACCATTGAACCGCCGTCGGTCCCTGGTTTACGCTGGTTTGAAATGAAATTTCCCAGGGAATATGTAACAGCTTTGTTTTTAAACACAGGATTGTCTTTCTGCCATATCATTTTCTGGATCACATGGGGGTGTGATCCGATAATAATATCAACTCCTTTGTAGAAGAAGTAATTAGCCAGTAATATCTGGTTCTCCGAAGGGATTGTATCATATTCTGTTCCCCAGTGAAGGGCAAGGATGAGGACATCGGGTTTTAATTCTTTAGCTTTCATAATGTCCTCAGTGATCTTTTCTTTATCCAGCATGTTTACAATAACAGGGGGAGGTACTGTTATGCCGTTTGTTCCGTAGGTATAATTGAGGAAGGCAACAGAAATGCCGTTCCGGTTAACGACAAGGGGCTGAAGGGTGTCTCTTGATGTTTTATTCCTGAATGTTCCCGTATGGGGTATTCCGATACTGTCGAGCCTGTCAAGGGTGCTGATGATACCGGATTTTCCACGGTCGGCTGAATGGTTATTTGCGGTGAAAAGGCAGTCTATTCCTGCCTCAGTACATGCTGCTGCAAGTGCAGAAGGGGAGCTGAACTGAGGATATCCTTTATAGGGCGGACCTGCAAGGGTGACTTCCAGATTGGATGCCGAGAAATCGCTGGAATCGATAAGGGGTTTAACATGCATGAACACTTCCCTGTAATCATAAGTTCCTGTGCCGGGTATCGCGGCAGCATTGATCTGTGAATCGTGTCCCATTATGTCGCCCATGAACAGAAGAGATACCTTTTGTACTGATGGAAGAGTATCCTGACCCTGCATTATTGGTGAAATGCACAGGAACAGAAAGAGGGCTGCCGGTCCCTTCAGATTTTTATTCCGCGGATCAGCCATGTTAAACCGCTGTATTATTGATTTTATAACTGACATTTCCGCCTCAAAGATAAATTATTTATAACTTTGATGTCCTTTTTGCATTTTAATTACACTTAATTGCAGGGCTGTGATGAAAAACGGTGAAATTAATCGTGGAATAAGGAATCTGTCAGTTGCCGGTGCACTTGCTACCCTGGGGATAATTTTCGGTTCCCTCGGGACGAGCCCCCTGTATACAGTCAGGGCCATAATTAACAACACGCCGGGAAACCTGAACGAGTTGCTGATCTTTGGAGGATTGTCGTGCATCTTCTGGACTCTGACTCTCTCTGCAACTGTCAAGTATGTACTGATCGCGCTAAAATCTGATAACAACGGCGAGGGCGGCATTTTTACACTCTTCTCCCTTATAAAAAGCAAGGGTTCCTGGGTCGCGCTTCTTACGATGATCGGGGGAGCTGCTTTCCTTGCCGACGGGATCATTACACCCGCAATCACACTGACATCATCGATAGAAGGTTTCAGGCTTTCATTCCCGGCAATACCTGTAATTCCCGTTGTCCTGCTTATAATTGGCCTTCTTTTCTTTGTCCAGCAGTTCGGGGCAAACATCCTCGGGAGAGCCCTCGGCCCGGTAATGGCGATATGGTTCATCTTAATTGCTGCAGTGGGATTAATACAGATAATAAGCTATCCGGACATTTTAAAAGCACTTAATCCTGTTTATGCTTACCGGTTTGTAAATGAGTATCCGGGCGGATTCATGCTTCTCGGTGCGGTCTTCCTGTCAATTACGGGCGCCGAAATGATTTATGCCGGTATGGGCTCAAGCGGTGTAAAAAACATCAGAATATCGTGGGCTTTCGTCAAAACTGCTCTTATACTTAACTATTTCGGACAGGGTGCATGGGTTATGATGAATATACGGTCTGTATCTGATATGAATCCCTTCTTTGCTATCATGCCGTCATGGTTCCTTATACCGGGGATAATTATTGCGGTTGCGGCATCATTTATTGCAAGCCAGTCGATAATAACCGGATCATTCAACCTGTTCGGGGAGGCGGTCACGCTTAATTTATGGCCGAAGATAAGGTTACTTCATCCCACAGCCATGAGGGAGAACATCTATCTCCCATTTGTAAACTGGTTCCTTTGGGTAGCATGCAGCCTTACAGTCCTCCTGTTTAAAGAATCTTCAGAGATGACAATGGCATACGGACTTGCCATAAACTTAACTGAGCTTGTAACAACCTTGTTACTTGCATATTATCTCCTGCAGAAAGGACTTAATCACCGTCTGGTCCTGCTGCTTTTGATTGCCTATCTGTTTATCGAGGGCAGCTTCCTTATAGCCAATCTGAACAAATTCAGATCGGGAGGTTGGTTCACTCTACTGATATCCACAGTCTTTTTCCTTGTTATGTTTGGCTGGTATTTCGGAAGGAAATTAAAGAACCGATATATAACTTTTGCCGACCTCGATAAGTACCTCGATGTGTTCACCGACCTCAGTAAAGATGAATCTGTGCCTTTGTTTGCGACACACCTTGTTTATATTATACGGGCAAACAGGGTCGACCAGGTTGAATCCAAAGTTATTTATTCAATCTTCCATAAACAGCCCAAACGTGCAAAGACCTACTGGTTCCTTCATGTCGACAGGGTCGATGAGCCAAACAGATTTGATTATACTGTAAAGCAGATCATCCCGGGTATCCTTATCAGGGTCGATTTCAGGATAGGATTTAAGGTTGATCCGAAGATTAATCTGTATTTCAGGGAGGTTCTTGAAGATATGGTGAAAGCGGGAGAGATAAACCTCGACAGCAGTTATGAATCCCTGAGAAAGCACGGTTTTCAGAGTGATTTCAAATTCATCCTTATTGACAGGATCATGCTCCGGGATGTAAAACTTTCAGGCTATGAGAATTTTGTTCTTACATTACATCTAATTGTCAGACAGGTAGGACAGCCTGATGAAAAGGCACTTCATCTCGATTCGACCAGCACCATTGTTGAAAAAGTACCCATAATAATTGATCAGCCGGTCTCAAAAAGGATCCTGAGGGTGTGATCGCCTTTAATTTCCTCCTTTAATCATTACCGGTTTTAATTCCGGAATAAATTGTTTTATTTTGGGAAAATGAATTACCGATAACAAAATAACCAATAATATTATCTATGAAACAATTATTATTTGCAGCAGTATTCCTGTCAGTTTTTGCCGGAACAACCCGGTCTCAGGTTTCCGCCTGGAAACCGGCCGGTGACAGGATCACAACAGTATGGTCGGCAAATGTAAATCCTCTTAATCCGCTTCCCGAATATCCTCGTCCCCAGATGGTGCGAAACAGCTGGAAGAACCTTAACGGATTGTGGGACTATGCAATTACAGGCAGCGAAAGCGCCAGACCTTCGTCCTTTGACGGAAAAATACTTGTGCCATTTGCCATAGAGTCCGCATTGTCGGGAGTGGGTAAACCTGTGGGTCCCGATAATATATTATGGTACAGGACCAGATTTACAATCCCTAAGGATTTCAGGAAAAAGACAATTTTACTTCATTTCGGGGCTGTTGACTGGAAATCGGAAATTTTCGTGAATGGTGTGTCTGCAGGCACTCATCAGGGGGGATATGATCCCTTCACCTTCGATATAACAACCTTTGTTAAGGGCAGTGGCTCACAGGTTCTTGAACTTAAGGTCACCGATCCGGTAGACAAAGGTGTACAGCCAAGGGGAAAGCAGGTCATCAAACCAAGCGGAATCTGGTACACTTCAGTAACAGGTATATGGCAGACCGTATGGATTGAAGCCGTTCCAAAAACATATATTGTATCAACGAAACAGGTACCTGATATTGATAAAGGAATCCTAAAACTCGATGTAAATGTTCAGAATGCCCAACCGGGTGATATTGTAAGTGTTTCAGCATGGGACGGAACCGTTAAGGTTTCCGGAACCGAGGCAGCACCGGGAACACAGATAGAGCTTCCGGTAAAGAACGCAAAACTATGGTCACCGGATAACCCCTTCCTGTATGATTTGAAGATCGCAATAATGCGAAAGGGTAAGGTTGCAGATGAGGTAAAAAGTTATTTTGCTATGAGAAAGATCTCCCTGAAACCTGATGCAAATGGTTTCCTGAGGATGATGCTTAACAATGAATTCGTTTTTCAATATGGACCTCTTGACCAGGGCTGGTGGCCCGACGGACTCTATACAGCCCCGACCGATGAAGCTCTGCTGTTTGATATAGTTAAGACGAAAGAGATGGGATTCAATACTATACGTAAACATGTAAAGTCAGAGCCGGCACGGTGGTACTATCACTGCGACAAGACAGGAATGCTGGTCTGGCAGGATATGCCAAGCGGCGATTTGGGCGGCGGACAATGGAATACTCGTCCGGGTATGGAAGGTGGTTCTGATAAGACAAGAACACAGGAATCCGAGAAGATCTACCGTACCGAATGGAATGCGATTATAGATTATCTCTTCAACTTCCCATGTATTGTGGTATGGGTACCATTCAATGAAGCCTGGGGACAGTTCAAAACTGTTGAGATTACCACCTGGACAATGCAGAAAGATCCCTCACGGCTCGTAAACAGCGCCAGCGGAGGGAACTTCCATGAGACAGGCCATATACTTGATCTCCATAATTATCCGGGACCTGTTATGGCAAAACCGGAAATTTTCGGTACCAAACAGGCTATTGTTCTGGGAGAATTCGGGGGACTGGGGCTTCCTCTTGAGAATCATACCTGGCTCGATAAGAATAACTGGGGCTACAGGACCTTCCAGAACGCCGATACCCTCTTCAAAACATATTCAGGATATCTTGACCAGATAGCACCTTTCATTAACAGGGCACTTTCGGCTGCCATCTATACCCAGACCACTGATGTGGAAATTGAAACTAACGGACTGATGACCTATGACAGGAAAGTCATAAAGGTACCGGAACAGAAACTTAAAGCCGCTGCACAGAAACTCTATAATGCGGCAAAAACTGTGAAATTCAGATAGAGAGTAGGGTGAAATTGCTTGTTGCTGGTTGCTTGTTGCTGGTTACTGGTTGCTGGTTAACGGAACCTGAAACCTGAACCCTGAAACCCTGAAACACTTAACTTACTCTTTTTCATATGAGAAAAATTTTAAAATCCGGACTGATCCTGCTCCCGGCTTTTGTCTTCCTCACCGGCGTCATTGGACAGCAGGTGGGTGAAGTATCGGTTATCCTCAACAAGCCGGTGGCAGAGGTGCAACCGACAATGTGGGGAGTATTCTTTGAAGACATCAATTTTGCTGCCGACGGAGGTATTTATGCCGAACTTGTCAAGAACAGGTCTTTCGAGTTTACCTATCCCCTGACGGGATGGAGGCAGGATCGCGATAACGGAAGGGGCAGGCTCGTGCCTTCTTTTTATTCCCCTGCCAGGCCTTCCAATCCTCATTATGTATCGGTGGTGGTTGATCCCGGGAAAGGAACATTCGGTCTTATAAACGAAGGATTCCGCGGAATGGGTATTAAAAAGGATAATCAGTATAACTTTTCTGTCTTTGCGAAACTTACATCCGGTTCGGGACTTAAGATGAATATTGAGCTTCTTGATCAGAATGGCGATGTGATCGGGGGTACCATGATAGAGGGTTTTTCAGGATCGTGGAAAAAGTTCGATACAGCTTTTACAGCAACCCGCACAGAATCAAGGGCAACCCTGCGGCTGGTAATCACCGGAAAGGGTACAATTGATATCGATATGGTTTCCCTTTTTCCCTCCGATACCTGGAAAGACCGGACCGGAGGTCTCAGAAAGGATATTGTCGAAATGATTGCCGCCCTGAAACCGGGATTTGTCAGATTCCCCGGCGGTTGTATAGTTGAAGGAAGAACTATTGAAAACCGTTACCAGTGGAAGAATACTGTCGGTCCGGTTGAGGAGAGATCAATGATAATCAACCGGTGGAACATGGAAATGAGGAACCGGCAGGCACCAGACTATTTTCAGAGCTTCGGACTGGGATTTTATGAATATTTCCTGCTTTCGGAAGATATTGGGGCAGAACCGCTTCCTATACTTAATTGCGGAATGTCATGCCAGTACAATGCCGCAGAGGTTGTTCCCCTGGATGAACTCGATCCCTATATCCAGGATGCACTTGACCTTATCGAATTTGCAAACGGAGCACCGACAACCCGCTGGGGTGGATTGAGAGCTTCAATGGGCCATCCCGGACCTTTCAACCTGAAATATGTGGGTATTGGCAATGAACAATGGGACGAGCAGTATATTGAGCGGTACAGGGAGTTTGAAAAAGTACTGAACCAGAAGCATCCTGAGATCAGGATCGTTTCGGGATCAGGACCTTCTGCATCGGGTGTTTATTTCGACTATGCATGGGCAGAACTTAAGAAGCTGAATCCTGCCCTTATAGATGAGCATTATTATATGCCCCCGGAATGGTTCCAGAGCAACGCTTCACGATATGATAATTATGACAGGAAGGGTATCAAAGTTTTTGCAGGTGAATATGCAGCACACGGGAAGGACGCAGAAGCACCCGAATCGAGAAATACCTGGTTAAGTGCACTTTCTGAGGCTGCTTTCATGACAGGACTTGAAAGGAATGCTGAAGTCGTACACATGGCTTCGTATGCACCCCTGCTGGCGCACATCGATGCCTGGCAGTGGCGCCCCGACCTGATATGGTTTGATAATCTTAAGACTTTCGGGACACCAAACTATTATGTCCAGAAAATGTTTTCCACACACAGGGGAACAAATGTAATTCCTGTTCTTCAGTCAGGTAAACCGCTTGCCGGTGCTGACAGTCTTTATGCCAGCGGAACAATAGAAAAAAACTCTTCCGGGGTGTATATCAAGCTTATCAATACTTCTTCAAAGGTAAAACCGGTACTGTTAAATATTACAGGAGCTTCACTGGAGAAGACCGGGGAGATTTCCGTTCTAAGAGCAGGCGGATTGTATGATTATAATTCTGCTTCAGATCCTGAGCATATATTCCCTTCCACTGATTCACTGGCATTAACAGGAGGGAAGCTGAATCTGAAGCTTGAACCTCATTCTGCGAATGTTGTTATCCTTAAGTATAAGCGGCTGAAGTGAAAGATAACACAATATTGTTATCTTTGTGCTCTTCAATAAGAGTCTGATATGGAGATAATTCAGTCAGTGATTGACTGGTACATGGTCAATCTCAATTACTTTACCATAGGTTTGCTGATGGCGATCGAGAGTTCATTTATTCCGTTCCCGTCTGAGGTTGTTATCCCTTTTGCAGCCTACAAGGCAGCACAGGGAGGCCTTAATGTTTTTGGTGTTGTTATTGCAGGGACAACCGGTGCGATCATCGGAGCTTTGTTCAATTATTATCTTTCCTTGTATCTTGGAAGACCCCTGGTCTACAAACTGGCTGATTCCAGGATCGGAAAGTTGCTTCTTCTGTCGAAAGAAAAGGTTCAGCATGCAGAGGATTATTTTGTAAAAAACGGCAATGCCTCAACATTCATCGGGCGGCTCGTTCCTGCTGTACGACAGCTTATTTCGATCCCTGCCGGGCTTGCAAGGATGAACATGCGCAATTTTATTATCTATACTACCGCCGGAGCCGGATTATGGAATATCATTCTGGCGCTTATCGGATATTTTATTTACGACATCAGAGAAAAAATATTCCCTTACATTGAGTATATACTCTATTTCCTGGGTGCTGCATTTGTGATCTATCTGGTGTTCCAGGCCCTGAAGAACAGGAAAGCAAAAAAGAACGAATAAACAAAATTAATATCTACGTATTATAATACGTATTATAATACGTTTTTTAATACGTATTATAATACGTAGATATCTGGGTTCTTAATTCTGGCAGATGAGCTTCCCGGGAGTATCCTATTTTATTGATAAACTCACAATCTGTACCGGTCCGAGTAAGCCTGAGGGCAGTAAGGGTGATTCTGCCTGATAAAAAGCCTGAGTCGTATAGGTATATTTCTTTGTCGCATCAGGCTGCTGGTCTCCGATAAGCCTGTTGACCCATAAGTTGGTCACCCTGATCTCAAGTGAATTTTCACCACTTTTAAGCACTTCTGTTACATCGCACCTGAAGGGTTTCTTCCACACTATTCCAAGATACTTCCCGTTGATTGTAACCTCTGCTATATTTCTTACTGAACCCAGATCCAGATATAGCCGGGTATTATTCTCAAACCAGTTTTCAGGAGCATTGAATGATTTTGTATATGTGCCCGTCCCTGAGAAATATTTAACTCCCGGATCCGGATTTTCCGTCCAGGATGTAAGGTTGTCCATTTTTATCTTTGCCGGAGCGCCGCGGTCAGGCTGGAAGCTGACATCCCAAGAACCTGATATTGTTTCGAGCGGTGTTTCGGTCTTTGCGGGTAAAGTAACAGAGGCGACCTTTGTCGGCTTACGGAATACAACAAATAAAGCATCATTCGGATCCAGGTTAAGTGGCACTTTAGTGGATCCGTTTTCAAAAGAATATGAGGCTTGTTCAATTTTACCTGTTACAGGATGCCAGATTTCAGGGCTCATCCCTTCTGTTCTGAATGTTGCCTCCAGTTTCTCGCTCCTGTTGTTCCTGTTATTGATCCAGTAGATATCTGCCTTTCCAAGTTTCCTGTGAACAAACAGAACCTTTGTATCCGGCTCAGGCAAGGTGAAAGTGAAATCAGGTTTAATATCCAGGGCGGACAGTACCCCGGCAGCTGTTTTACCTGAAAGTACTTTACCTTTTCCTACTATATTCTCCCCATTTTCCGTCTTCCATAATTCACTTACAATTGATTGAAATTCAGTAGGATCATCATTTAATGCAGGTGATCTTACCGGTTTAGGGCCGGAAACGATCGCTCCTTCTTCAACCAGGCTTTTTATTTTCCTGAGTACCGGCAACGACATATTCCGGGTGTTATCGTCAAGGATCAGGACGGAATAGCTCATGCCGGAGGGAGCAATTAATCTGCCCTCTCTGACTGACAGGAGATTTACAAGTGCATCGGCATTTATAAAATCATAATTATAGCTTTCCGGAATATCAGGTAATTTATTCCCGAACAGAGCTGTAATGTTGCTGTCTTCACCATAGAAATAAAGTACATCGGCAACAAATTGTCCCTGTTGAAGCATAAATGAACTTCGTGAAAGATAAGTTATCCATGGTTCTGCCTGTTCTGCCCAGGTCTCGTGTCTTGTAAACCATTGTCCGTAGGGTCCGAGGCCCAGTCCCGGTATTTTATCATTTACCGGTTGATGTACCGATGTATGAATCACAAAGCGGTTGAGGCCCATAGCCAGTTCCATATCGGCTGTAGGTTTAAGTCTTTCCGGTGAGAAGGCCCAGGTATTACCCCTGGCAGTCATGGATTCGGCAGCAGCAAATTCCTTTCCGTAAAGATGGGCTACCGATGCTGATTCACGAACATCTGCCCGGTATCTGATCGCAACGTCGCCATTCTCGTCCTGGTCGATCGTCCCCGGTGTCCAGGTAGCGCTCATTGGAATATCTGCAGTGCGTTTAACCTCCATGCCATCACCTATGAAGGCACGTCCTCCTTCATGTGATTCTGTATAACGGCCCATGCCACGTTCCCGGAGAATAGTTGTAAGCTGGTCATAATGGTTTTCGGCAGTCATATCCCCGATAGTTTTTCTGAAATCAAACAGGAATTTCTCACTTGCATCAGCGCTTTCAATGATCTGCCCTGTAAGAACAGGCATCCAGGGCAGCATGTCATATCCCCTGTGCTTCCTGAATTCTACTAACATGCTGTCGGTCCAGTTCTGAACCCCGGCTTCCCAGCTGTCGATTATAATGTATTTCAATCCTCTGGAGCCCATGAGGCCTCCTGTTGCATCCTTGTACTGATCGAGATAATTCTCAAAATATGCCTTTACGTGTCCCGCATCGAGTTTATCAACTTCCAGACCGGTTGCTTCAGGAGAGGCCGGATGATTCTGCCTGCCTGTAAGGGAATAACCAAACCTGATAATTTTCCATCGCCCTTCTGCAGGAGTCCAGGTAAGTCTGCCGTCAGAACCCATTTTGTCTGTCAGGTCAATAATATCCGACTTGTTTACGGCATCTTCGGCGCTTATTGGCAGGGTTGCCAGGTCATACAGCCCGAAAGCGGATGTAAACCCGGCTTTATCTTCAGAACGGTTTACACGTGCGACGGAGTGAAGAATGACCTCAGCAATACGAACTCCCGGGGGTGGCGGAGGCGGTGGAGGTGGTGATCCGCTTGCCGGGGGAGGTATAAAACCCGGTCTGGCAGGAAGTTCGGGAGTAATAAAAGAGATCCTGAAAAACTTTGCCGTTACTGCAGGAAATGTATATGTACGCGGAATGTTTGAAGGTCCGGGTATCTCAAAAACCGGATTGAACTGTCTGCCGTCATCAGAAGCCTCCAGCATCCTGTTTTTCCCCGGGCCGTAATTTATTCCCTGTTCGCTGCTTACAAGGGTCAGGGATTGAACTTTCAGAGGTTTGGCAAATTCGAACATTATCCAGGATTTATTGTTTGTCCGGGCTGCCGGCAAAAAAGTATTATTTGTCAGGTCTCCGTCGGTGAGGTCTGTTAATGAGAATTTTCCTTCGCTTGAGCTTACCCTGGGATTCAGCTCTTTCATCGACAGATCGCTGGCAGGTAACCTGTATGCAAGCACTGCAATATCCTTATAATATTCAGGCAAAGGTTCGGGGATCCGGCTCTGGGCGGGAATATTCTGAAACACACCTGATATTGCAGGCGGATTTGGAATTATACCGTCAAAGGATTTTCCTTCATCAATCCTTACCTCGCTCCAGACAAGTTTTTTCATAGCCTGGGCCGGGATGACCCACGGACCTCCGCTTTCGCTCCATCCGGGAGACCCGGCAATAGCCATTTCAAGTCCCAGCGAGTCAGCCAGTCTGGTAGTGAACCGGAATGCATCTTTCCATTCCGGCGTCATATAGATGAGACGTTTTTCGACGATCTGTGGTGTGGTCAGACTGGCATCGAAATTCTGGAAACCGCCGATACCGGTCCGGCTCATCCATTCGAGATCGGCTCTTATCCCTTCCTTTGTTATATTTCCGTTCATCCAGTGCCACCAAACCCTGGGTTTAGCACTTTCAGGAGGGTCCATAAAACCCTTTTCAAGATTGTTACCAGCTTCATTTAATGGCCCTGAGCAGCTATAGAGTATGATAATCATTGCTGTCAGTAAGACGTTAAAATACCTGTGGATTCTCATTTTATTAAATTTTATGGTTTAAATGTTTCTTTTGATTGTTCCAGGTTTCAGGTTTAAAGTTCCAGGTTTTACCAGCCGAAACTTTCTTTTACCACCGAAACTAAGGGAAGGTGGCAGGAGAGGCTGGTTTAAGGTTCCAGGTTTCGGGTTTGTGAACCAGGAACCAGGAACCTGGAATTATTAACCGGATTCCTTGCAGCTAAATCTCCGCAAATGCCACGATGTAGTTGTGTCCGTATTTCTTTGCACATTTCGGGCATGTGGTATAATAGAAGTAATATTTTTTTGCCGTTTTATTTATCTTTTTCAGATACTCTTCGAATTCCTTCAGGTATTTCGGTATATGATTGAATGGTCCGTCAAAGACCTTGGTGGCGAAAGTTCCGGAAAGCTTAATATTATTGGCTCCCGGGACTTCTTTAGTGACGCTCATATACAGCTCGCTTTTCCAGGGTGAAGGATCATAGGCAAGAAGAAGGAAATCTTTAATTTCGGGTGCAGCTCCGGCATTTTTAGCTGTTTCCCACATACTCCCCAGAGTTTTTGCATATGTAAAAGGCAGAGGCATATGTAAAAACTGAGGGATAGCCTTCATAATAAATGGCTTTTCAATCCAGTCATGTGTTTTTTGGTCCCATGGTGCCGGGTCAAAGACCGGGCAGCATTCCTGATCGTGTGAATGGTCTGTCATGGTTTTAATAATTAATTAAATTTTTTAGATTATTGTGTAATAATATTGTCAGAAAAGTGAGATATCCACCGGTTTGCCTGAAAATTTTCTTTCATGATCAAGAAGCCATCTTTTTCTCTGTAAACCTCCGCCATAGCCTACCAGAGCGCCATCGGCACCTATAACCCTGTGGCAGGGAATGACTATTGCTATCCGGTTTGAACCATTTGCACTGCCTACGGCCCTGACAGCTCCCGGCTTATTGATCGCTTCCGCCTGCTGATGATACGATACTGTTTCACCATAAGGTATTTTCAGGAGTTCATCCCAGACTGCTTTCTGAAAATCACTTCCGGGTGTAACAAGGGGAAGGTCAAAGAATTTCCTTTTTCCGGAAAAATATTCCTTCAGCTGTTTTTTAAGGTGTCTCAGATGTCTGCTTCGGCCTTCCTTAATTTCAGCAACGAGAAGTTCTTTCAGTTCTGTCAGCTCTTCATTAACGATTTTATCGTCTGAGAATTCAAGGAGACAGATCCCCGCTTCAGTCGCGGCAGCTATCATTTCGCCGAGAGGAGTTGTAATTTTTGTCGTTTTGATCATGGCGGGTTACTAAATACTTTTAATATACATCTGGTTCCGGGTTCCGGGTTCAAGGTTCCAGGTTCAAAGTTTCCGCCCCACGCCCCTCGCCCTCCGCCCTCTGCTCTTCGCTCCTCGCTCTGAGCCCTGTGCTCTGAGCCCTGTGCTCTGAGCCCTGCGCTCTGAGCCCGTCACCCCCTCTCCTCATCTCCTCTTCTCCCCCTCGCCCACTCGCCACCTCATTCTTCACCTACTGCCCCGGGATCCTTCCCGATGTTGATTTGATATATTTAACGTTCCTGAACCTCATCGCCGACCAGTTATCATCCACAGAAACCATCCTGATGCCATAGAACCCCATATCGTTCATTGATTTCCATCCCCTGTCGCGTTCCAGATCAGAGGTTAATTTCTTCGAAGTCTTTTTAGGGTAGCAGTACCACAGAACTCCGTCGGCAGTAAGATTGTGAAGTGCAACCGGTGAAATATCATTTACCTCCCTGACACTTTTTACAAATATTATCATGAAATTATAAGGGCACCGCTGATCTATCTCAGTGTCAATCTTAACATCATGGAGTTCTTTTGATAAGCTTTGAAGGAAAACTTCCCCGGCATTCATTATTAATATCCTGTTATATTCCTTGTAATTGAGTTTGCGAAGAAGGTCTTTCATTTCGGGCATGATTATCAACAGCTAATTTAGTAAAAAATTGAATTAAGGAAAAAAGGTTTATCTTTGTACTTTCAGAAAATGGGGTGCCTTAATATTACGGGCTGAGATCATACCCTTATACCTGATCCGGATAATGCCGGCGGAGGGAAATAAAATCAAAGATGACATCAGCACCGGAAATTAAAGCCTCATTTTCAGAATTGTAAGGTTAAGACTGAGGTTGAGGTTGAGGTTAAGGCAGCGTCCGGCGTCCGGCGTGCGGTAAGCGGCGTGAGGCTGAGGCTAAGATTCTTGCCAACTGCCTACTGCCAACTGCCAACAGTTTTTTCTTAGGTTGAGGTTGAGGATTGCGGCTCGCGGCTACCGGCTGGCGGCTACCGGAAGGGCAATTCTGACCTGATGCCTTGAATTTTGAATTAAGTAATAAGAGAGGAAATGAAAGCAAAATGTATTTTAGTTCTGGTGTATATTTTCATCTTCATTGAGGTTTACGGGCTGCAGGAAAGGACATCAGTTATTCGTGGCAGGATCACGGATATTGAAGGTAATTCTTTGTCAGGTGCGGGTGTGACCATTGAAAACACTTTCCTTGGGACGCACACAGCAGCGGATGGGTACTACCGCATTGACGGTCTGAAAGATGGCAATTACAATCTCAGGATTTCATTTATCGGCTATGAACCGGAGCTTGTCAGTATTGATCTTGAAGGAGAAGCTGTTGCCAATGTGAGCCTTGTACAGAAATCATTTCTTGCCGGAGAGGTCATTGTAAATGCTACAAGGGCTGGTTCCCGTTCTCCGCTTGCATATACATCGCTTGAAAATGAGATATTATCAAAGCAGAACAGCGGCCATGATATACCTTATCTGTTGAGCCTTACGCCATCACTTGTAGAAACTTCAGAAGCCGGCAACGGAATCGGATATACAAACCTCAGGATAAGGGGGACCGATGCCAGCAGAATAAATGTGACAATGGATGGAATTCCCCTGAATGATCCGGAATCCCAGCAGGTTTTCTGGGTTGATATACCGGATCTGGCATCATCTGTCGATAATATCCAGGTCCAGCGTGGGGCAGGAACGTCAACAAACGGTGCCGGAGCTTTCGGAGCAACTGTAAATATGCAAACCGGAAATCCCGGGAATGATCCTTTTGCAAAGATCAGCACATCTCTTGGCTCTTTCAATACATCCCGGAAGATGATAGCTGCAGGTTCGGGACTTCTTGCCGGAAAGTTCGCCTTTCAGATAAGGTTATCCGACCTGAAAAGTGACGGGTATATTGACCGGACAGGCTCAGACCATCAGTCGGCATTCATAAACGGTGCCTTCAGAACCGCCAGATCATTCCTTAAGGCCAACATCTTCCTCGGTCAGGAACATACCGGGATAGGATGGTGGGGAGTACCACCTGAAATTCTTCCGGTGAACAGGAAATATAACCCGGCAGGTGAATATACAGATGAAAATAATGTCGTTCAATATTATGATAATGAGAGTGATAATTATAATCAGAATCATTACCAGCTGTTTTACGGTCTGAAACTCAATAATTCACTGAGCCTCAGTACGGCTTTTCACTATACCTCGGGGGAAGGTTATTATGAAGAATTCAAGGAAGACAGAGATTTGTCAGATTACGGATTACCTGATATAATTACAGGTGAAAGTATTATTTCCCAATCCGATCTGATAAGGAGGAAATGGATGGATAATGATTTTTACGGTCTGGTTTATTCAGTTAAGTATAAAACGGATAAACTGTCAGCCACATTTGGCGGAGGCGGTAATTATTATTCAGGCGATCATTACGGCAGGATAATATGGATGAGCAATCCTGGTAATATCCCCAAAGACCACCAGTGGTATTTAAACAACGGAAAGAAAGGAGAGGTCAGTACCTATGCCAAGGCTGATTATGTCCTTAATGAAAAACTGTCATTGTTCGCAGATCTTCAGTTCAGATTTATCGATTACAGGATGGATGGTAATGACGATGATCTCAAAGATCTTGGCCAGAGACATCATTATGCATTCCTGAACCCGAAAGCAGGACTGTTCTATTCAATTGATCAGAACCAGGATGCTTATCTTTCATTTTCTGTGGCAAACCGTGAGCCGACAAGGGCTGATTTCAAGGAAGCCGCGGGAGATCCTGATGCAGTTCCCCAACCTGAAACTCTTTATGATACTGAACTGGGATATAAACTGAGAAAAGAAAGGTATTCTGCAGCAATAAACCTGTATGCAATGCTTTACAATGACCAGCTCGTACCTACAGGCGAACTCAGCAGTACCGGCTATCCGATAATGACAAATGTTAAAAAGAGCCGCCGGCTGGGTATCGAATTATCTGCGGGACTGAGACCGGCAGATTTCTTTGACTGGAATCTGAATCTGACCTTAAGCAGTAATAAGATCCCGGATTTTATAGAATATTACATTGATTATAATACTTCCGACTGGTCAGAGGAATACAGGAGCATGAATCTCGGGACAGTCGATATAGCATATTCACCCTCAGCGACCGGTACGAGTGATCTTAACTTTAAAATCCTGAAAAATACAGAACTGCATTTAATAAGCAAATATGTCGGTGAGCAGTATTTTGACAATACGATGAACAGCGAAAGAATGATAGATCCATATTTTGTCAATAATCTGAGGATAGATTTCAATCCGTCAATCAGAGGCCTTAAAAATGCAGGTTTTCAGCTATTTATAAATAATATTCTTAACCACAGGTATGAAAGTAATGCCTATGGCGGCAACTGGTTCGAAGACGGGGTTGAAAAAACATGGTCATATTTCTTTCCTCAGGCGGGGATTAATTTTATGGTGAAAGCGGAGCTTGCTTTTTAACCTTTGTGCTCTTCGTGTGAACTTAGTGCTCTTCGTGGTTAAGCTTTTAAATCCCTTAACCACAAAGCCTGCCTGGCTGACGCTAGTCAGACAGGGACACGAAGGTTAACACAAAGAGCACAAAGGAAGAAAATACCAATTTTTTTCAATAACAACCAGTAACCAGCAACAAACACATGACTAACTGGATAGCAACTAATTACATAGAGATTTTCGGTGCTGTAGCCGGGATAATCTATGTATTCCTTGAGATCAGGCAGAACATATGGCTATGGCCTGTCGGGATTGTTACATCGGCAGTTTATATATATGTTTTCTTCACCGGGAAGCTTTATGCGGATATGAGCCTTCAGGGGTACTATTTAGCGATAAGTCTGGCAGGGTGGTACTGGTGGTTGAGAGGCTCAGGGCGCAGAGCACACGTGTCCTCCGAAGCTTTAGCGAAGGAGGAGGGCTCAGGGCAGGAGGGGAAGAGGAGAGGGGGAGAGGGGGAGATAGGGAGAGGGGGAGATGATGAAAAGGTGAAAGGGAGAGGGGGAGAGGGGGAGAGACCGGGGGACGAAGAGACGGAGGGACTGAAGGTCACAAGGCTTACATTGATAACCGGAATTATTTTGGCAATCGTTTTTGTGGTCTTATATGGGTTAATGTGGTTTGTACTTGACGGATTAACCGATTCTCCTGTCCCGCAGTGGGACTCATTTATAACGTCCCTCTCAATAGTTGCTACCTGGATGCTGGCAAGGAAGATCTATGAGCACTGGTTCCTGTGGATAATAGTAAATACTACAGCAGCTATACTTTTCTTTACCAGAGGATTGTTTCCGACAGTGGTTCTGTATTTTATTTACCTGGTAATGTCTTTTGCCGGGTTGAAGGCATGGAAACACTCAAATAACTGATCCGCGCCGGAAGCTGGTTTAAAAACATTAAATTACCGGTTACTTATACTTCTGACGTTCGGTACTCTCTCTAACATGTAAAGCAGTAATACAGCTAAAAATTTTCAGATCAGATGTTATAGGAATATCATCAATTAATTAATAATTTTGACACCCTGATGGAAATTTCATATAATCTGAGACGATTGATGAAATGATTAGTTCTATTAATTAACTAATTACCTTAAATCTATGAGAAAATTCAATTTATTGAAAAGAAACAGGGTTCTCATCTTTCTTTTGGCGATGTTTTTTACAATTTCTGTTGCCGGGAATCTGAAAGCTGGGGATCGTGAAGGAAGCCTTAATGCATTCTCTGAAGACATGCAGGGAATTGCAGTCAGGGGCGTTGTAAAGGATGCCTCTACCGGTGAACCGATGGCCGGTGTTAATATCGTCGTGAAAGGTACCACAATTGGTGCGATCACCGATTCCGAGGGCAGATATTCGTTCGCATCTGTCGAAAGAAATGCGACCCTCAATTTTTCCTTTATCGGATATGTGACAATGGAGGTACCGGTTGATGGCAGATCAGTTGTGGATGTCAACCTGGAAAGTGAGATCCTTGGCCTCAATGAAGTTGTTGTTGTTGGTTATGGTTCTGCAGTGAAGAGGAACGTTGCCAGCGCCACTGTGGCTCTCAAAAGTGATGAGATAGTAGGTCTTGCAACTACCGACCCAAGGCAGGTTCTTCAGGGAAAGATCGCCGGGGTGCAGGTCACAAACAACAGTGGTGATCCGGGTTCCGGAGCAAGGATCGTAATCAGGGGTATGGGATCTTTCTCAAATACCGACCCTCTTTACGTTATCGACGGCATTCAGGGAGGTGATATTAACTCGGTCGCCCCACAGGATATCGAAAGCATAACAATCCTTAAGGATGCTTCCACAACAGCTATTTACGGATCGGCTGCTGCCAATGGTGTAGTTCTGATCACAACCAAGAGTGGTAAAAGGGGAGATCTTAAAATTGAATATGAAGGCTCTGCAGGATTCGCAAATGTCGTAAAACGCCTCGATATGCTCAACGCATCGGAATATGTCGATCTTGTTACAGATATCCAGCATTCGAACGGGCTCGAGATAACCGCAAAGCTCGCTACACCAGATGTAAGGATCGACCGTACCGACTGGCAGGATGTTACTTTTCAGAGAGGATTCGTAACCGATCATAATCTGAGGTTCAGCGGAGGTACTGAAAATGTGACATATGCTTTCTCAGCCGGCTATCAGAATCAGGAATCGACCGTCATCGACAGGACTTTCCAGAGGGTAACGGTCGGAGCAAAGATGACAGAAAGCCTTTTTAAGAAAAGGGTCAACCTCAACCAGAACCTCAGGGTTAAGCATGATATAAATAATGGTGTTCTGGCAAGCCTTAATGAGGCACTGAGAATGGCTCCCTACCTCCCGATATATGATCCTACAAACCTTGGAGGATATGCAAGGATGGACAAGGTAACAGATCTGCAGGATGCCAATAATCCATATAATTCCATCGGAAATACAGATTATAATGACAGGAGCCTGGGTATGGAACTTGACCTCTCGGCAGAGTTGCAGATATTAAACGGACTGACCTTCAGGTCACAGGGAAGAGTAAGCGGAGGAAACTACCACAATATGACTTTCAACTATCCCTGTAACGGGGGTAACTTCAACAGGGCAACTTCCGATATCAGCGAATATTTCAACTATAATTATGGATTTATTCTTGAAAACTATTTTTCATATAACAGGATATTTGGAGATCATGCCGTAACAGCTACACTGGGAAATACATATGATCCGGCAGGGATTTACAGGAGTATTTCAGTAAGCGGATCAGATTATACAAGTGATGCCATCCAGAACCTTGCCCTTGCTAATTCAACCTCTGTGACCGGATCATCGGTTAACAGCGGAAAATCAAGATTATCATACTTTGGCAGGATAGGTTATACATTCAGGGAAAAATATGTTCTGAATGCCAGTCTGAGAAGAGATGCTTCAAGCGTTTTCGGTATAAATAACCGCTGGGGTACATTCTATGGTGTGGGACTGGCCTGGACAGTTTCGAAGGAGAGCTTCATGAGCTCTATCCCGGCTGTATCCAACCTGAGATTGAGATCAAGCTATGGTAAAACAGGAAATGATAATATTCCCGCCTTCCTCACATCATCAAATGTCTGGAAAGGTACAGGTAATAATATTGTTTATTCCTTTGGTGACGATCTCACATTTGCTACAGGATCAATCGTGAACAGCATTCCCAATCCCGATCTGAAATGGGAGGAAACAAATCAGTTCGATATCGGATTTGATCTGGGCTTACTGAAAGACAGGATAGACTTCACTTTCGATTATTACAGCAGATCCAATAAAGACCTTCTGATCGAAACACAACTTCCCCTGACAACCGGTCTTGGAAATCCCGGTTCGGTCGGAACCCAGTGGATCAATGCTGCCAGTATGGAAAACTCAGGATTTGAAGCTGCCCTTACCTACCGCAGTAATCCTGCAGGGGAATTCAGATGGGATATTTCATTAAACACCACTTACAGTGTTAATGAAGTGACAGCTCTGGGGACTGTGGGTGACCTTCCGATATCAAAAGGAGAATTTATGACAGGTGTCGGAAATGCAACCCGCACTGATATCGGTCATCCTCTTGGTTCATATTTCGGATATGTTTATGACCATGTGGTTAAGGATCAGGCTGATCTTGATAAGCTGAATTCGGCAGCAAGCGCCGCAACAGGTGGTACTGTAACAGAATACCAGACGAATGCAAAACCCGGTGACCGCGTGTGGAAGGATGTGGACGGGAACGGATATATTAATGCCGACGACCGTACATATATCGGAAATCCTTCGCCTAAATGGCAGTACGGGATTGTCTTCAATTCCTTCTTTAAAAACTTTGATCTACAGATTTTGATCCATGGACTGGCAGGTGTCGATGCCGTTAACGGATCTCTCTACTGGTGGGAAGGAATGTCAAAACCGTTCAACCAGACAGCTACAGTTCTGACAAGATGGAAAAACCCGGGCGATGTTACCGATATTCCCCGTGCAGGACAAAATTCGGGAGCTAACCTGAACTTCTCGACCTGGTATGTCGAAAATGGTAATTATCTTAGAGTAAAGAATTTCGCACTGGGATACAACCTGCCTCAGAATCTGTTCAATACTTTCCAGAAATTCAGGGTTTACCTGTCCATCCAGAATGCGCTGACCTTTACAAAATATTCAGGCTATGACCCTGAGATATCTTCGACTTCCCCGGGTGATAACAACAACTACATATTCCAGAGGGGTATTGATATGTACCAGAGACCCAATCCGAGGATTATGAGACTTGGAGTTCAGTTAACCTTCTAAAATGTAAGACAATGAAAAGAAAAATTATATATTCATTGATAGCTGTCCTGATGCTTAATGCATGCAGTGAAAGCATACTGGATGTGAAGAATGAGAATAGCTATGACGGTAATACCTTCTTTACCAATGCAACAACAGCAAAGGAAGCATCAACAGCTATGTATTCACCGCTGCTGTTCCAGGGAATGTTCGAAAGGGAATTTTACTTCATTTTCGACCTGCTGGGATATGATGCATTCAAGAACTTCCCTCTCCAGGGATCATTGCTTGAGATCGCAGCATATACCCATAATCCGAATACCGGTGAAATGAATTACTTCTTTAATTCCTGTTATAAAATGATCTTCAGGACGAATTTTGTGATCAATATGTGTCAGAACTGGGAACCCACCGATGCCGGCGATCAGGCATTAAAGACCCGTATCGAAGGCGAAGCAAAGTTTCTCAAAGGGCTTGGATATTTCTGGCTTGTGAACTGTTTCGGTGATGTTCCCCTGCGTAAAACCCTTGAAGACCATTATGTCCTTCAGATGGAGAGAACCCCGAAAGCCGAAATATGGACTGATATTGAGACAAATCTTACTGATGCCATTGCCAAATTACCGCTGGCACAGGATTACGCCGCATCCGATTATGGAAGAGCCACAAAGGGAGCAGCAGTTGCCTTACTTGGCAAGGTATACCTTTATCAGAAGAAATATCCCCAGGCTATTACAGAATTTACAAAGCTGATGGCAGCGCCATATGATTATGCGCTTACAAATTCACTGGATGATATTTTCATACACGATCTCAAGACCAAAGAAACGATTTTCGCAGTTATGCATGGCGAATGGCAGGGATGGGGTGTCGGCAATGCATATGGTATGTTCGGTGGACAGGAATCATGGGCTAATAAAACGACCCATAACGGCCGGGCAATGGAATATGGGTTCAATGACTGGTGGAACGTTCTCCTGTCACCGACACTTGTTGATGCCTTTACATATAACAATGAGTCGGGTGTTTCTTACATTGATCCCAGGGCAGCCCTTACCTTCTATGATAATCTTGGCGGAACCAAAGGAGGCGATACCCTCTATTGCGAGGAATGTGCTGAAGGAAAACTCTCCTACGCGAAGGCTGTAGGTAAAGCCGGCCCTATTTATTCCTGGCGGAAATATGAATTATATGAGCTGAGGAAAAACTATGGTCAGCCCGACAGCTATATAAACAGTCAGGTGATCCGCTATGCCGATGTCCTGCTTATGCTTGCAGAAGCATATATAGAGAACAATGAGGTCAGCAAGGCGCTGCCTCTCATTAACCAGGTTCGCAAACGCTCGGGTGCTTTCGAATACACTAGTCTCGGAACACAGGCCGATGCCAGGAATATTCTCAGACGTGAAAGAAGGATCGAACTTGCCGGCGAACAGTCACGTTACTTCGACCTTGTAAGATGGGGAATATTGGTCCAGACAGTCAATGCCGAAAAGCAAATTGTTGAAAAGGCACAGCCTGTCAAAGATTACCATGTCCTCCTTCCGATCCCGCAATCGGAAAGAGATGCAAACCCCTTGCTGAATGCCCAGGTAAACAATAACTGGAATTAAACATGGATTCATTATAAGAAGAAAAGGGGCTGTGAAAACAACCCCTTTTCTTCTTTGATCATTTCCATATTAGGTTAACAGAAAACTAATAAATATATTTACGTTAAATACCAGGGAATGACACAAAAAATAATTCATTTCAACCTGTTGTTCCTGATCTGTACAATTCTTGTTTATTCAGGCTGCAGAGGTAACTACGACGAGGATTCAGTGGTGGCAGGCCGCTTGCCGGTAATAGAACCCGATTATTCGTATGTTACTATCCCACACAATATTGCACCGATGAATTTTTTGGTCGTGGAAGAAGCTGATCATTTCATGGTTGAAGCAAGCTCGGGGAATGGTAATATCAATATAAATGTTAAATCTTCTGACGGGAAGATATTTTTCCCTGAAAAGCAATGGAAAAGATTACTGGAAGATTCAGGTGGAGACAGGATAACAATACAGGTTTTCGCACGGAAAAAAGGTGAGAAAAAGCCAAAACGTTATGAATCGTTTGAAATGTACGTATCGGTTGACCCGGTTGATCCCTGGCTGGCCTACAGGCTGATCCATCCGGGTTATTACAACTGGTCAAATATACGGATCATGCAAAGGTCGGTTGAAAGCTTTGAACTTGAACCTGTTGTAGATAACCGTATTCTTGATATGAATTGTGTCAACTGTCACTCTTTCAATAATAACAATCCCGGCAGGTTTATGGTACATATCAGAGGCTCTCATGGCGGTACATATTTTATTAATGACGGTAATATCACAAAAAGGGATCCAAAGATTGATGCCATGCCCGGAGGTGCAACTTATCCGGCCTGGCACCCCGGCGGAAGGTTTGTGGCATTTTCTTCAAACCAGGTAAGACAGGCATTCTATGCCAGTCCTGAAAAAACAATCGAAGTGTTTGATCTGGTTTCTTCAATGACAGTATATGATTTTGATAAAAATGAAGTTGTAATGGCAAGAGAACGGGATACGATCCCATATCTCCAGACATTCCCCTCATGGTCACCCGACGGCAAGTACCTGTATTATTGCAGGGCTCTTCAGAAGAATCCCGGGACAAGCATGATACTGGATGAAATAAAGCAGACCAGATATGATATTGTCCGGGTTCCATTTGATCCGGAAACAGTGACATTCGGAGAGACAGAGATAGTCTTCAATGCATCCGGGTCAGCAAAAAGTGCTTCCTTCCCCAGGATATCACCCGATGGAAGATATCTGGTTTTTACGCTGGCAGATTACGGGACCTTCCCCATCTGGCATAGTGAAGCCGATCTATACATTCTGGATCTCAGTAACGGGGGAAGTAAAAAAATGAATATTAACAGTGACGATAATGAAAGCTATCATTCCTGGTCGTCAAATGGCAGATGGCTGGTATTCAGCAGTAAAAGAACGGACGGAAGAAGCACCAGACCGTTCTTTGCACATTTCAGTTCCTGGGACAGTATGGGAAAACCGTTCATTCTTCCACAGGAAGATCCGGAGTATTATGGCAGACTCATGGAGTCTTTCAATATCCCGGAGTTTGTGAACGGAAGGATCAGCCTCACGCCTCACGATTTTGCAAAGGTGGCAAATAATGAAGCACTGAAAGCTGTAGCTGGCAATCCTCTGGATTCATTGCATAAATGGGAAGTGAAGAGTGTTAATACAAAACGTAATCCGGGAGAAAAATCTATACATGAATAAATTATGTTTAAGAAATTGAACACAGGCAAACAGAAAGAGGATTGGTTCATAATTGCATTCTTTTTCCTTCTGGCTTTTATCTATTTTTTCTTTTTTGCAAGTCATATCCTTTTTTTCCAGGAACAACAATACCTGTTCGTTTATACATCATCATATTTTCAGGAATTTTTTATAAGGCCCGGGGGGCTGCTTGATCTTTCCGGGAAATTCCTCACACAGTTTTATTACAGCAGACTTGCAGGATCTCTTATTTTAGCTATCACACTTACTCTTCCGGGAATCATTCTTATGCACATTAACAGGCGGCTTATATCGGGACCGATATTAAATGCACCGCTAATGATAATTCCTTCCTGTCTTCTTCTGCTGATGCAAACCCACTATTATCATATGATGATGTATAATCTGGGATTTCTGCTTATCTTATTTTATTTTCTGCTTTTTGTTCTGTCAAAAAAGAGAGTGATGAGGATTATATTAACAACTCTTTTCCCGTTCTTCTTTTATTTTGCCGGAGCATATGCCCTGATATTTGCATTATTGTTCTTAACATACAGTTTTTTATATCTTAAAGGTCCTGAAAAGTATTATCTGCCAATCATCCTGATTTTTGAAGTACTTGTTTCGGCAATTATATTCAAACAGATATTATTGTTGCAGGGGTATATGCAGCTCGCTCTCTTTCCACTCCCGTTCATTAATGATCAGACGCACAAGATACTTTTCTATATCCTGACGGCATTCATTATTCTCTATCCGGCTATATGTATACTTTCCGGTCGTATTAAATTATCAGGGCAAAGGCTGGTGGCTGTCAGGCGAATTTCTGTTGTAATTGTTCCTTTTATAACACTTATAATGCTGATTACAGGGTATAATTCCCAGAATGCAAGGGTGATTAATCTGGAAAAACTTGTATTTAATGAAAAATGGAAGGAAGCGATAAAATACCAGGAAAAACATCCTTCAGAGAACCGTATCGGGCAGTACTTTTATAATATAGCTCTTTCAGAAACTGACCAGCTTTGTGACAGGTTATTTTATGGTCCTCAGGATTTTGGTACAGGCTCCCTTATGCTGGAATGGAGCGGTGAGCATCTTAACTGGGGTTCCTTTGCATTTTACACTACAGGCCTGATAAACGAAGCCCAGCGTTGGGCTTATGAGGAAATGGTTGTTTACGGGCGCCGGCCGCAGAATATGAAAATGCTGATAAAGACCAGTCTTTTAACCGCTAATTACCGGCTGGCTGAAAAATATTCGGGGATATTGAATAATACGCTGTTTTATAAAACCTGGTCAGAGCGATATGGAATGATGGCAGAGGACACATCTCTTATAAGACTTGATCCGGAATTGGGAGAAAAGCGTTTATTACTTCCGAAGTCAGATTTTTTCATTTATCTGGAATCACCTGAGCAAAATCTTCCCTTGCTTGTTGATGAAAATCCGCAGAACCGCAAAGCCTTCGAGTATATGATGTCGTGGCTTATGCTTGGAAAGGAGGTTGAAATTCTTGTGAACAATATCAGATTGATGAAAAAGATGGGGTATAGTAAAATCCCCAGGCATATTGAAGAAGCAATAATGATCTATTATAACAGTCAGAAGAAATTACCCGATATGGGCGGATTGACTGTCAGCAATGAAACGCGTATACGCTTCGATAATTATTTTGCATCTTATGTAAATGCCAGACAGAATCCTGCGACACTGAAGGAAAAAATGAAGGAAAAATTCGGTGATACCTTCTGGTATTATTTTCATTTCACAAAGTAAAGACGCCCAAATTGGGCGTCTTTACTGGATAACAATAATTTGTAAAACCGCCATGTCCGGCGGTTTACAAAATCAAAATCAATATCCCGGATCCTGTGTCAGGATACCTTTCTGCAGGTCGATCTGGGTCTGAGGTAATGGCCAGTAATCATCCTGATCAGCATTAAACACAGCATCCTTCATGAATCCCCTGAATGTCAGATCATGTGCGATATAGGCGTTAAGTGTTGTTGCAAGTATACCCCATCTGCGCAGATCGAAGAAACGATGGTTCTGGCATGCAAATTCAAGCCTTGTTTCTTCCTGGACAGCCTTAAGTGCATTTTCCTTGGTATCGAACGGATAAAGTCCCGGTCCCGGGTAAGGCTCTATTTTATAATTGGCTGCGGGTTTTGTCGGGTCAACATCAGGATTGGAACCCAGATTCTTTGTACTGGAACAGAATCCCATAACCGGTGTGCTTGTTTTAGCACGGTTACGGATCATATTCACATATGTCCTGGCAAGTTCAAGGTCATTATCCACTACTGCGCACTCAGCTCTCCACAGCAGAATACTTGCGTAACGGTATGTTCTGTAGTTTTTGCCATTATAAAAACCAGTCTGATAAAGATTTAAACTCTGTTCGTCTTTCCTGTGCATGAAAATTTTCGTCATGAATGGACCTCCGTTGCTCTGTTCACGTATCCAGTCATTTCCGGGGTGAATTCCCCATCCCAGAAAATCAACTCCCCTGCGAGCGATTATAAAATCGACTCTGGGGTCCATTGTATGATCGGTAGGTGTAAAATCTACTCCGCTGCCGACTCCCATATCGGTTGCCAGATGATCACGTAAGGCGGGATTAAGTTGAGGAAGGCCTTCTGCAGTTGTCTGGAATGCTTCGAAAAGATTGAGGGAAGGTGAATAGAAACCCCAGCCTCCGCAACTTGCAAGACCCTTCTGGTGAAAGTTACAGCCTGATCCGTTGACTGCCGAGTGAGCAGTTGCAGTAGTTGAACACTGTAATTCGAAGATGGATTCGGAATTATTCTCATGTGTCATGTCGAAATTGTGCATGTATTCGGGAGCAAGACTGAATCCTCCGTTGTTAATGATATCATCCAGAAGAGGTTTCGCAGCAGTATAATCTTTCTGATACATATGAGCCTGTGCGAGCACTGCTTCTGCAGAATATTTTGTCGGACGGCCTTTTTCGTTATTGTATTTCGCCGTTCCCAGGTTCGTTATGGCATACTGAAGGTCCTCCTCTATTCCGGTCCATCCCGGATCAGTGTTTTGCACCTCCTCAGGCTTAACATCTCCAAGTTCTGTAGGTGTTTTAATATATGGGATCTTTTCAAAGATCTTGTTAGCCTGGAAGTGGAACCATGCTCTCAGGAATTTTAATTCTGCTTCAGCCTGCTTTGCTCTTGCATCCGTAAGTTTAGAGTTACCTTTCTGGGTTTCCCAGAGGAAAGTAAGTGCCACATTGGCGCGCGCTACTCCGTCATAACATGCATTCCATCTGTTTTCAAGATACGGATTATTGGGCAGAGCTTCATATCTTTCAAGAAGGTTGAAATTACTCTGGTCGCCTACATCGGTACCTTTATAGGCATCATCGGAACATCCGCCGGAATATGTCCAGTCACTTGTCATAGCAGCTCCGAACATTGATTGGTTGGCGTTTTGCATCCTTTCATAAACGCCAATGATTAGCGCTTCAATACCTGCTGGTGTCTGAATGACGGAACCTGCTGCTACTCCCGGGGGCTCTTTGGTTAAAAATTCTTCAGAGCAGGAATATATTGCAAGCAGACTTGCCATCAATATGGAAAATGATAAAAATCTGAATATTTTTTTCATATCTGTGTTTTTAAATGTTTTTAAGTAATATTCCTGTTAAAGGCCAAAAGCAATTCCGAAAATGAATTGCTGTGAAGTGGGCCAGGCTCCCTGATCTACTCCCATATTGATAGCTGAACTTGGGATTGAAAGTTCAGGATCCAATCCTGAATATTTGGTCAGTGTGAACAGGTTTGAAGCCTGGAAATAGAGCTGAAGTGTCGAGAAGTAGTTATTCAGCAGCCTGTTAAAATCGTAGCCAATCCTCAGAGTTTTCATCCTGAGGAATGAAGCATCCTCCAGGAATGCAGTTGAGGGCTCCTGGTGTGGAGTATCATTTGATGTAATTATTGGCATGGTGGCTTTGGTATTATCACCTTTAAGGTATGGACTTCCCCATGATTCATACAGCCTTCTGTGACTTCTCCCCCCTGCGAACTGGGTGTAGTCGATGTATCTGCTTACATAATTCACGAGTTCATTACCGATTGAAGAATACAGAGTGGTCATAATACTTAATCCCCTGAATCCAAGACTCAGGCTCAGCCCTGCAGTGAAATCCGGATGAGGTGATCCTATCCATGTACGGTCGCTGGCATCAACTTTACCGTCAGGTTTTCCGTCAGGTCCGCTTATATCTCTGTATTTGAAATAACCTGCCTTATTATTGACTCCTCCGAAAATTGGTGCATAATCTGTAGCTTCGGTATCTGAGTTGAAAATCCCGTCAGATATATATCCATAGTACTCTGGCCATGCCCTGCCTGCAGCAGCCCTTGTATAGATCTTCTCACGAAAAGCACTTCCCTGTATAAAATATGAAGCAACGTCAGTCAGCTTTGTAATTTCATTTTTATAACGGGAGAATACAAGGTCTGCACTGTATGTAAGATCTCCGTTAAGTGCATTGTTTGAATATCCGAGTTCCAGATCGAATCCGGTATTTTTCATCTCGGCAATGTTTATTGAAGGTCTTGTTGCAGTTCCAAGTACCAGTGGCAGCTGCTGCTGATGAAGCATATCCTTGGTCTTACGTTGCCAGACATCTACCGTCAGTGTAAGATTCTTAATGAGTGTTGCATCTATACCTATATTAAATGTGTTTGTTGTTTCCCATCTTACTGAAGTGTTTCCGAAAGTTGACTGGCGGAAACCGACATTGCTAATGGCTCCGTTTGCGCCGTTCATGCCATAGCTGGCATCACCCTCATGATATGCAAACTGGGTGTAGCTGTTATAATTTCCCATCCTGTCATTTCCGACAACACCATAACCAATACGTAATTTCAACTCATCAAGCCAGTCAGATGTTGAAGCCATGAAATCTTCCTGTGTAATTCTCCATCCAAGTGATGCAGCCGGGAAGAAGCCAAATTTTTCATCTCCGAAGCGGGATGAACCATCACGGCGGACCACACCCTCAATCATATACTTGTCGGCATATGTATAATTGACCCTGCCGAAGAGTGAAAAGAGGCTGTAGGAACTGTTGTTGTCGGAGTTAGCTATACTTCTCAGGCCGGTATTAAGAGTCATATAATTAACATCAAGGAAAGAATATTCAGCCCTGCTTGCACTAACCGATGTCGATGTATTATCATAAGCTTCGGATCCGAGAATTGCCCTTATGTTATGCTGACCCGTAACCAGTCCGTATTCAATAGTGTTTGTCCATGTCCAGTTGAGTCCGGTACCGGCACCTTTGGAAAAACCATCATAAGTTCCCCTTTCAGCAGCAGCAACTTCAACAAATGTAAGATCTCTTGACTGATAGCTGTATTGATTTATACCTAACAGAGTTTTAAAAGATAATCCCTTTATAATGTTAAACCTGGCATAAACATTACCGCTGATATTCATGTATCTCGAAAAATCATCCTTGTTGGAGTCGAGGAGAAATACCGGGTTCTGGGCATTTCCCATTCCTGATGGTCTTGATCCGGCATAGGTGGTTCCGCTGATGTCATATACAGGAATAATAGGTTGAAGCCTGTAACACCATGATACCATTGAGGATTCAGCATTATCTGTCTGATGCCCGTGATCATCTGTATAAACAACCCCGATACTGCTTCCAAGGTCAATCCATTTTGCAGGTGACGTATTGATGTTTGAACGGAAGCTGTATCTCTCGTAACCGGTCCATTTGAAAATACCCTGATCGCTTGTGTAACCGAGCAGGAATGCATATGTTGTATTTGCAGATCCTCCCGCAATATCAAGTGTGTATTCCTTGAAGGGTGCATTCCGTGTTGATTCACCCCACCAGTCTGTTCCTATCTGGTTGGCTTTTGTAATAAGGTATGTGTCATCTCCGTCCCTCACTGACATCAGATTGTCATACAGAGCCGGGTCTGCCAGAGGATCATTTTCAGGAGCTTTTGTAGGGAAAAGATAATAAGGAATAACAGGTACAGCACCATTGCCATACTGCGGATGTGTAAAGTTCTTAGGATCGGTTGGGACTCCGATTGGTAATCCGAAATTCTTGGCCTCAAGCCACAGCATTTCACCGTATTCCCGTGTATTCAGCATGTCATAAAATTTCCCCGGCTTTGTAAAACCCTGTCTTACATTAACATTCATTGTGACTTTCTGGTTCTTCTTTCCGCTTTTTGTTGTGATAAGTACAACACCATTGGCAGCTCTTGCACCATAGATCGACTGAGCTGCAGCATCCTTAAGGATTGTTATACTTTCAACATCATTGGGCGAATAAGATCCTCCGGGTATACCGTCAACGACATACAAGGGATTGGAGTCGTTGATTGTAGTCATACCACGTATCCTGATGGACGATCCTTCTCCGGGTGTATGCTGGTTGAAAATTGTAACCCCGGCAACTTTCCCCTGAAGACGGGTTATAGGATTAACTGCAGCACTCTCAGCCAGTGTGGCTGCATCAACCGTTGATACGGAACCTGTCAGGGATTTTCTTGCCTGTGTCGAATAACCCACGACCACAATTTCATCAAGTGCCGAAACCGCTTCAGCAAGCGTGACATCTATTGCAGTCTGGGCTCCCACAGTTACCTCCTGTGTTACATACCCGATAAAAGAAAAGGTAAGAACAGAGGATGCTGAAGTGACAGTCATTGTATATCTGCCATTTGCATCTGAAATGGCACCATTAAGTGTGCCCTTTTCCAGAATGTTCACTCCTGGAATAGGATTACCGCTTGCATCGACAACCCTTCCGGAAATTTGTTTTTGTTGCAGATTATTTGTTGTGCCGTTTCCGTCATCCGGCGTTAAAGCCAGTGTAAAGGGAATAAAGGTCACAACCATAATCAGCAACAATACATTTCGCATGATTTTTTTTGTCATACTTCTAAGGTTAGAAAGTTAAAAGATAATAAATTGATAATAAATAATTTATAAGATTTTTTTAAAATAGAGAGCGGTTACAGCCCCCTAAAAAGGTTAGGTTGAATGTTCCATAGGCATTAGGAGTTAGTTAGGTACTACAATCAGAGTAGTAATTTACGAAAAATTTTGAAAATGGCAAGTTTTCAGGGGAAATTTTATGTACCGGGGGTAAAAATCCGGGTCTGGGATTGTAGTTCCCGGTAAATTAGGTAGGATAAGAGGTTACCTTGTAAGGATTATCATGCAAAAAATTACGGATCAGAGTTTAAAGGTCAGGATTCCGGATTCAGGGTTCAGGAATACAGAGTCAGATACAAGGTTTCAGGGTATAACCGTCAACCTATGTCTCAATACAATTTTTTTGCACACCAGCTATCATAACAAAATTGTAAGTATCAAATATTGTGTAATTTAAAGATGGTGTAATTAGCAGGAGTTT
>JAKQPD010000067.1 GCA_029564935.1 Bacteroidota bacterium
GCTCTGAAGGAGGATCTCGAACTGATGCTCATGAGAAGGAAGTAATTCCTTATATAACTTGTTGACTATTTGACGTTACGTAATTAGCAGAATGACAAATTTTTATAAAATCAATTAATAAACAATTAAAAACAAAACTATGGAAGAAAAAACTTATGCAATGCCGCGTATCGGAGATAAAGCTCCGGAATTCAAAGCTGTAACAACACAGGGTGACATTAATTTCCCGGGAGATTACAAGGGAAGCTGGGTGATATTGTTCAGCCATCCTGCCGATTTTACTCCGGTCTGTACTTCAGAGTTCATGACATTTGCCAGCATGGAAAAGAAATTCAATGAAGCTAACTGCAAGCTTGTCGGGCTTTCAGTTGACGGACTCTACAGCCATATTGCATGGCTCAGGACAATAAAGGAAAAGATTGAATATAAGGGTATGAAAAATGTTGAGGTTACATTCCCTCTTATTGAGGATATTACAATGGAAGTAGCGAAGACATACGGAATGCTTCAGCCCGGTGAAAGCTCCACAAAAGCTGTAAGAGCAGTATTCTTCATTGATCCTAAAGGAATTATCCGCACTATTATTTATTATCCGCTCAGCCTTGGCCGTAACTTTGACGAATTATACAGGGTGCTTATCGGTCTGCAGACAGCAGATGCTTTTGGTGTTGCACTTCCGGCTGACTGGAGACCCGGTGACGACGTGATCGTCCCGACTGCAGGCTCATGCGGTGTTGCAAAATCCCGTATGGAAGGTAAGGAAGATATGAAATGCTACGACTGGTTCTTCTGTACCAAAAAACTTGACAAGGAAAAAGTTCTTGGGACAATACTGAAGAAATAAACAAAACCTTGTATATATGGAAATTACATTCGATGGAGGTAAAATAATTACCGCACATACACACGGACATTCGATCAAAACCGATCAGCCTGTTGATAATGGAGGCAGTGATACCGCCCCGGCCCCGTTTGACCTCTTCCTGGCATCGATAGGAACCTGTGCAGGTATTTATGTAAAATCATTCTGCGATAACAGGAATATACCTGCCGAAGGCATAAAGATTATCCAGTCCCATGAATGGGACAAGGAAACCGGTTTGCCAACTGCAATAAAGCTTGACATTAAACTCCCTCAGGGATTCCCTGAAAAATACAAGGCTTCACTTGTTCATGTCGCAGAACTCTGCAAGGTGAAGAAAAGTATCGCCAATCCGCCTAAATTTGAGATCGTCTCTTCTCAGTCCTGAAGAATTTCCATATAAAATTCCCGGGAAACAAAAGACCGGAATGATCTTCCGGTCCTTTTTGCTTTTGATGACCTTGATCAGTGTCAGGTCAGCTTATATCAGGTACATATTGATCAGCTGTTCGTACAGTTCCTGTTTACCGCTTATCACTTTCGGCTCGCCGTTCTTAACTGCCAGTTCCCTCAGCTGCTCAAGGGTGAGCTTTCCTTTCTCATAATCTTTTCCGACACCTTTGTCAAAGGAAGCATATCTTTTCTTTCTCATTTCAAGGTAATCACTCTCTTTAAGTATTTTATCAGCTATCAGCAGTGACCTGGCAAATGTATCCATACCGCTTATATGGGCAATAAACAGATCTTCCTGATCGGTGGAATTTCTCCTGATATGGGCATCGAAATTTATTCCGCCGGTTTTGAATCCGCCTGCCTGCAGAACAACCATAACTGCTTCCGTGATCTCATAAACATTTGTCGGGAACTCGTCTGTATCCCATCCGTTCTGTGGATCTCCCTTGTTGGCATCAATGCTCCCGAGCATGCCTGCATCAGATGCAACCTGTAGATCGTGTACAAATGAGTGCCCTGCAAGTGTTGCATGATTAGCTTCGATATTCAGTTTGAAGTCTTTGTCAAGCCCGTATTTACGTAAAAACCCTATGACGGTTCCTGAATCATAGTCATACTGGTGCTTTGTCGGCTCCATTGGCTTTGGTTCAATCAGGAAGGTCCCCCTGAATCCGTTCTTCCTTCCGTAATCCCTTGCAAGTGAAAGCATCATGGCCATATGATCGAGCTCTCTTTTCATATCAGTATTATGAAGGCTGAGATATCCTTCCCTTCCGCCCCAGAACACATAATTCTCACCTCCCAGCTCTATGGTTGCCTGGATAGCATTCCTCATCTGGGTGGCGACATGAGGTAAAACGGCAAAATCGGGATTTGTGGCTGCCCCGTTCATGTAACGCGGATGAGAGAACAGGTTTGCCGTTCCCCATAACAGCTTCACACCAGTCTGCTTCTGCATCTTCTTCATCTCGGGTAATATTTTTTCGAGACGTTTCTCTATCTCAAGAACAGAGCCATTCCCTACTACATCAACATCATGAAAGCAGTAGAAACCTGTCCCTATCTTGGTAAAGAACTCAAAAGCCGCATCAAGCTTCATCCTTGTCTTATCATCATTATTTTCTGCTCTGTCCCATTCAAATACATGCGTCGGATCGCCAAACTGATCCCTTCCGTCACCACAGAAAGAGTGCCAGTAAGCAATGGCGAAACGGAGATGATCCTTCATCTTTTTGCCCGATACAACCTGATCGGGGTCATACCATTTGAATGCAAGGGGATTCTTTGATTTATTTCCTTCGAATTTTATCTTCCCTATCCCGGGAAAATATTCTTTTTCAAGTTTTTTAGCCATATTTTTCAGTTTAATGTTTATTTTCAGGATATTTTTTCATAATCTTCGGAAGATGGTCTTAGCCTTTCCCCCCCGGCTTTGCTTCTCTGAAGCTACGCGAAAGCGAAGGGGAAACAGAAAGGGGGTGATAATCCTCAAACTATACTTCTTTCAGATAACTAAGCCAGGTTGAGTAGGCTGCTTCATAGGCAGCGGTCTTTTCTTTTTCGGGTGTTGTTATTCCTACAGCCTTCAGACCGGTGAATGCCTCACTTACAGATTTATAATATCCGCATCCTATCCCTGCTCCCCTTGCTGCTCCGACAGAGCCATCGGTATTATACAAATGAATTTCAGTTCCTGTAATACACGACAGAGCTTCCCTGAAAACATTGCTCCTGAACATATTTGCAGCGCCTGCCCTGATCACCTTGGGCGTTATGCCCGTTTCCTTCATAATATCAAATCCGAACCTGATCGAGAATACTATTCCTTCCTGGGCAGCCCTGAACAGGTGGGATGTACTATGAATATTGAAATTAAGTCCGAGAATGCGTGCTCCGATATTCTTGTTTCCGAGCATTCTCTCGGATCCGTTGCCGAAAGGCAGTACCGAAAGTCCTTCAGATCCTATTTCTGTCTTCGAAGCCATATCATTCATTACCACATAAGAAACATTGTTCCCTGCATTGCGTCTCAGCCAGGAATTAAGAATGCCTGTACCGTTTATGCAGAGCAGAACGCCGAGACGCGGATCAGTCTGTGTATGATTCACATGGAGGAAAGTATTTACACGCGATGCCGGATCAAATTTCTTCTGATCGGTCACCCCGTAAATGACCCCGGATGTTCCGGCTGTGGCAGCAACCTCACCTGGATTGAAAACATTAAGGGACAATGCATTGTTAGGCTGATCTCCCGCACGGTAAGAAACCTCAGTTCCTTCAGGAATATCCAGTTCTTTTGCCGCAGCAGCACTTACTTTTCCCTGTAACGAAAAAGAAGGAAGCACTTCAGGTATTAAATCCCTGCTGAAACCATAAAAATCAAGCAATTCATCAGATATCCTGTTTTCAGAAAAGTCCCAGAAGATACCTTCAGACAATCCGGAATAAGTGGTTACGGCATCTCCGGTCATCCTCAGTGCAATATAATCTCCCGGAAGCATTATTTTATGAATTTTCCCGTATGTTTCAGGCTCATTCTCCTTTACCCATGCAAGCTTGGATGCGGTGAAATTCCCCGGTGAATTAAGCATATGTCCGAGGCAAAAATCCCTGCCAAGATTGCTGAAGGCTGATTCTCCATATCCGACTGCCCTGGAGTCGCACCAGATAATGGAGGGGCGCAGAACATTAAAGCTTTTATCAACTATAACAAGCCCGTGCATCTGGTAAGAAATACCTATTGCCCCTATTTCCTTCTTCTCTGCACCAAGCTGGCTGTTGCAGTCTGCAATTGAAGCTTTAATATTCTTCCACCATATTTCAGGATCCTGCTCAGCCCAGCCGGGTCTGTCAGCAATGATCTTCATCTCATCTTTCGGATAAAAAGCCGAAGCCAGACAATTGCCCGATTCGCCGTCAATCACCGAAGCCTTGACCGAAGAACTACCGAGATCCAATCCTAGTAATAACATAGTCTTTAGTATTTGAGTTAAAGAAGTGCCTATAGTGCCTAAAGTGCGCTAGAGTGCCTAAAGTTATAATTTTATTCGGAAACAATTTTAATCACTACAGACTTTAGTCACTCCAAACTTTAGAGCATTATAGGCACTTTAGCGCACTTTAGGCACTCTAGGCACTTTAGCGCACTTCCCTCACCCTGACTGTTGATTCGCGTATGATCAGCTTATGCTTCAGGACTATAGTACTTAAACCGGCGGTTTCCCTGTTTTTCAGCTTGTTTATAAGGGATGTGGCTGCTATTTCTCCAATCTCTGCCGCCGGATAATCGATTGTTGTAAGATTGGGTTTTATGACCAGGCTCACCGGCTCATTATTGAATCCGGCAACAGCTATATCATCAGGAACCTTAATTCCTGCTTTCTGAAGTTCACATATCGCAGCGACAGCCGATGTATCATTCGCTGCAAAAATACCGTCAGGAGGATTCGTCATCTTAATGATCGTCCTGGCTGCATTTGTTCCGGCTTCATTGTTCAGCTCACTTATCACGATAAGCTCATCGTCAAATCTGAGTCCTCCTTCTTCAAGAGCCTGCCTGTATCCTCTCAGTCTTTCTGAATATACATTCCTGAGAAGATTTCCGCCCAGATGCATTATCCGGTGGCAGCCCTGCTCAATAAGGTGACGGGTTATCTCGTATCCGGCTTTGAAATTATCGATCACAACACTCATGCAATCATTACATTCCACGACCCTGTCAAAAAATACCACAGGAAGGCCTTTGTTAAATAGTATATTGAAATGTTCAAGATTATCGGAATCATATGCAAGGGAAATAAGAAGTCCGTCAACCCTGCTGTTAAAAAGGGTCGATACACAAGATCTCTCCTGTTTGCCTGATTCCTGCGACTGGCTTATAATAAGACCATAACCGTAACGGTTGGTTGTCTTTTCCATTCCGGAAATGGCAGTGGCCATAAAGTAACTGTTCAGCTTGGGTACCAC
>JAKQPD010000076.1 GCA_029564935.1 Bacteroidota bacterium
CGGCCTATCCAGTTTCTCTGCATTTCCTTTATCCCTTCCGGCCACTCCAGATCATCAATACCTTTAAGCAGCCTTTCAGCATAAAGAGGTATCCGGAGCATCCACTGCTTCAGATTTTTCTTTTCAACCCTGTTCCCGCACTTCTCATGCGTTCCGTCATACAGCACCTCTTCGTTTGCACATACAATCCTGCAGTCGGGGCACCACCAAACCATCGCATTGTCATAATAGGCAAGCCTCTTTGAATCGATATACCTGTTTAACTCTATCCTTCCGGCTCTTTTAATTTCTTCGGGGACCGGTAATTCTGAAACCGGACGGCCTTTCTGAAGTTTTTCATCAAACCATGTATTATAAAGCTGAATAAAGATCCATTGTGTCCACTTGAAATATTTTGGATCTGTTGTATTTATTTCTCTTTCCCAGTCATAGCTTAGTCCCAGTTCTTTGATCTGTCGTCTGAATGTATCACAGTTCCTTTTTGTGGTGACAGATGGATGGGTTCCCGTTTGTATTGCGTATTGTTCTGCAGGCAGACCGAAAGCATCCCAGCCCATTGGATGAAGGACATTGAATCCTTTCATTCTTTTGTACCTGCTGATGATATCGGTGGCTGTATAACCTTCAGGATGGCCAACATGTAATCCTGCACCCGAAGGGTAGGGGAACATGTCAAGTATATAGCATTTCTTTGGATTGGTTAAATCATCCGGAGTCCTGAATGTTTTATTCTCCTCCCAGTACTGTTGCCACTTTTTTTCGATATCACGGAAATTGTATTCCATTGTGCGGTTAATTAGTTGGTTTTAATTAGTCGGAAGACGGAAGTCCGAAGTCCGAAGATTGAAGGCGAATGTGAGAAAAAGTTGTCACTTTATTTTACTTTTAAAAGAGACCATCATATTCATTAGGTTATAGGCAAAATCATAATGCTCTTCAAATTCATTCACGGATAAATAATTACGTCTGCGGGCTTTATGTAAGCAAGTAACTACCTCCGCGAGTGAACGAATTGCCATCCCCATAAATCTTTTGAATTCAGGATTTGATTGTCCGATTGATCCTTCAGATATATTTAGTGCAATTGAATCCCCTGCTCTTCGAATCTGCGAAGTAAGATTGTAAGTTTCATCTTTAGGAAAATGATTTGATAATTCGAAAATATTTTCACCATAATCCATGGCTTTCTGCCAGATTATCAAATTCTCAAATTTAAATTTCATATTTCTTACTATTTATGCTTCCATCTTCCGACTTCGGTCTTCCGACTTCGGTCTTCGGTCTTCGGTCTTCGGTCTTTTTTCCCGGAGTGCGAAAATATGAAATCTTTGTGAATGCGTTATACAATAAGTTGCAAAACCCGGCTTTTGGTTATATTTTTGCAGAATAATCCGGTCCCGTAGTTCAATGGATAGAATGACAGATTCCGGTTCTGTTGGTTGAGAGTTCGAGTCTCTCCGGGATCACAAAGATATTCAGATATTTAGATAGGGTGGTAAGCCTTCCTACGGAGAAACCCGTTTAAAGACATAGTAGAATATCCTCTTGTAGGCGCTCCCCTGATCCTGCCATTCACTTGTAAAATCCATCGTCAGCGAATTTTCACTGACTACGAACTTTGCTCCCCTTGAGTTATTACCTTCGATCAGTGAGAAAACGTCATCTTCAACCTTCCAGCCCCAGGTTTTGTCAAGCTTGCTGTATTTATAAGTTTTACAGGTTCCGCCATCAAGAATTTCCATAACGAATTCTTCTGATTTATAAGTATAGGTTGAATCATGAACCAGCTGATTGTCCTTATAATCGACGGTTCTCTCTGTAATTCCTTCCCATTTGCCATGGAGCAGTTCTGATTCATCCTTCTCGCATCTGACAAAAGTTAACAGCAGAAAAATGAACAGAAGTATGGCTGATGACAATTTTTTCATGATAACGGGTATTTTCAGCAAAGGTATTAATTCTTGTTTTACAACTGCAGCAATCCCGGCGAATTCAGGATCCTCATCTGTTTTCTTCTCAGGCTGATAAGATCCTTTAATTCAATAGCCATATTTTCATTGACCTCTTCAGCCATCGGGAGAACATATTTCTCAGTCTGATCCAGGTATTCACACATTTTCTTTCGGGAGTAAAGGTCGCGGTGAAGGTCAGTAAGGTTACTGATCCTGTCTGCGACCTTAAGTAATTTAGCGTTTTTGGATCCGGTTTCAAGTATTCTCTTCAGGTAGGTTGTCTTCGCCATCCCCTTCGGTCTGGTAACCTCGAGAACCAGATCAACAACCTGATTTGCCTGATTATCAATAGACCGGATTTCATTTTCATTGGTTTCCGGTATGTCCTCGAACAGGTCATGGATCACGGAAGCTTTCAGAAGTACGTAGTTATCAAATAGTTTATAGTCAAAGATTATTCCCATTGTAGCTATTTGATGTCTGAACATATTACCCCCGGTCACCCTGCGCTTACCTATCAGCGCTGTTGCTTTAATTATGTAAGGAGCCAGTACAAGGTTTCTTAATTTTTCTGTTGCGTCCATCGGATAAAAGGTTTAGTGTTGTAAAAATATTAAAAAGGATTAAATAGTCTCTTTTAAACTGATCAGATCAGGTATTGCCCATTCTTTTCAGAATGTTTTTCCATAGATTTTCAGTCATTTTGTCGAGTTTAATATCTGACTCTGATCTCAATAACCGGGCTCTGATGAAGTAGTCCCTGGATTTTTTATCATCGCCCCTGTAATGAAGGTTTATCAGTGCAATCAGCAACCGTATGGCTGCTTCCTGATCATTACCGGCTCTTGCCAGGGCTTTCGTAAGGATTGATTCAGCCTCTGCAACCATTCTTACTTCGGAAGCAATCATAATATCATTGACAAGAACAGAGATAAGGATCTTTTCCTGTGCTTCATCCAGGTGAAATCCTTTTCTCCATAGAAGAATGATGTCAGCAGGAGTAGGTCTCTTACGTTTCGCGTCCCGGTACAGAAGTGAATCTAAAGGGATATCATCAAAATAGATCTCCTTTCTGTGAAGGTGTTCTTCAAAAGGTTCCGGATGATCGAAATCGTCCATATTCAGTAATTTTTTTGTTTTTTAAGTTGAAGTTGCATGTAAAGTGGTAAGAGCTCAAAATACTTGTCAGCCTTCTGTCCGATGGCTTTTTCTGCCTCAGGAGTGTAAGTGAGACCATCCGGATCGGAGGCTCTGAGCATTATTCTTCTTCGCATTTCCGATACAAGCTGATCCGAGAAATAGTTAAGGGGGAGAAAGTCAATGCTTATTTTTCTTCTTCTCGCTTCAGTGTTCAGTTTTTCAGGTATCCTGAGGGTTTTCGGCCCAATAACAACAAAACGTTCTTTCGTGTAGGGGATGGCAATCTGGATCAGAGTTGTAATCCAGTCTTTATCCGAAAGTTCCAGGTTGAAATGTCTTTTGTAATAGCTGATGAGTGAGGAAATCGAAGTATCGGTCATCAGGGGGCAACAGTTATAATCATTGTCCTCAAGCCATTGTGCGGCCTGTCTGGCGTTAATACATGGATTTCCCAGTACCGTGTAGCCATCAAGAAGATCAAAGGAATCGATATGACCGCGCATCGACGGAGGGATTGCATATTTCTTTACTCTGCTTATACTTGAGATAAAGCATCTCCCTTTTGCATTTGTTAAATTTTCGAACCCGGATCTGTTTTTAACATTTCCGGCAAGGTTGGTTCCGGCTATAAGCAAGGACCATACCGATGCCGGATCAGTTTTATCTTCATCAAAAATGAAAACTGTTGGTTCAGGATGCTTTCCGTCAGGGGTAAATACTTTCTTTTCGGCAGATGGCTTTTTTATCATGATCTTTTTCTCCCCGCTTATGACCGACCTCATTGTTGCCTTAATATCTAAGCCGTTATATAATGATCCTTCGAAGGCAGCCGGAGAAGGTTCATCAGAACGGGTCCGGGCTATCCTGGATGCTTCATAGGCCAGGCCGAAGATCAGAGCTTCGCAGGGTGGCCATACCCAGACATAAAAGTTGCTTTTATGGTTCTTTCTGTTTGGATCATCAGCCCAGCTCCAGGCACCGGGAGGAACAGCTGATATAGAATTTGAATTGTGATAACGCAGTGTAAATGATTCTTCCTGATAGCCCGGAATTGTGTATGATCCATAATTGTCTTTCGCCGAATCAGTCAGAAGGAAATGATCAGTCCCGGTTTTCCTTTCCGTATCCTCGTCATCCCGGGGCATACCCGAAAGGAACGGCAGATCAGGGAACTGTTTCAGGGAAGCCCACGGCCTGTCGATATTCATCAGCCGGGACATAAGCAAACCGTTAAAACTATCCGGCATCATGTTTTCACTACATTCCAGGATATCAGCCATTGTTGGAGAGTGGTGCTGGCGGATGATACTCATATTTGCAAGCAAACGTTCAAAATCAGGTATCTTTTCCATGCAATTCTTACCACTTCCTGTAATGCCTGAATTGCCATATTCCCGGTAGTATTCCTCATAAGTCATGTCAAGAATTCCGCGGAATAATTTGTTTGTATCAGGTAAATCAAATCTGAATTTAAAATTTCTCCATGGGAAATGACGGGATTTTTCATACAAGGTGGTCATTACAGGGTAAACATCCATAAAAGCCAGAGCCATTAAAGGATGTATGACGCTCCTTTTTAATTTCAGAGGTAAAGTCGGGAAAAGAATTTCGGCCGGTCTGACTGCAGGATCGGAAAGGAGTTCTTTGATTTTTACCCAGTGTGCTATTCCACCCGTAACAAGGATTTTTTTATAAATCTCTGCAATTCTTTTAAGGCGTGCCGCCATCACGAATTCCCTTCGGCTGTCTACATAAGGATCTCTTGTTTCTGCAGCATGGTTTTCATTTCCCGACACATAATTCTGAAGATTGAATGATGAATGTACGGGTTCTTCAACAAGCAGGATTTTATCAGGTTTGGCCGACATCTCATCCATATCTATTCCAATAACAGGGATGTCAAGTTCGACAGAACAACGTATGGCTTCAATTATCGAGTCTGTTGCAGAGAGTGCTACCAGGTATTTACCGGAAAAATAAAGCAGCTTTTTCAGGAGATCAGCAGAAATATCCGACAATGGTTTGTAAAGGTTTTCCTGGAGATTCATAGCATTTTTTGCAAGGTCGGGGTGAATAAATCTGTTTTCAATCAATAATCCAAGCATACAGGGCAGCCAGGTTCCCGTTCTTCTGCATATTCCGAGTTCTTTCATCCAGGCTACCAGTTCGGCGACTATATGCGGACCAAGCTCGACAGCAATTGCTTCTGGTCTCGTTTCCCTGGCTGAGCACAGATAATTCACCTCTCTGGCAAAAACTGCACGGTTGTGAATTGCGGGTACCCCAATTATTTCGCTTCGGTTGATCTTTATTATCGGATACATGGCTAATTTTTTATCAGGAAGCTGTCAGAAAACATTATTCTGAATGCCATTTTCAGATGTTCAGGCTTAATACCGGTATAAAAGTTGTGCAGGTCGATATCGAAAGGCTTATCCTGGCTGGATTCCAGCAGACTGCCGGTGCCACCTGTTTTATCGAATATACTCAGTTTTGAAGCCCATCCGAACAGGTAAATTGCATCACGGGGAGTTATACCTCCGGGTTTGCCTCCATGTTCCGTCCAGAGTGCCCAGAAAAGGTC
>JAKQPD010000122.1 GCA_029564935.1 Bacteroidota bacterium
CAAAAGTTTCCCCTCCTTTTTTTCAAGGAGGGGTGGCCAGACCACAAGATCATCCAATAGGCAGAAATATAGATGTTCTGGCCGGGGTGGTTTATTTTATTCAGAGACATAAATTCCTGTTTGCTAATTCCTTTTTAACCACCCCGGCCGGGAAAAGGATAATTGTAAACACTTCAAAATTAGCAATCCCGGCCACCCCTCCTTTGAAAGGAGGGGAAACCTACTTACCTATATTTCAGATAATTACATTAGTTTTAGTCATTTAAACATTTCTTAGGTTGACAGCTATGCCCCCAAGGGGGGCTTCGTAAGCATCAGTAATTCAATAAGTCCCCCCTGGGGGATTTAGGGGTAAAACGGCACCAGGAGGATTTTCACACAGTCTCTTTAGGGTCAGGTAAAAAACTGAACTTTATACTACCCTCATTAATTATTTTTAACATATATTGAACCTTTCTCCTATTCAGAGATAAGGCTGATTTCCGACATATATACTATTTTAGCCGTTTGTTCCGTCAAAAAGCTGATGAAGAAATTCATTGCATTATTATCATTCCTGTCCTTGATCTGTCAATATGCTGTATCACAAGATACTGACTCGGGATTCGTATTTGACCTTACAGTACGATACCGGTTTGAACTTTGGGACGGATACAATGCAAAGAACTATGGAGATGACAGTCCTGATGCAATCGGTAAACTGAATGATAAATTGCTTCTTCAGAGGATCATCCCCGGAGTTACATACAGCAGAGGGAAAATAAATGCAGCATTTCATATGCAGGATTCCAGAGCCTTCGGATGGTCGCTGAACCGTAAAAATTACCCTGAACTTTATAGAACCTGCGATCCCTGGTCTGAAAATTCATTCTATGTGATGAATCCCCAGGAAGAATATTTCGAAATCTATGATCTTTATTTTGAGTACAGGGAATTACTGAAGAACCTTTCTGTAAAGATAGGCCGCCAGAAGATCTTTTACGGCGACTGGAGAATCTTTGAAATGTCTCAGTGGGGAAACACCGGAAGATATACCTGGGATGCAATAAAAGTTTCTTACAGAAAGAATGATGAATATATTGATATTTTCGGGGGGGGAACAAAAACTCATGATCCGGAAAAAACTTATATTCCGTTCACACACCTTGAATACCTCGGAGGTGGCCTGTATGCACATAAAAACCTCACCCCGTGGCTGGATGCAGAACCTTTTTATGCCCTGAAAACCCAGGGTACTGCCGAATATATCAAGACTTTGTCAATAAACAGGAACTGGATAGGATTAAAGCTTTTAAGTCCTGAAAATCAAAGACTGTCCTATGATCTTCTTTATGTTAATGAATTCGGCAGTGAAGAAGGAAATCAGATCAAAGCTAACGGGTTCGGATTAAAGACATCTTACAGATTTGATGACCTGCCG
>JAKQPD010000131.1 GCA_029564935.1 Bacteroidota bacterium
GAGGGGAATTGCCGAATCGGAAGGACTGAAGATCAAGGCCGGCAGATGGAATATAGCCGGCAAACCGGTTGTATTCCTGATAGACTTCACGCCATATTTCGGACAGCAGAATGAGATATTTGCAAAGTTCTGGGAAACATATAAGCTCGACAGCATTTCAGGTCAGTGGGATTATATCGAGCCGGCTCTTTTCGGATTTGCATCAGGGAAAATAATAGAAAGCTTTACGACCTTTTATCACGAACATCATAATATAATTGCCCAGTTCCATGAATGGATGACCGGAACGGGTATTCTTTACCTCGAACATAAAGCGCCATGGATCGCAACGGCATTCACTACCCACGCAACTGTCCTGGGCAGATGCATTGCCGGTAATAACCGTCCGCTTTACGGTAACATGAAGGATTTTAATCCCGGACAGATTGCACGCGAATTCAATGTGATTGCAAAACAATCTCTTGAGAAATTATCTGCAATTGAAGCCGATGTTTTTACGACTGTAAGTGATATAACTTCCCGGGAATGCAGCCATTTCCTCGGTAAAGAGGTGGATATTGTTACTCCCAACGGATTTGAGGACTCGTTTGTGCCGGGGCCGGATCTCTTTGATGAAAAACGTAAAGCAGCCAGGCTGAAACTTAAAAATGTTGCTGAAGCAGTGCTCGGGTATACACTTCCGGATGACTGTATGTTCATAGCAAACAGCGGCCGCTATGAATTCCGGAATAAAGGCGTTGATATTTTTATTGATTCCCTTGGGAGCCTTAACAAAAAAGACAACCTGAAAAAAGTATATGTTGCTTTTATCATGATGCCTGCATATCACAAAGGTCCCCGCCAGGATATAATAGATATACTCAATAATAATGCTTCACAGAACGGGGGAGACAAGTATCTTACTCACAGTCTTCATTATCCGGGATCCGATCCTGTTCTTCAGAGGATTGGTTCCAACCATCTTCTGAATGATCAGAAATCACAGGTCAAAATAATCTTTGCACCCTCATACCTGAATGGCAATGACGGAATCTTCAATATGGGTTATTATGATCTGCTAATAGGATTTGATCTTTCTGTATTTCCGTCTTATTATGAACCCTGGGGATATACTCCTCTCGAAAGCCTTATGTTCTCAATACCCACAGTCACAACCTCCCTTTCAGGATTTGGCCTGTGGGTGAAGGAGTATTTCCAGAACCCGGGCAACGGTATTGCAATAGTTGAAAGGACTGATGACAACGAGAGCAAAGTCGTAAATGACATCAGGGAGTTCATGTGGATGTTCAACAATCTCACTGATAATGAGATTGCAGAAGCCAGGGCTAAAGCTCACGATATTTCGAGGATAGCCATGTGGGACAGCCTTGTCAAATATTACTTTACCGCATACGAAAAAGCCCTTCTGAAGAGCAGTGAAAGGAGAGATGAACCAAGGGAATTTTTAAGATTTGTGGAGGCTCCGGGTCTTATCACCCGCAAACCACACCAGGTACCGGTATGGAAAGATATTTATGTCCAGAGCGACGTTCCGGAAAAACTGGGAGCACTTAAGGATCTTGCAAATAACCTCTGGTGGTCATGGAACTCTGAAGCGGAATCGATATTCAGAAGAATGGATCCCTCCCTGTGGGAAGAGGTCAGGCATAATCCCAAGATACTCCTCGAAAAGATTGATTATAAAAGGCTCCTGGTACTGGAGGATGATGATGAATTTGTAACTGATCTGAGAAAAGTCGACAAGACCTTCAGGGATTATATGAACCGTCCCGATGACCCCGAAAAGCCCTCTGTTGCATACTTCAGCATGGAATTTGGTATTCATCCCTGCCTTAAGATATATTCCGGCGGGCTCGGGATCCTGGCTGGTGATTATCTGAAAGAAGCCAGCGACTCAAATCTAAAGATCATCGGGGTGGGCTTTCTTTATCGTTATGGTTATTTCAGACAGAAGCTGGGACCGAAAGGCGAACAGCTGACAATTTATGAGGCTGAGGATTTTTCAAGGCTGCCACTGAGCCCGGTGAAAGACGCTGATGGCAATCACCTTACTGTCGGCGTTGTATGGCCGGGGCGGACCGTTAAGATCCGCGTTTGGGAGGCAAAAATAGGTAAGGTGAGTCTGATCCTCCTTGATACTGATTTTGACGATAATTCATGTTCTGACAGGTCAGTAACACATTACCTTTACGGGGGCGATCACGAGAACAGACTCAGACAGGAACTGATACTTGGTATCGGCGGGATCAGAGCCCTCGACGCAATGGGGATCAAACCGGATCTCTACCACAGTAATGAAGGCCATTCAGCTTTTATCAGCCTTGAAAGACTCAGAACGATGATCGAAACACATCATCTTACATTCAACCAGGCTCTCGAAGCTGTAAGGTCATCAACTCTCTTTACAACACATACTCCTGTGCCGGCCGGTCATGATGCTTTCGATGAGGATATGCTAAGAAAATATACTTCACATTACCACAGCCGTCTGAATATAACATGGGAGGAGCTTATATCACTTGGAAGATGTGAAGGCGATCCCGACAGGAAATTCAATATGAGCTATCTTGCCACCAGAATGTCCCAGGAGGTGAACGGTGTAAGCAAGCTTCATGGTGAAGTAAGCCAGGGCATGTTCAATAAGCTGTGGCCCGGCTACCTGAAGGAAGAGCTATTTATCGGCTATGTGACAAACGGAGTACACCAGCCGACCTGGACAGCCAATCCCTGGAAAGAACTGTGGGCAGAGATCACCGGATCTGAAAATCTCGACCAGACAGACAGATCAATATGGGAAAAGATCTATAAAGTTGACGATAAACGCATCTATGATATAAAGAAACAGTTAAAGAAGACACTCTTCACCAATATCAGGAAACGGCTTCAGACGGATATGATCGATAAGCATGTCAGTCCCCGATCCCTTCTTAATATAAGTACACACCTCGATGAAAAAGCTCTTACAATAGGCTTTGCACGCCGTTTTGCAACATATAAGAGAGCATCACTGCTGTTCAGGGACCTCGATCGTCTGGCAAAAATCGTAAATAATCCGGATAAGCCTGTCCAGTTTATCTATGCAGGAAAAGCTCATCCGCATGACGGTGGCGGTCAGGATCTTATAAGAAGGGTTTACGAAGTATCCCAGATGCCTCAGTTTGCAGGGAAAGTTATCTTCATTGAGAATTATGATATCGAACTTGCGAAATATATGGTTCAGGGAGTGGATATCTGGCTGAATACACCTACAAGGCCGATGGAAGCATCAGGTACCAGCGGAGAGAAAGCGGTAATGAACGGAACAATTCATTTCAGCGTACTCGACGGCTGGTGGGTTGAAGGTTACAGAGCATACGCCGGCTGGGCATTACCCAAGAAAAGAACTTTCGCAAACCAGGATCTTCAGGATGATGTTGATGCGGAGACAATATATAATATGCTTGAATATGAAATAGTCCCTGCATATTATTCATACAACGATAACGGGATCCCGGTGGAGTGGATAAGCCATATCAAAAATACAATAGTGAAAGTGGCTCCGGAGTTTACAATGAAAAGACAGCTTGATGATTATTATGAAAAATATTATTGCAAACTCTTTAAGCGGAGTAAATATTTAACTGCAGACAATTTTGAAAAGGCTAAAGATATTGCTGCCTGGAAAAAGACAATGCTTGAGGAATGGGATAATATTGAAGTAATGAACTACAGTTTTGAAAAGCCCGATGAGAATATTTACCATTCAGGCCATGATTATAAAGCAGAAATAGCACTGAATATAAAGAAGATACCGAAGGAAAATGTAGGTGTTGAATTTATTATTACCCGTATGAGCAAGGATGGCGGGCATGAATTTGTCGACAGTAAGGAATTCACGCTTGTCAGCAGCAAGAATGGCAAATGTCTTTACAGGGCTAAGCTCATTCCCGAAAAAGCCGGTGCATTCTTCTATGGGATAAGAATTTATCCGAAACATAAAGATCTGCCTCATAAACAGGATTTCTACCTGCTGAGGTGGATCGATTAAAGATCGGTCACTTTTTTCACTGGTTCCATCCTGAACACTAGAGCTGTCCGGGATGGAAGATACAGATACAGATAGAACGGCATGTTTATCGTCTGCCTTGATGCTTTTCTCATTGATAAATAGAGGGCTTTCCTGTCTATCCGGTCAAATCCTCCGAATGCCGGATCGTCCGAATCAATCAATACCCTGAACTTACCTTTTATAGGTATTCCGTAATCGGTGAATGATATGGACGGGTGAAAGTTGAATACGAACAGCAGTTCTCCTCTGGTGTAGGCAACCACCTTGTCGTTGCTGTTCTCATAAATCCTTCCGATAAATGGTTCGTCAAGTATTTTGTATTCTTTGTGAAGTTTGACCATTTCCTTGTCGAAAGCAGCAAGATACTGGTATTTCAGGTCCTGATCCTTTACAAGATGCCATTGTCGCCTTGCATACTGATAGCTCCAGTTATTCCCTTCCCTTGGAAAATCTATCCATTCGGGATGCCCGAACTCATTTCCCATGAAATTCAGATATCCGCCTCCGGCAGTGCTGAATGTTATGAGTCGGATCATCTTATGCAATGCCATACCCCTGTCAAGCACCAGACTGTGGTATGATTTATTCATGCCTGTATACATCTCGGCATCTATCATTCTGAATACAAGAGTCTTATCTCCAACAAGTGCCTGGTCGTGCGATTCACAGTATGAGACTACCTTTTCTTCCGGACGGTGCTGAGACAGCTCATGCATAATATGGCCCATATCCCAGTTTTCGTCGACAATCTCCTTGACAAGCTTTATCCAGAAATCGGGGACTCCCATTGACAATCTGTAGTCAAAGCCGTAGCCTCTTGAAGCCGTGTCGGCAGCAAGCCCGGGCATCCCGCTCATTTCCTCGGCGATTGTAATTGCATGGGGCCTGAATTCATGGATCATCTTATTTGCAAGGTACAGATAAACAAGCGCATCAACATCCTGTCCCCCGTCAAAGTAGTCTTCGTATTTCGTGAAGTTCTTTCCCAGCCCGTGATCATAGTAGATCATACTTGTTATTCCGTCGAAACGGAAGCCGTCAAACTTATACTCTTCAAGCCAGTACCTGCAGTTGGATAAAAGAAAGTGAATGACTTTGTCCTTCCCGTAGTCAAAGCATAAAGAATCCCAGGCAACATGGTTCCGCCTCTCATTTGCATGAAAGTACTGCCCGGGTGACCCGTCAAAAAGCCCCAGCCCTTCATTTACATTTTTTACAGAATGGGAATGGACAAGGTCCATTATAACCCTTAGCCCCAAAGAATGGGCAGTATCAATAAGCTCCTTCAGATCTTCAGGATAACCGAACCTGGAAGATGCGGCGAAAAAGTTCGCGACATGGTATCCGAACGACCCGTAAAAGGGGTGTTCCTGGATGGCCATCAGCTGGATAGTATTATAACCGGCTTCGGCAATATATGGAAGAACGTCACGTGTAAATTCATGGTAGGTTCCCGTCCTGTATTCTTCAGTAGCCATTCCGATATGAGCTTCATAGATCACCGGAGCATTTTGCGCCGGACTGAAATCCTGAGTCTTCCATTTATAGGGTTCTTCCGGCGACCATACCTGGGCTGAAAAGATCTTTGTCACTTCATCCTGTTCGAGCCTTGTCGCATAAGACGGGATCCGCTCTCCTTTTCCCCCATGCCAGTGAACTGACAATTTATAGAGATCACCATGACTTACCGAAGAAAGTGGCAATGTAATTTCCCAGTCGCCCTGCCTGTTGATCCTGTGCATTTCATAGCCCGGACTTTCCTTCCATTTGTTGAAGGTACCGATGAGGTAAATTTTTGTAGCGTTGGGTGCCCATTCCCTGAAGATCCACTTTTCATTGTCACGGTGAAGACCATAAAAGAAGTGTCCCATCGCAAAATCAACAAGCGATCCGTTCACCGCCAGACTCCTTTCCTTCTGATGGCAGCTGTTATAGCGGCCGTCAATGGCATCCGTGAATGGCTTCAGCCATGGATCGGATAAATAGAACTTCCTGATGCTCATACAATATCTGTAATTAAGTATCTTCAGATAAAAGTACGAAATCTAAATCATAAAATCCTTTCTTATTGAAGCTCTTTCTTATTTTTGCAGGAACGAGATTATGTGATGGAAATTCATAACGGATATAATTCATTGAGTTTTGTCAGACCGGTTGTCACTATCGGGATCTTTGACGGAGTACACCGTGGGCACATTGCTCTTATCAGGAAGCTTATATCCGCAGCAGGGGAGTGTAAAGGGGAATCCGTTGTTATGACTTTCAATCCTCATCCCAGGCTTGTACTTGAAAGCAGATCCGGAATCCCGGGGATACTTACAACCATCGATGAAAAGGTTAAACTGCTTGCAGAAACAGGGATTGACCATCTTATAATCTCCGAATTTACTTCCCGGTTCAGCAGGATGACAGCATCTGATTTTATTCAGAATGTGCTGGTCGGAAAAATCGGGACGAAACATCTTATAGTTGGCCATGATCATCATTTCGGATATAAGGGAGAAGGTAATTTCAGTAATTTGAAGTTATCTGCAGGAATATCCGGACTGATAGTTGAACAGCTTGAAGGACTGGAGGCTGAGGGAGCTGTCATCAGTTCTTCGAGGATCCGTGAAGCACTTCTGAAGGGGAAGCTGGATGAGGCTAACAGATGGCTTGGATACAGCTATTCACTCAGGGGAACCGTTGTGGAAGGTAAAAAGCTGGGCAGGGAAATAGGTTTCCGCACGGCAAACATCAATCCTTCTGATAAAAACAAACTGGTGCCGGTTGACGGGGTTTATGCCGTTGATGTCCGGATAAACGATTCACAGTGGCATGGGATGTTAAGTATAGGAACAAATCCCACGGTTAATAAAGATCCGGAGCTGAGATCGATAGAAGTCCACATAATAAACTTTGAAGGAGATATTTATGGTACCGGACTTGAAATTTTATTCAGGCACCGGCTGCGCGATGAGATTAAATTTGAAAATACAGAACAGCTTGCCCGTCAGATGATGATTGACAGAGACAATGCTCTGAAATTACTTGAGTGAACATAAACTGCTTATAATTTGTTAAATTTGCACTTCTAAATTTTTAAACATGACAGTACTAACTGAAAAAACCGATTATAAAGTAAAAGATTTATCCCTGGCGGATTTTGGGCGGAAAGAGATTGAGATTGCGGAGAAGGAGATGCCCGGTCTGCTTGCCATCAGGAAGAAATATTCAAAGGAGAAGCCTCTTAAAGGTGCGCGGATCACAGGTTCGCTTCATATGACAATTCAGACTGCGGTACTTATCGAAACACTTACCGAGCTGGGTGCAGATGTCAGGTGGGCAAGCTGTAATATTTTCTCAACACAGGACCATGCAGCAGCCGCGATAGCTGAAAGGGGCATCCCCGTTTTTGCCTGGAAGGGCGAAACTCTTGAAGAATACTGGTGGTGTACAGCCAGAGCACTGTCCTTTCCTGGCGGGAAGGGCCCGAACCTTATTGTTGATGACGGTGGAGATGCCACTTTGCTTGTACATCTCGGTTATAAAGCGGAAAATAATCCCTCGGTTCTCGATGTCAAACCTTCCAGCAGGGAAGAGGGGATAATATTTGCCACTCTCAGGAAGATACTGGCTGAAGAACCTGGTAAATGGCACAATGCCGTTAAAGACCTGAAAGGTATCTCCGAGGAAACGACCACAGGGGTTCATCGTCTTTATCAGATGCTTGAGAACAATGAATTGCTTGTTCCGGCAATTAATGTTAACGATTCGGTAACCAAATCAAAATTTGACAATCTCTACGGCTGCCGTGAGTCCCTGGCCGACGGAATAAAACGTGCCACCGATGTCATGATAGCAGGAAAGGTTGTCGTCGTTTGCGGGTACGGAGATGTGGGGAAGGGATGTGCGAAATCGATGAGAGCATACGGAGCAAGAGTCATTGTCACAGAAATTGACCCGATATGCGCTCTCCAGGCCTCAATGGAAGGATTTGAGGTTAAGACGGTTGATGATACACTCGACGAGGGTAATATATATGTGACAGCAACAGGGAACAAGGACGTCATCACTGTTGACCATATGAAAAAGATGAAAGATCAGGCGATAGTATGTAATATAGGTCATTTTGATCACGAGATACAGGTTGACGGTCTTAACGGACTGAAAGATGTCAGGAAAATAAACATCAAGCCACAGGTTGACAAGTATGTTTTCCCTGACGGACATGCAGTATTCATGCTTGCCGAGGGGAGGCTGGTCAACCTGGGTTGTGCCACAGGGCATCCTTCATTTGTTATGAGTAATTCATTCAGTAATCAGACCCTTGCACAGATCGACCTCTGGAAAAACAACTATAAGATTGGTGTTTACAGGCTTCCCAAGAACCTCGACGAAGAAGTGGCCCGTTTACATCTCGATCAGCTTGGCGTTAAGCTCACCATCCTTTCAAAGGAGCAGGCCGAATACATAGGAGTACCTAAGGAAGGTCCATATAAACCGGAACATTACAGGTATTAAAACTACGTATTAAA
>JAKQPD010000133.1 GCA_029564935.1 Bacteroidota bacterium
TATTAAAAAACGTATTTTAATACGTAGATCAGGATAAAGGAAGCGCGGAGCAGAAATTATCTGAACTTAATTCAGGAAATTGAAATTTACCGGATTTAACCAACGAGGCTCCGCGCTGAGATCAATTAATTATATCATTTATTACTTCCAATTTTTATTATGGCTGAAGCAGGATCAGGCAGATTCTTAAAGTTGATCCCGGCCTCTCCACGTCCTGACATTATCCCTTATAAGCGGTCCAAAATGATGACCTCCCGGTACTTTTTTCATCCCGGTGACTTTATTATTGATGCCGTCATCAACGACTTTTTCTTTACCGGTTCCGATTACAGTACAATTCATCGTTTTATCTCCCAGGACTACTGCTGCATTAGTTGCTTTCAGTCCGCTGAAATTATTTCCCAGTATAAGTGCATTTTTTGCACAGACTATATTCGGTACCGTAACTATACCGAAGAGGTCCTGAGTTATTCCTCCATTGATATATACACCTGTTTCACACGTACCTGTGAACCTGTTGTTACGGATCACGGGATCCTGGGAGTTCAGGGCTGTTATACAACAATCGGATCCATTGAGATTAAACAGGTTTCCTTTAATTGTAAAGAGCATCGGTAATCTTTGGGTCGGATCTGTCCCAATCCAGGTATCACATAAAACTATTGAAGAAACCTGCCTTGTATTAAATTGATTCCCGGTTATAACATAAGAACATCTCCTTATTGGGTTGATTTCAGTGTTACTTAAAAATCCGGCATCTATATCTTCTATGAAAATGTCGTATTGTTGTGAACCAGTAAAAATATTGTTGGTAATACTTATACAGGAGTTGTAATTGGCAATAAAAAATAAAGGTATCTTGCATTTATTGAGTCGGCAACCTGTAACAGTAAATGTTGCATTTTCACCCAGTGAAAATCCTTCCGCACCGTCGAGGAAATTATCAAAATAGCACTCTTTGAATACATAATCTCCTTTTGTCAATAGATAATTAACGCCGTCTTTTGGCCAGATGTAATCAACGCCTATCCAGAAAGCCAGCCAGGTATTATGCTCGGTTACCCAGTACATATCTTTAGACATATCCTTATTGGTTCCGCCTATGAAACTGCAGTTCTTCACAAGAAGCTTTTGAGGAGGTCCATCCGGGTGGTAGTATTCATCATTATAATTGTTCACCATGAACATTGAATAAAGATCGCTTCCGATAGAGGTATCATAATCCTCTTCATCTGATAGAAATCCGTCAGGCGTCAGAAAAGTAATATCAGATAATGTGATATCGCCTCCAATTAATCGCCACCAGCCCGGAGTTTTATTTTCATCCAACTGAGATAACTGATCAATCGATGGTTTGAGGATTATTTTGGTTTTTTCTTTCCCGGCTCCAACCAGTGAGCCGTTAAAACCATATAATTCCATATATCCAAGATGGTATTCACCCTGGCTCAGTTTTATGACTGATCCGGGTTCTGCGCCGCTAATAAGCGCCTTCAGTTCATCCGTATCATCACCATCAGCAGAAGGGCTGTAGGTGATCGGAGGGACACAGGGTTTGAATCCTTTGTCAAAACCCGGAGAAAGACCTTTTCCGGGATCAAGCCCGGAATCTTTGGAGCACGATGCAATTATGATGCACAGCGCTGCCGGAATCAGAAAAATAAATTTTTTCATTGTAACAATTTTTAATAAAGGGTACTAAGATTAGTTCCATCATAATGTATCAATATCCTGGACTGGTAAATTTCATAAGGTAAAATTCAGAGTTTGAAAACAGAAAATCCACCTCATTTGTAACATAAACTTTACTTATTGTTTCATTTTCAGTCTCTCTCTGGTGAAATTCGGATTTATACAAATTTTTTTGATTTTACTCCGTTGAGGTTTTTAACTTACTTTATTCATGAAGTGATTTTCAAGCTCCCCGTAACTATCTAATTTACCCATGTATTAGAAAGTCGTTTGTTATTGTAGTCTATGAATTAATCAGGTTGAGGGCATTTTATTCCGATATTTAATTATTTTTATCACTCATAATCAAAAATATTATCATGACTGATCAACCCGGGAAAATAGGCAATTACCGTTACCGTATCCTTGCCCTCGTATTTATGGCAACCACAATCAATTATTTTGACCGCAGCATAATCGGAGTTATGGCCCCGACGCTTCAAAAGCTTTTTGACTGGTCGAATAAGGATTATGCGGCA
>JAKQPD010000162.1 GCA_029564935.1 Bacteroidota bacterium
CTGCACATGCCATTACACTGGGCAAACATGTTTATTGTCAGAAGCCATTGACCCACAGTGTTTATGAATCACGGCTCCTGACAAAGCTGGCAGCTAAGTACAAAGTGGCCACTCAGATGGGGAATCAGGGCTCTTCAGCAGAGGGTGTCAAGCTTATCTGTGAATGGATATGGAACGGGGAAATAGGCGAGGTAAGAAAAATTGAAGCATATACAAACCGTCCGATCTGGCCGCAGGGACTGACGGCTCCGACCGAGGTACAGACTGTCCCTGATACTCTTAACTGGGATTGTTTCATCGGTCCTGCCAAATTCCGCCCGTACAATGAAGCATATACCCCATGGGTCTGGAGAGGATGGTGGGACTTTGGCACCGGAGCGCTCGGCGATATGGCATGCCATGTCATGCATCCGATTTTTACCTCAATGAAGCTTCAATATCCTACAAAGGTTATTGGTAGTTCTACCCCATTTACGCCTGATAGTCCTCCGAATGCAGAAATAGTACATCTTACCTACCCGGCGAGGAAGAAACCGGCTGACATAAAAATTGATCTTCCCGAAGTTGATGTGACCTGGTTCGACGGAGGATTAAAGCCTGAATTTCCGGAGAACTGGCCGATTGACAGAGTTCAGAATTCGGGTGTTCTGTTCCACGGGACAAAGGATATTCTGGTATGCGGTGAATATGGTACTGATCCTATCCTGCTTTCCGGGAGGGTTCCGAACATTCCGAAAAAACTACGTCGTATTGAAGGTACCCATGAGGGTGACTGGATACGGGCATGTAAAGAGAGTCCTGAAAGCAGGGTTCTTACAGCTTCCGATTTCAGTGAGGCAGGTCCGTTCAATGAAATGGTGGTAATGGGTGTTCTTGCAACCAGGCTTCAGTCTCTCAATAAAGTTCTGCACTGGGACGGTCTGAACATGACCTTTACGAATGTGACGGAAAATGACAAGTTGCGGGTCAGCAGGGATGAATCAATTTCAGCAAAGGCATTTGCAGATGAACTGATCAAACATACGTACAGGGAAGGATGGTCCCTGCCAGGGATGCCTGTATGATCTCAATTATGGAACCGAGGGAATAATGGTTTATCCTCTACATATCAGATAAACTCGATTATCTCGTCAGGAGATTTTCTGATCTTTTTCTGAGTCTTTTTGAACCCCGGTTTCGGATAGCCCAGAGGTGTTATTCCGAATACAACCTGGCTATCTTTAAGATCAAGGGCTTTTTTTAGCAATGCCGGATCGTATGCTTCGATCCAGCAGGTGGCTACCCCTTCGTTCTCGGCAGCCAGTATCATATGAGTTAATGCAATGGCCACATCAGTCTCGATGGAATTATATCCGTCAAAGGAACGTTTCCAGGTCCGGTCCTTCAGCCCTACAACAATCAGTATATGAGGAGCATCCCTGAACCAGTCGCGGGGATAGCAGGTACTGACCTTATTGAGCATTTCAGGAGATGAGACAACAAGGAATTTCCATGGCTGCAGGTTACACGCTGACGGAGCCAGACGCCCGGCATCAAGGATTTTTTCTAAAATCTGTTTTGGAACAGGCCGGCCCGGATCATAATTCCTGATACTTTCACGGTTGCGGATCAGATCGTAAAATTCCATGTCCTTAAAATTTTATTTGATGATCAATTATTACTTATTGCTGCCATCACCCGGATTGAAAGTTTGAATTGTCCAGTAGTTCTTATTGTAAAATTGCCTGAGGTTCTTTATTGCATATAATTTTGATCCGTCCTTTTTCACAAAAAGAAACCTGGCAGAGGTCTCATACAGCTTTTTAGCCCCGTTTTCTGTAAGATAAACCGGTGCAAGATTATAAGTCCTGATCTTATTCAGGTTAGTGACATTATATTGCTCTATTACAGGTTTGTACTGTGGATCATAGTCATAAAGGGGTGTAGTGAAATAAATATAGTTACTGTCGGGACATTCATCCAGAGCGTTTATTCCAACGTACCCCAAATTAAGTTGTCCATATACAAGTGGATCATTAGTATGGTAAAGGTAATCATATTCAGGAATTGTGTAAATTGTTCCTGAAGCTGCATACAGTCTGACTCCGTTCTTTGAGATCCAGAAGTTCCCGAGATTTGTGAACCAGGATGAGATCGTATCACTGGCCCTGCCTTTTGTAAGGTCGAAAATCAGGATCCCGCTTGTAGATAGTCCGGTCTGTGTCCCGATCATATAAGGTTTGGCAGGGATTTTCCGGATTATTGTCTTTTCATATATCCCCCAGTCATTGCCTGATATTATTTCACCGGTAATAAGATTCAGGTTTCGGAGACTTTCCCACTGGTCGACTGTGGGAGTGATATAACACCAGTTATTGTCACCCAGGACAATATCGTATGGTATGCAGTTTATATCAAGTTCTTTCAATATCTGAAGATTATCCAGGTCTATATAGGCGACAGAAGAAATGTTGAATCCGATCACGGCTTTATGGCCGTCTTCTGAAATGCTAATACAGGCCGGACTTTTCGGAAGTGGAAGGGTATCTGATTCGCTTGTATTGGTATTGTACAAAATAAGTTTATCAGGCGATTTTGTAACAATAGCCATGGTGCCTGTATTCTGATTATATTCTGCATCTGTTACGATCCCGTTTATGTTAATGATCCCTTCAGGGATTTTTACAATGGCATCAATATGTACAGGAATTGCTATATTTCCTGAGGTTGCATTACTACTTATCTGAAAGTTCCCGGAAGTCTCCTTTTCCAGGTCTATATTGTTCAGGTTGACCGACACAGTTACATCTGCCGTGTAATCTCTCATAAGAGATCCTGACACAGGAGTAATTGTCAGCCATTCCGGCACTCCGTTTATTGCCCATTTAAGTATCCCGTCAGAGGTATTCTTAACTGTGAAGGTTCTACTGTCTGTTGTTTTAAAATCAAAAGAAGAAGGACTATATTGAAGGCTGGGAAAACCAACATTTTCGTATTCGACACTGAAGGAAATCATACCCAGATCCTCAACATTTATAATGATTGTTGCATAGTGAGTCGTGAAAGCGGCGATAAGATCATTTTTTACTATGTTAAAATCCAGAAGAAAACTCCCGTTTTTTACCAACCCACGCATAGAGTTGAATGACAGCCACTTCGGGTGCATGAAAATCGTGTAATCACAATTAACATTGACCGGAAGCGTTACCGGAACTGATACACTCTCCTGTTTGTTATTTAGTTGCAAAGTATCAGTCAGTTGATACAGATCAATATTATTTTTTGACAGGAAATCATCGCTACATGAAATCCATGTTATCAAAAGAGAAAATATCCCGGTGAAGTATAAGATCTTCTTCATATAAATCTCATTTATTCCAGAGGTAAAACCTGATTCCTATTGATAATTCCAGCCTTGACAGATTCTCATAGTCTTCTTTATCCAGATCGATAGTCTGACTGTTGCTGCCATCGGTTATTTTCACTTTACGCAACATTGAATAAAAAGCTGATAATTCTGCCCCTAATGAAAGATTATCAGTAATATAATATTCGAGGTTTATTGAGGCATCTGTTCCAAAATTCTTTCCGGTGAGAAGTAAATAATCGCTGAGATATTCAGCTTCATTCCGGTAGGTCGTCAATCCGAAGGAATATGTGGTGGTCATCCTGTAAGTTTCAGCCGCATTCAGATAGGTTTGATAATAAACCTGCGGAGCATAGTAGTTGACAAAGATCCTTTCCCCATAATTTATGTACAGAAGATGAACTCCGTCCTGGGGATCAATATAGCCTTCTGTATTCCCATCAGTGTAAAAAAATTTGTATTTGAATCCTGTGCCAATATCGGGAGTGATCATGAAGGTAAGGTCAGCATTTGCAGTCCAGCCTGTTTTGAGGTCTCTGTAATAGGATTTAGCTTTGACGGCATCAAAACCCTGGCCGGTAAGGGCTTCCTCAGCCTTCTCCGAACTGGCAAGCATATATCCTGCACCACCATTTATCCCGAGCCTAATTCTTTCAAAGGCATTCGTACTTGTATACTTCGGTTTATCCGGAGTGACAACTCCTGCCGAAACAGTGTAGTTTATGACTTTACTTAAGGGAAGCGAACCTGCTGTTCTGACATTTCCGGTCAATATGTCGAAATAGATTGTATTTCGTGAGATCCTGGTGATTTTACAGTTAACTGTATCGTTTGTAATTGTAATGATCTTGTCCTGTGAATAAGCCGTGAAGGCTAAACAGAAGAAAAACAGTGTTAATGCCGGAATTGTAAAAAATCTGTCCTTTTGAAGTTTTATCTGTCTGATCATTTTCTTTCTGAATGAAATGTTTTCAATAATAAATATAAGCGTTCCAAAAGTCTTAAACACTCTCCCGGCTTGTGGGAAACGAGGCTAAATTAACACATTTTTCAGCTGCCTTTTCAGCAGCTTTAACAATTATTATATCTCCTGCTGTAACAAAATGATATCTGAAACGTTTATACCTGTATTATTTCAAAGAGATGAAGATAAAGAGCAGGAAATCATTATATTTTTTCATACCCCTGGGTCTGATAATAAAAGTAGCTATTACTATAATACTTTTAAACCTTCCCGGAGGGTGTCGTGAGGAGAAGGATAAAGGGTTGCCAGTTGCTGACTGCCAACTGCCAACTGCCAACTACCAACTGTCAACTAAATGCTAATAAGAGAAATAACATCTTATAGCGACAAAGTATACAGCGCCTTACTAAAGCTCCTGCCACAGCTCGATCCTGAAATAAAACTTCCGTCAAAAGATTTCTTTAAAAATATCCTGGCAAATAATAATACACATTTCTTTGCAGGTGAACTGGAGGATGGTGAGATAGCCGGTATTCTTACACTTACTGTTTACTTTATACCGACGGGGACAAAATTCTGGATAGAGGATGTAGTAATAGATGAATCGCATAGAGGCAAAGGTTATGGAAAGGAGATCATGCTCCATGCCATGAAGTTTGCTCAATCTCTGGGTGCAAAATCGATAGATCTTACTTCCAGACCTTTCAGGATAGCTGCAAATCAGTTATATATCGATCTGGGATTTGAAAAACGCGAAACAAATGTTTACAGATATCATGTGATCCCTGATGAAGATCCTGAAGGTTAATTAATACAGGCCGGAAACAATCCATTCTTCCATCTGACTTATTAATGGCAGGATTCTGATCCGGACCGTAATGACTTAATTAATCATCCCGGCAATCCAGACAAGATAATCTTTCGTGATCTCTGATGAAGTTGTCTTTATACTCGTTTGTATTGCCGACCTGACTTTCCTTTTTTCACCAGCAGAGGTCAGAGGATCGGAAGCTTTTGCCGCAATATCAAAAAGAGCCTGTTTTGCTTCGCTTTTTTCCATCGGATTTCCTGCCGTCATCATTTCAGCAAGGGGACTGATCATTACTGCTCCCAGGTGAGAGGCTGCCAGACGCGAAATATACCTTAGCTCCCAGTTATTATTGCTGAATCCCGTGATCACATAATCAGGATCAGCATCAAGATCTTTTATCGAAATATTCCTGAATTTTGCAAACTGTCCTTCCTTCTCTGCATGATTGCCCTGTAAACCGATGTAACCTGTGAAAGGCATCCCGGTCATTGTTTTAACAGTGTCTATATCGGCCATTGTGGTGATCTGATCATCGACGGAAACCGTTACAATATTCCTGTCGCATTTTATTTCCATCCTGTACCATTTTCCTGTGGTTTCATCCGGTCTGTTTGAGACAGCCACATGACCGTACATTGATCCGGTGCAGTGGAGATCATCGCGCCAGGGTGTCCATGGTGCAAGCAGCTGAACCTCAAACCCGGTTCCTGGTTTAGAAGGATCACGCCTTATAAAAATCCCGCTGTTGCCGACATCAGATAAGAGGAATTCGAGCTTCAGGATAAAGTTACTGTAACTTTTTTCAGTATAAATATCAGTACCGGAACCGGAACTTCTGGTCACCAGTTCGCCGTCAATTACTTCAAATCCTCCGGGTTTCAGCAGATTCCACCCGCTAAGATCTTTACCGTTGAACAGAAGTGTATAATCCTCCTTAACGGATGTTGAACAGGACAGCATTAACAGGGCTGAAATTATCAAAGTATAAGGAATGGGTTTCATTATATATTGAATTACAATAGATTAAAAATTATAATGGCAGGGTCCATGGTTTTCTGTAAGTTCTTGAAAGGAGATAATTTGCAGCATAATCTCCTTTAACGGTCTCATTGACGCTGTCCCATTCCAGCTTTCTTTTCAGTCTGAAAGAAATTACAGCCAGGTGCATCGGGATTGTCATCTCACGGACATAAACAAGGTTGCTTTCAGGTTGCTGCCTCGATTTCACAGAATCGATGAAATTCTGCTGGTGCCCGGGAGATCGTGGAATGGTCACAGGTATTTCCGGAATATCATTCACTATTTCATTTCCGATCTTTATAAGACGGTTATTATAATCACAAGTAAGGGAACCTTCTGTTCCTTCAAAATGTGCGCCGATATGCATCTTATCTGAATCCGGGACTTCCGGGGGAATGGTTGTCCAGTAAACATCGAGATCCCTGAATTTAAAATCAACATCGATCCAACGGGGTGTATCTGAAATGCCGTCGTAAGGTCGTTCCCCCCTGCTTTCGATGCTGTATAATCCTTTGGGATGGATCGACATAAACATAATATCAGCTATATGGCACCAGAAATCGGCGAAAACGCCTCCGGAATAATCAAAAAAGTGACGGTAAGTTCCATGGCAGCGTACGGGAGTATATTCCGCGTAAGGAGCCGGACCCAGCCACATTTCCCAGTCAAGAGTTTCAGGGGGTGTTTCATTTGGGGGAAATCCAAGCCCCGGAGAACCTCCGGTTTTCCAGAGCCTCACGGTATGGATCTTCCCCAGTTTGCCGGATTGAATTATTTCTGCTACACGGTGGAAGTTATCACCTGCGTGGATCTGTGTTCCCAGCTGGAAAATGCGATTGTTCTTCTGAAGATGATTGAGCATTGCCCTGCCTTCAGCAAGAGAATAGGTCAGAGGTTTTTCCCCATAAACATCTTTACCTGCCTGGAAGGCCAGAATTGCAATGAGTGCATGCCAGTGGTCAGGTGTGGCGCATGTGACAGCATCAATATCCTTCCGCTCAAGTATTTTCCGGAAATCGGAATAAAGATCCGGCCGGGCTTCGGGATTAACTGCCCTGAGCTGGTTGGCTGCGGCCTCAAGCCTAATTTTATCCACATCGCATAAAGCAGCAATTTCAACTTCAGGAAGAGCATTGAACCAGTTCATGTGGCTTCTTCCCTGGTTTCCAAGACCAATAACCGCTACTCTTACCCTGTCGCTGGGCGCAACATTGCGAAAAGTTGATGACAGTAGAGGAAGCCCGATTAAACCCATGGCACTTCCGGTAATAAATCTGCGCCGGGTAATTTGAGTTACTTTCTTCATTATTGTATTTATTGTTTAAGGATTTCTGAAGATACAGATTATTTTTTTACAGGAATTGGGGTGCTGACTTATTTCACTTAAACAATAGTGGTGCAAACTCTTTCAGATGCCTCCTCCATGTATGCCACTCATGGAAAGTACCCTGGGAAATATATGTTATTGGTTTGATACCCAGGCCTTCGAGCTTTTGTTTTGTGTCATTCACCATTTTAACGAATTGTGTTTCGCCCGATCCAGCGCCAAACCACATCAGCTTTACTTTATTATTGAATGATGCAGGATCTGCAAAAGCACCTTTGAAGGCTGTTTTGGGATCATCCATTATTCCTCCCATTATTGCCCCGCTGAAAAAGCCATAATATGAGAACAGCTCAATGTGATTAAGCCCTATCAGCATCGTTTGCATGCCTCCCATTGAAAGGCCTGCCATAGCCCTGCTTTCGCGTTTCGGGATTGTCCTGTAAAATGAATCCGTCTCAGGAATTATTTCTTTTAGATAGACCTGTTCAAGTGTTTCTGCCATCCTGGATCTGTCCCGGGGTACGTTTCCGGCAGGAGATGATGAGGCATCCTTTGCGACAGCATATCCGTTATCCATAACTACTATCATCGGGACAGCCTTTTTTTCGAAAATGAGGTTATCCATTATAAAGCTCATATGTCCCTGTTTTGACCATCCTCTTTCATTTTCCCCGGCACCATGGAGCAGGTAAAGGACAGGATAACGCCTGTCGGGATATTTATCATATTCAGGAGGAGTATAGACAAATGCACGTCTCCATTTTCCGGTAATATCAGAAAAATACCAGTGTTCACGCACATCGCCATGCGGAACATTCTTCGGCAGAAAAAAATCCTCTCC
>JAKQPD010000176.1 GCA_029564935.1 Bacteroidota bacterium
GGCAATGAACTTCACAAGGGAGCACAAGGAGGTTGACAGGATAGCAGAAATAATCATGAATACGCTTCCTGTCTGCAGCGAAAGGAAAATAGCATACGCAACTTTTACAATTGTCGATATAGAAAGCAGCGGTAAAACCAACATTCTTGAATATGACAATCCTTCGGCCATCATTCTGAGAGGTAACAGGGAGTTTGATCCTGAATGGAAGAAAGTAGTGCTCGATAAAGGCAAGCATGCAGGCAAGATTTTGAAGACATGTACTTTTATCCCTGAAAAGGAAGACCGGATAATCTTTTGTTCCGACGGTGTATCCCAGAGCGGTATGGGCAGCTCGGAATTCCCATTCGGATGGGAACGTGAAAATATTGTCAGCTATGCCGCCAGACTCGTTACCGGGGAAGCATATGTTTCTGCCAATCTGCTTGCAGCAAAGATTGTCACAATGGCTCATAAAAATGATGCTTTCAAAGCCAAAGACGACATAAGCTGTGCCGTGATATATTTCCGGGAGCCGCGTAAACTGCTTATTTGTACGGGACCACCATATGAAAAGGACAAGGATAAAGAGCTTGCATCAAAAGTAAAAGCCTATGAAGGGAAGGTGATCATTTGCGGAGGAACCACTGCCGATATTATTGCCAGGGAGCTGAACAGAAAGATCATTGATGAACTCATTTTCGAGGATCCGGAACTTCCTCCCGAAAGCTTTATGGAAGGTATCGATCTGGTTACCGAAGGGATACTGACTCTGCAGAAGGTAAATGAGATATTAAAGACCTTTAACAACAGTGTTCACCTTGGAAAAGGTCCGGCTGATAAGATAGTCAGGCTTCTTATGGAAAGTGATGAGATACATTTTATAATCGGCACACGAATAAATATTGCTCATCAGGATCCGAATCTGCCTGTTGAACTTGAAATCAGGAGGACCGTTGTTAAACGTATTGCCAGGAACCTCGAAGAGAAATGGCTTAAAAAGATAAGCTTTGAATACATTTAATATCAACTTCCCTGACTTATGTATTCCAGGGTTTTCCTGAAAAGATGCGGCTGTATATCAGGATATGTAAGTTCCCCCGGAAGTGAATCCATAATGAGTTTTTCAGCAATTTCAGAAGTATCAGGGATGTTGCCAATCCTCGTAACATCAGCAAGAAAAAGCCTGCCGTAACCTTTATGACCTCCCTCCCCGACAGAATAAGTGGCAATACAGCTTAGCTCAAACTCAATTGCTCCTGTCTCCTCCATTACTTCCCTCGAAGCAGCTTCCTCAGGGGTCTCTCCGGGTTCAATATGACCACCGCATATTTCCCAGGTATTTCTCAAACGGTGACGGACGAAGATCCATTTACCCTTATACCTGGCACTTATTACCGAATAAGTCAGCTTTCCTTCCGGAACGAAATCCTTGTCGAAAAACTTTACAACTGTCATCACTGCTCCCGTTAAGGTTGCTAATGTATGAATAATCATAATAAATATATTTAAGTATTTTTGAAACCTGATTTTTTATGATGGCAGCAGTAATAATCTTTGCACTGATTTTTGAGGTTTTGTCCTTCCTGGCGATTAAGGACCACTATTTAAAGCCTTCAGGAGTAATTTCTTACATAATTGCTGCAATTCATTTTTCACTTTCGGCTATCATGTGGGTATATATTTTCAAAGTAATCATTTACAGAGGTTGCCCCGATGAGCCTTCACATTTAAATGACCGGCTGATATTTACGGGATTACTCAGTGCAGTGCTTATTCCAAGGTCAATTTTCAGCACTGTTCATTTTACGGGTAAACTGATCAGGAGAAAAAAAGGAGAGCATATCCGCTGGCTGACAAATACAGCAATAATTTGTTCAGCAGCTATTTCCCTGGTCTTTGGTTACGGATCAATCTTTGGCAGGTTCAATTTCAGGACTGAAGAGGTACCTGTGAATATAAAAGACCTTAATCAGGCACTCGACGGGATCAGGATAGCCCATCTGACAGATATGCATCTGAGCAGCTTTTACAATAAGAGCTGCCGTCTGGAGGAAGCCATGAAAACAGCCGACAGCTACAATCCTGATCTGATTGTGAATACAGGCGATTTCATTACCCTGGGCTACAGGGAATTCGACAGGTTTGATACAGTTTTGGTTAAGTACAGGGGCAAATTCGGCAATTTTGCGATCTTAGGTAATCATGACATGGGCACTTACCTGCCCGGTAATTATCAGGAAGAAAAGAGGTCAACACAGGAGCGGATGCGGGATCTGGTCTTAAAATCAGGATATTATGTTCTCAATGATGAAAACACAATAATCAGTATAAAAGGTGTAAAAGTGGCGATAATAGGCGTGAAAACCGCCGGATCTCACCCGGATATCATATACGGTGATCTTAAAAAAGCTGTTGCGGGAACCGATAGCGCCAGCCTTAAGATCCTCTTATGTCATGATCCAAACCAATGGGAAGAAGATGTTGTGGGAAAAACTGATATTGAGCTGTCACTCGCCGGCCATACTCACGGAATGCAGATGGGAATAATAACAAGGAATTTCAGATGGAGCCCTGCCGGGAGATATTATCCCAGATGGAACGGTCTTTATACAGAGGGAGATCAGCACCTGTACGTGAACCGTGGTCTGGGTGTTCTCGGTGTCCCTTTCAGAATATGGATGCCTCCTGAAATAACGATAATCACATTAAGATCTGTTAAATAATAAGGGACAGAATGACGGAAATCAGTTACAATGTGATCTTTTCCCGGAGACGGTCGATCAGTATTATTGTTCGTCCCGATAAAAGTGTTACTGTAAGGGCGCCCTTAAGAACCTCCTTAAAAACAATAGACAGATTTGTCCGGGCAAAATCGGCCTGGATTCAGAAACACCTCAATAACAATCCGGGAATAAAACTGGCAGGCAATGATAAGGAGCACATAAACGGGGAGATATTCCTGTACCAGGGGAAAGAGTATAAGCTCCAAAAGATTTTATCTTTCGAATCCTTCGTTAAAATTAATGGCGACACAATTGAAGTGGGACTGGCAGATATAAATGACACCCTGAGGACACGGTATCTTCTGAACAGATGGTATGTCTTAAAAGCACATAAATATCTGGCTGAAAGATTGAGAGATATGCTCAACAGATACAAGGAATTAAGCTTTGAGCCTTCAGGGCTTACGATCAGACAGTTAAAGAGCAGGTGGGGCAGCTGTTCATCAAAAGGGAAGATCACCCTCAATTCCGAGCTTATCAAGCTGGATCCTGTGCTTATAGATTATGTTATAGTCCATGAGCTTTGCCATCTTAAACACCATAACCATGGTTATGATTTCCATAAACTGCTCGGGGAATTGATTCCTGAATATAAATCGCTGCGGAAAGAGCTTAGAAAGTATTTAACGAGATAATAACCTCTGTGTAACTCAGTGAAACTCCGTGTAAGTTCTTAATATTTGTCTAGTTACACAACTTGTCCCGCTGTAAGCCATAGCCGTCAACTTAAGGTGTTAGAGGTCTAAAGTTTCCCCTCCTTTTTTTAAGGAGGGGAAAGTTATTTAGCTATAATCCAGATAATTACACAAGTTTTCGTAATTATTGCATTTCTTAAGTTGACGGCTATACGCTTTAAGCGGGAGAGCTCCACAGAGTCCCGATAGCTCCCGATAGCTATCGGGACGGGAACACAGAGAGACACAGAGGGTTTTAGATCGTGTACTCCTGTCCCTGGGAAGGGATATCAATTTTAGAAAATCCTTCTTTCTGAAGCCTCGCGGAATAATTCACCTGGGTTTCGTATTCACCGTGGACCAGGAAAGTTCTTTCCAATTCCTTATTATTCTGACATTTAAGAAATCCGATCATTTCGTTATAATCGGCGTGGCCCGAGAATGATTCAATTTTTCTTATCTCCGCATTCACAGGGTAAACTGTACCATGGATGGAAACCTCGTTGTTACCGTTGAGGATTCTTGCTCCAAGTGTAGTGGGAGAACAATAACCAACAAAAAGTACAGTGGTGGAAGGATTTGATATATTATTTGCCAGGTGATGTTTAATTCTTCCTGCTTCTGCCATCCCTGATGCTGATATAATTACACAGGGCTTTTTATGATCATTAAGTTTTTTGGAATCTTCCTGTCTTGTGATATAAAAAAGGCTGTTGAATCCAAAGGGATCAGCATCAGTTTTCAGCACATTCTGAAATTCACTGTTAAACCATTCAGTATTCATACGGAACACCGAAGTTGCATTTACTGCAAGGGGACTATCGACGAAAATATCTATCCGGGGTAATTTCCCCTGGTTAAAGAAATTATTTAATGAATATACGATCTCCTGGGTACGGCCGACGCTGAAGGAGGGGATAATGAGCTTGCCACCATTATCGACACATGTCCTGGTAAGTATCTGCAGCAGTTCAGTGTCGGCATGCTCATAGTCCTCATGGAGCCTGTCGCCATAGGTTGACTCAGTTATTAAAATATCAGACTGCGGAAAGGGAACTGGTGAAGGCAGCAATCTGTTTACAGGTCTTCCGATATCGCCTGTATATGCAATTCTTTTAAGCTGCCCGTTTTCCTTTATTTGCAGATTGGCGACACCGCTGCCGAGCATATGTCCGGTATTGGTAAACCTCACTTTTATGCTATCATCTATTCTGAAGTTCATATTCCCGGGAATCCCTATAAAATGCTTCATACATTCCGCTGCATCCTCCTGTGTATAAAGGGGAGTTGAAAGAGGAAGACCCTTCTTTGCCCTTCTTTTATTGAATGTTCTGGAATCATGTTCCTGTATAAAGGCTGAATCGGCAAGCATTATTGAGCACAGATCCCTTGTAGCATTTGTACATATTACTGATCCCCTGAAACCAAAGCGATACATATACGGTATCAGTCCTGAATGATCTATATGAGCATGGGTAAGTATTATATGATCAATTGTTTCAGGATCGAATCCCAGTGTCCTGTTCATCTCGTCAGTCTCCAGGCCTTTTCCCTGGAACATTCCACAATCGAGGAGAAGCCTCCTGCCTGAATCTGTTGTTATAAGGAATTTGCTGCCGGTAACTTCACGGGCAGCGCCGAGAAATTTTATCTTCATGATTATTTACTGAAAAATTTGTCTAAAGATAATAATTTTACAGTTCTGCTGAAAAGCACATGACAGGTGCCCATATTCAATTGCTCGTAAATCAGCGTTTATACAACAGGGCTACCAGTATAGCCGTCAACGAAAGAAGGTTTGGGGATATAAGTTTCCCCTCCTTTTTTAAGGAGGGGAAACCTTTCTCCAGAAAACTTCGTTAAGTTAACGACTATCCTCCTGAGGCGACAGGAAACTTATTTAGCTATATTCCAGATAATTAAAGCAGTAATGGATATTAAAACATTTCTTGTGTCGACAGCTATGGGTTACCGGTACATAGAAATACCTCAGATCCTTAATCCCAATATTGTAATATCATCTACCTGATTCATGGTCCCTTTCCAGTTTTCAAATTCAGTTTCAAGAATTTTTCGTTGTTCTGACATCGGCAGACTATAAATTCCGGAAAGAAGGTCCTTAAAATTCGCCTTTTTATATTTAACGCCGTCGGGGCCTCCGAACTGGGAAGCAAAACCGTCAGAAAAAAGAAATATAGTATCACCCCTGTTCACATCTATCCTGTGATTTGTAAATGTAGTCTCTTTCCCGTGATGAATCCCAATAGGCATTCTGTCACCCTTATATTCCACGAATTCTCCACCCTGGATAATTACCATAGGATTGAACGCCCCGGAAAACTGCAACTTTTTACGGTCCTTGCTCAGAATACAGAAAGCAATATCCATACCATCGGCCATTTCACCTGATTTCCCTGTCTGATGGAGTGCTTTTACAATTTTGTTCCGGAGAAGATTCAGGACTTTATTCGCCTGAAGGTTCCGGCTGTTGGCGATGATCTCATGAAGAGTCGATATTCCCATTGAGCTCATAAAGGCTCCCGGTACTCCGTGCCCTGTACAATCTGCAACAGTAAAGAATATCGATTTTTCATCTTCTGCTATCCAGTAAAAATCACCGCTCACAATATCCCTTGGTTTATATATTATAAAATAATCTCCGAAGGCTTCCCTGAAATGATCCTCGACAGGAAGTATTGCTTTCTGGATCCTCCCTGCATATTCGATGCTTGATGTGATCTCCATTTTTTTTGATTCTATTTCGGCAGTCCTCTCCCTGACCTTCTCCTCAAGAATCTTATTCTTATTGCTCAGCTGTTTCTCTCTTAAATGAACAATAAAAATGATCAGAAGAAGCAGGAGCAGTCCGGCAAGCAGATAGAACCAGACCGTTTTTGTGAACGGCGCCGTAATGGTGAATTTTACAGATACGGGATCCCCGACATTACCCCATAAATCCATTGCCCTTACCTTCAGCAGATAATCTCCGGGCCTTGTAACAGTCTCAACATAATTTGTCCTGACTGACCATGGTGACCATCCCGACATCACCTTATTTATATTATACTGGTAAAGTGTTGTGTTTTGTTTCAGGTAGCCCGGAGCAACAATACTAAAACTTATAACATTGTCACCTCTGTTGAATTTAACATCGTGAAGGTCAAACAATGTTCCTCCTGCGTTTGAGATATTTTTAATGACTATACTTGTAAGCGGATCAATTACAGCTGATTTCTTCCTGTCAATCCCGTAAATCCTGTTATTTCCCTCTATGATCCATATCTTATCCCCTTCGACTGTAACCGAAACAACATTGTCGAAAATCTTAAGCAGAGCCAGTTCTGTGTTGTCAATACTTCCGGATGATCCGTATTCGGTCCATTTATCATTTACCAGCGCCAGGTGCCTGTTTGAAAGAGGATAATAAACTTCAGGAATATCAGTACCTTCTGATCCGGCCTTATCATAAATCTCAAATCCTTCAGCAGAGTTGTCAAACAGGTACACACCGGTTTCACTGAAGAGAAGCACCGAATCACCCAGCATCCCCAGAGTATAACGTTCAGGAAAACTGTTTTTTACCAGATAGGTTTTAAAGTCACGGGCTTTAACATCTGCAGTCATATCTGCTCTGTAAACAATGTTATCTCCTCCAAGCCATATATTATTATTCCGGTCGAGAATTATTGAATAAACCGGATTCAGGAAATCCGGACAGGGGATTTTCGTGATCCATTTCCCGTTTTCCATGATTATTGAAAAGAATCCGTCGGCTGCAGCAATGAAATATGTGCTATCTGATGCTTTCCAGCTTATATGGTTAATATAACGATAGGGAGTAACGATACCGGCTTTATGTTCGTTTATTATGTACAAACCCTTATTTGTTGCAGCAAGTATTCCATAAGGAGTTGAAACAAGCTGGCGGCATTTCTCATTTAATCCCTCAACTTTCCTGTAGACGTAATTGACAGATTTGAGAGTAGAGACTTTTTTACTTGTATATTTAACTGTCTCCACAGGCCGGGAAGGATTCTCATCCCGCACAACATAAGCCTGGCCGGCTTTTCTGCCGAATATCCTCATGAAAATATTCTTCCTTGTGTTACCTTTCTCCTGAGGTATTGCTTCCTTTTCCTTTCCGGATGGAGATTTTGTCATCTCCTTTGTTTTAACCAGTATTTCCTTCTCATCATAGCTTCTGACCTCTGAAAGGTAGAATACACCTTCGCTGGTAGCTACATACAGTTCGTCTTTGTATTTAAGGGCTGATGAAAGGTTTCCTACCAGGCCCGGAAAGATTCTGAAATTGGCTACGGGAAGTTTAAGATCAGCTCTTGTAAGGCCATACTCGTGGGAAAGCCATAAGCCTCCCATATTGTCTGCCCCGAGGGCATATACCTCATCATCGGGCAGATCGTTCTGATTATTAATTGTGAACAGGACCTTACGGCTCGATTTCTCTACAACAATCGCCCCTCCATCCAGGGTAGAGAAAGCATAAGCGGAATCACCCAGTGCAATTCCCTCTGAAAGAATATTTTCTTCAAGATAACCCTCATCCTTAACCATATAATCATAATACTTTATCCCATCGAATAATTTTAGAGAGCTGTTTCCAAGTCCTAACAGAACTAGTTTTTTGTTATAAGGAAGGGAGAACAGGATTTCGGTTTTTTCAGTAAGATACCCGGTTACAAGAGGAAAAAGCGTATCGCTCTCAAGTCTGTACAGACCCTTGTTCAGAACATTTATGAATGTATTTTCAGGAGTAACGAAAATTCCGGAAAAAGGATATCCCGGTCGTGCATTAATTCGTAGATCCAGTTTGTTTGTACGAAGATTGAACCTGTTAACCGATTGTTCACTGCAGAACCATGCAGCCATGCCGTCAAAAACTATCTGTGTAATGGCACCGGTAGCGGATGAATCGCTCCAAAGTTGAAAATACAGGTAGGTTCCGGCTCCATCCTTTCCAATGTATCCGAAATTATTCTCGCCTCCTATATAGATCTTCCCGTCGAACGGATTTTTCTGCATTGAATAAGGCAATGTCGGAAGTTTCAGGGTTGTCCAATCCACACCGTCAAATATCAGTATACCTTTCCTGTTGGCAAAATGCATTACCCGGTCATCATCCTGGCAGATGGCCCAGCTTTGATTCTCGATATTTCTGCTTTCGGTATAATGGGTCAGAAGGGGAGATCCCTGCTGTGCATTAACAAATTGAAATACAAATGATACAAAAAAGAGTACCCGGACTTTTCTCATAATAAACTAAAGGAAGACTTTCACATTAACAGACTGTAAATTTAGCAGAAAAATACATATCATCTGATAAAATGAATTAACAAGAGGGATGAAAAGTTCAACAGGTAATACTGACCAGCAGCTGTGGAAATGGGTTCAGGGTTCAGGGTTCAGGGGTTCAGGGCATAGCCGTCAACCTGACGGAGTTTTGTGGGCAAAAGTTTCCCCTCCTTTTTTTTAAGGAGGGGTGGCCAGACTACAAGACCATCCAATAGGCAGAAATATAGATGTTCTGGCCGGGGTGGTTTATTTAATTC
>JAKQPD010000185.1 GCA_029564935.1 Bacteroidota bacterium
TACCTGCTGAAGCAGAAACTGATGGACAGCGGAGCGAGCAACGTCGGGGACTTCGAAGGTAAAATCCTCGCCGCAAAAAACCGCTGGAAGGAACTGCTCGAAGGGAAGTGGACTGGCGAAAGGACAAACGCCACCGGAGCAGCGGAAAACAAGAAACTCATCAACAACGTGAAGTCGATCTCGAAGGTGATCAGCCTCGAAGGCCTGATCATGAAGAAAACGCTTTATCCGAATACCTTCACGCCGGAAGACGAAGCGAAACTGCAGGAATTGATGGAAGCAGCAGTTGCGAAACGGTAGTTAAACCAGAAAGCTGGCACAGCGGAGGGTATGAATTTAAAAACAGGTGATGCTTGGCGAGTAGTCTGTATGTAGTGGAATACAGTAGATAGTAATTACTATCAAGTCAAGCATCACCATTAAAAATAAGACCAGCAATAAAAGAAGGGAGGAATTATGAAAAACCTTATAAATTCGATCAGGTTAGTGAAGATGTTAAGTGCATCAAGTGCGGAAGACCAATCAAGCTGAATATAATCAGCAGGAAAGGCGACGATCCAAGACTTTGTTTCAAGTGCTTCAAGAAGGTCAGCAAATAAACAGAATTCCTACCCTCCATTGAAGGTATGAATGAAAGGAGGTGAGCAAAGTGATTTTAGCTGAGTATATTTCCGAAGATGGAAGTATCAGAGGAAAGCTGATCGACTGCACAATGAGAGAATTTATCAGCTTTAACGAGTCCAAAGACCTTATGGATACACTTATAAGGTATATCGAAATCTCGTCAGATGATGTTATTGAGACACTGAGAAAAGAGTATCTCAGTGTTTAAAGGAGGCCTTTATGGAAGTCCAACTGAACGATGATGGAAGCTTTCTCGTCAAGCTCGAACCAGACGAATTGGAAACGCTGAAGGAAACCCAGGAAATTTTCAAGGACTGCTCGGAGAAGTTTGACGAGAAAGTCAGCCTTGAGGAAACTCTCAAGGAGGTGATTGAGGCTGGCTTCTGCTGGCTTCAGTAAGGTGAAGGGGAGGGAGGTGAAGAGCCTCCCTTTTCCTTTGTGTGTAATGTTGTAAATTCATTAAATCGAAAATCC
>JAKQPD010000196.1 GCA_029564935.1 Bacteroidota bacterium
GCAGCATACAGACCATCATCATTTGTCAACAGAATGAGCTTGTCATCTTTTTCGATAACCATATTACAGACTTTGGCTGCAAAGATAAGGAAATCCTTTACTGATGGGTAAATATAATTTACCTGAGTGTAAAAATTAATACCAGATGCCAGCACCAGACTCAATCCTTGAGGCAGCGCACATATTGTCCTTTTTTCTTGCTATAACCGAATTTAGGAAGACCCGGATTTGAGTGGTCAAACTCCCGGTTCCATGCATAATTATCATCCACTGCCGTAGCAGTCCAGAGATAGCCCATTTTGTCAACCTGTAAGAATAATCCGTCTGCATACCGGCTACCACCCGGAAGAGCGGTAAAACCTGTTGCATTTCTTTTGGAAGGAAAGTCCTTATTACCTACTGCACCCGGATTATTTGATGGAAACCATCCCTGCGTTGATGCAAGAGATTTAGCCACTTTGCTTCCCTGCGTTGATCCATCATAGTTAAATCCACTGGCAATTAAGTAATTTTCCAATTCATTCCACTCCGGAACAGATGGCACATGCCAGCCCTGAGGGCATAGTTCTCCTGTGTTTACGGTATACCAGTTGTACAACGCTCCATAGACATCCTTGTAGCGTTTTTCCTCGTTGTTAAAATAGCAATAACCGGGCGAAATAAGCTGGCTCCATTGTGTATTATCAACTATGGACGGAATAGCCGTTCCGTTTCTATACTTTGTGGTTTTCAGGTTTTCAGCCATCCAGGTTTGTACAGCTTTATTCTCTTCAGATCCTTTTGCTGAACCAATCTGCACAACAGAATAATGATTGCCATCCCCATCGGTACAGGGAATAAAGTTGAATGAGATGGTTTTACCTTCAGTTGGTCTATCCGTTACAACCGTGCTGTAAATACCTGAAATCCCCTTAAACAAAAACCTGTCACCTGAATTGAACTGCATTGTTTTTTCTTCAGTTGTGCCTTTTGAATCGTATTGCTTTTTCTGAAGGGCTAATGTGTTTTCATAAATAATTTCCACTACTGTATTATTTGATCCGGAGCTTATTAATCTTCCACTGCAGGAATACCGGCCGGAAGTCACATTCGCAAAGTAAATGCCACCCTCAATCCCACGGATAACATAAACATGCCTGCCTCTGTCCAGAAAGTCATTCCTTTGTGAAATCTTCCTCCCGGAAATATCGTACATGGTTATGATTGTTTCACCAGGTTCGGGCAGGATGAACTGCATCTTAGCCTGATCTTTCATCGGATTTGGATAGAAACGAATAGTTCCTGTTTTATCCTCATTCATAGACTCAATGCCGGTAACAACACTCAGACGAAGCACTTCGCTTCCCTTCATTTTCAGTGTTGTACCCTGTATGAGGTTCTCGACTATGACAGAGTCGACTGTTGTGCTTGCTCCGGTACCAGTAAAACTTATGAGGTAGTCCTGGGCCCGGAGATTCAGTGTTGAAATAAGCGCCAGGATCAATATAGCGCACGTCCTTGATTTCAGAAAAGTAGTATTGATTTTCATTGACCCGTTTTATTAAGGTGACCGCTTTAAGATGAATTAGTTATGAAATTTACGAAAATTTTTATTACAAGTCAAGTCTTATTCCTCCCCTCCGGAGCATAAGGATCAGAATGCAAAGTGATACCCGAGGCTGAATCCAACCGGGATTGAAGGAGCTTTGAATTCAACACCCATATCCTTAAGTTCATCATAATCAGCCTTATATTCAGATGGCGTCAGTGGAATCACCAGTTCAATGTTAAAATAATCATTTTTCATGAAAGACCACAGCTCTGTTCCGATAATGAAAGTCGGCCCATAGTATACTTTTTTGAACTCAATCGATCCCGTAACCTTTATCACAGCATTGTACCCATACATTGCACCTGCAAAAGGGCATACCCTCTTCTGTGGAGATATCCTGACAAACCCACCACCGTTAATACCGGCACCTATTAAATTGTAACCAAGAGCTCCGAATAATGCAAATCTTTCCGTTGGTAAAAATGTGAACCTTCCGCCAAAACCTCCGTAATCCCTCCCTATTCCTAACGCGACGTTCATTTTATATGAGGGGATCTTTGATGATTCTTCCTGTCCGTAAATGTTAAGGAATAAGGGAAGAAGTATTAATACTGAAATGATCTTTTTCATCTTTATTTGTTTTTAGAATTTCCATAACAATGCGACTTAATGCTTATATGGCTCTGCGTCGTTGTGCCGTCACTCCTTTACGCCCCTGCGCCTCTGTGCCTTTGCGCCATGTCCCCGGCAAAAGCACGAGTACACAAGGTACGATAGAGTAATTCAGAACATTACCCTGACCATTGCTCCGTTACCGGTCAGACCCACATGAAGATCAATCCTGTTAAGGCTACCTGTTTTACGCGAGGAGTTGTAAAGGTTAATGGATTTTCCGAGTTGCGAATTGGAAACCAGCATAAACGGAAGACTTGCAACAAAGCATCCGGCAGTAATCAGAAGATTTGCGGTACTCTTGTTTGAATAATCCGTGGAACCCGAGAGATCTCCATCATTTGTAGCCTGTGCAGCTTTAACAGAATTGACGAGTCCGAATCCGGCTGAAACAGTCCCGGCTCCAATGAGACCATAAGCTATATAACCCGTGATCCTGGCTGTCCTTAAAGGCTTTACTGCTGCCTGGTCTGATGCAAGAATGGTACCAAGCTGTTTTGCATCGATGGTTTTGCCATCCTGAATATAGCTCTTTCTCATACCTTTCTTTTCGATTTTGATCGGTCCTCCGACCTGTGCCGACATTCCCAGGGATATCATTATAAAGATAAACCCTGAAATAAATAACTTTTTCATAATTTAATAATTATTGATTAATACTTGTCCCCATTTCTCTTTTCAGGGGATTTCTATATTCTATATTCTGCAAATCATGATTCCTGACTAAATTATGTTAAAAAAATTTCAGAGTTTCTGGATTTAAGGTTTTCAGCGTTTCAGGCTTTGCCGGCCGAAGCTGATCACCGCTACGAAAGTGAAGGTGGTGCTATAAGATTATTGTTTGACCAGATCGCAGGAGCTGCCAATATGATCGATTGTAAATTTGACATGGCGGTAAAGAACAACAGTGTCGGAACTGTTATGATCCGGTGGCTTCCTGAGATGATGTGCCTTGATCAGTCGCGGGCTTTCGGATATCCTGAAGGAGCAGTCTTCAATAATACACTGGTCAGGAGGAAACGGAATCCGCAGAAGTTCATTTATGAAGTCGGGATCCCATATTCTCACCCCGAGGCTGCAAATATGAATATTATTTCAGAGAAGAGTCTTCCCGAACTTGCCGCCTTCTTTAAGAGGATTGTCGACCCGTCACTGCAGGCTGGGTTCTCTCCACCATGGATTTTCCTGCTAGACATAGCTTCCCTTGTATTTCAGCCAGCTGTTGAAGAAAAGGTCGTTCAGAACGTACTTACTGTCAATTGTTGTGATGAATTCTTTATCAGTAAGACTTTTGACAGCAAGGCTTACTGAACTCGCAGCTCCAAGGCCATACGATGAGATAAATTCACTTGAGGTTGGATTCTGTATCCCGTTGTTGAGGGCAATTGCGCGAAGTATCCTGAACTGAAGAGGTGTTAAAAGGTTTATATAACTGGCATATACTGCTTCATTTTCGGTTATAATCTTAATAAGCATCCTGTCTACAGCTTCCCGGTCGGTTTTTCCCTGTTCACTGAAAAGACGGTTACAGATGTACTGGACATAGAAAGTATGTGCTGAGGTAAGTTCAAGGAGGTAGTCGGTGGCAGATTCCTCTATCTTCAATCCGTTCCCGGTGAATTTTTCAAGTATAAAAGCTTTATAAACATCAAGTGGTATCTTCCCTATCTCCATTACCTGAGTGCTGTTATAGAATGGCCTGTCAGGAGTTGAGAATATACCAGTAAGAATATGTTTACGGCTTCCCGAGAAAATCATACTGACGTTAGTTGTATTCTGAATATGGGTTCTGAGAACCGCCTCGACATGCTTTTCGGGATAAGCGGCTATCTGCTGAAATTCATCTATGGCAAGAGCAAAATGACTTTTTTGTTCCTGCAGATAACGGAAGACAATTTCAAGGGAGGCTGCAGCTTCCCGTTCATTACTGACAGTAAAACCAACTGATGGTTCGCCGGATATAGGATCTATACTGATCTTTGGTCTGATCGAAGAGAGGCTTTTAACTATCTTCCTTAAAGCAGGTTCATTCTTAGCCAATGTTGTAAGAACTGATTTGCCGAAACACTCGGTAAACTCCCTGAGTGTACTTGTGGCAAGGATGTCGGTATAGACAGGAATAAAGTATTTCTGTTGCTTTGCTATATGAAAAACATGCTTTATAAGTCCTGTCTTTCCTATTCTTCTTGGAGAAAAGATGGTCAGGTGTCTTATATTACGTACTGCTTCTGTTACTGTTTCCGTTTCATTCTCCCTGTCACAGAAATAATCAGGAGAAATATACCCGCTTATCAGGAAGGGATTCTTTTTCATATTTTATGTTACATATTTTATGTAACGCAATATATGAAATAGTTTTTATGTATACAACTATTTTAGACAGGAACTTACTTTGTGTATCATGTTCCAGGTCTCAGATTCTGGTTCAATTTCGTTTTTCTCGTCTTCGGTCTCCGGATTATTTCTTCACCAATTCCACCCTCCTGTTTTGCGCTCTTCCTTCCTCAGTATTATTATCGGCTACGGATTTATCCTGGCCAAATCCCACAGGGCTGAGCCGGTCAGAAGCAATACCCTGTGCAACGATTGCAGAAACCACTGATTTTGCCCTTGCTTCAGAAAGGGTTTTGTTTGATGCAGGAGAACCTACATTATCGGTATGCCCTTCCACTCCGATTTTAAGAACAGGATTAGACTTCATCATCTGGACAATCTGGTCTATTATTGGTTTTGAATCGTCCCTGATGATCGATTTGCCGGTATCAAAGTTTATATACAGAGCAATATGACCGTCACGGCTCAGAGCTTCAAACATACTGCTTGCAGTTACATCCTGCTTCATTAATTCCTTTAAAATAATAGTCATATAATAATCGTCTCCGCCGAGGGTTGAAATTTCGACCCACAACTCATCGCTGCCTTTAACAGCTTTCCCGACAACTATATTTAAGCCATTGAATTCAGCACATTCAGCATCCTGAGGTGCCCCATTAAAAATAATTGTCCCACCCATACTTGTAATGGCATTGGAATAATTACGGGTTATTTGAATTACACTAGCTTTCCGGGCATCCTCTTTCAGATTGTAAACCCTTCTGAATTTTCTGCCTTCAACGGTTGTACAGTTCTTACCGTTCCAGAAATTATAACTGTCAAATTCAATATCCTGAGCCTCATAGATAGTATAATTAGGCATTCCCGAAAACCATTGAGTGTCCTTAAGTTGAGGTTCATCATCCTGACCATTCAACTGAACTGTAAAAGTTATTGACAAGGTCACCATAACAGTATCCATAATTTATTCTTCATAATTTCCTCCTATTAAATAATATGATTCGTAAATAATTATCTGTTGTATTTATAATTGAGCTGCACAAAACTTTGATAATAAATCTTTTTCTTAAGGCTGGTCATTTGGCTATTTATTTATACAGAATTGGATAAAGATTAATTATTTCGAATGATCAGATTGTTGTCACTTCATAAAACACCGGACAGAAAAACCCGGATCAGCACCATAAGTCCTATAAACTTTAGCGCCATCAGAATCTGTAAAAATTTCCATATAAAAGATATAGCCGGTATAAGTCGTGCTGGCCCACCAATAACCCCGTAATCCTAAATCCCAAAACTGACCTCCTCCCCTCCTTCCGCCGGCCCTCCCTGAAAATCCTGTTGAATTTGTTGTGTCGGAGCTCTGGGTTGTCCAGAAAATAGTTCCTGTTTCTTTAAGGGGACCACCGGCAGAGCCTCCACCACCAAGTCCATCTATAAGATTATTCCATGCTATTTCAGAAGGTATTGTCCAGCCAATCGGGCACAGACGGCCATAAAGTGCTGCCTGCTGGTTGTACAAAAGTCCATAATTTCCGGCATAGGCTGAATTATTGTTATAGTAGCAGTAAGCCTTATAATTACTCCAGATATCCTGATTATCGGCATGGTTTACAGCAGTTCCGTTATCAAATGTCATTGCAATGAGGTTCGAACCCATTGCTACTATATCACCCGATTTGTTCTCAGGATCAGGTTCGCCATTGGCTCCTTTGCCTGTTCCGATAATGACGACCGGGTAATGATTGCCATCTGCATCGGTACAGGCATGAAAGTTGAAGGTGACTGTTTTATCTGATGTGGGTACAATTGTCAGTACAGTACTGTAAATACCTGATATTCCTTTCATTTTTAATCTGTCACCGGTGAAATATTGCATCATCTTTTCAACTGCCTGTCCCTTTATACCTTCCGGCTTTGCCTTTATAGAAAGTGTGTGCTCATAAGCTATTTCAGGAATTCCTCCGGATGATCCCGAGTTTATTAACCTGCCGCTGCAGGAGTACCGGCCGGAAGTCACTTTCCCAAAGTAAATGCCTCCTTTAATACCCCGGATAATATAAACATGCCTGCCCCTTTCCAGGAAATCATTGCTTTGTGAAATTTTCCTTCCGGAAATATCATACAATGTTATCATTGTTTCTCCCCGTTCAGGCAGGATGAACTGCATTTTTGCCTGATCTTTCATAGGGTTGGGATAGAAACATACAGTACCGGATTCCTCTTCATTCATAGACTCAATACCGGTTACCACAGTCAGGCGGAGCGTTTCGCTTCCCTTCATTTTCATTGTTGTACCCTGCATCAGATTCTCAATTATGACTGAATCCACATCTGTACTTGCACCGGCGCCTGCATAGTTGATAAGGTAGTCCTGAGCCTGAAGGTTTGTCAGTGAGCTGATCAGCAGGATAAACAGAATACAAATTAAAGCTTTAAGAGTGGTAAATTTGCTTTTCATGAAAAGGTTTATTAAAACGATATACTAATATTCAATTAGTTATGAAATTTAGTAAATTTTCCGGTAAGAACAAAAAAATTTTAAGTTGCAGTCTAAGTAAAATTTCTATACGGAAAATTGATTATCACCGGCATCTGAAAAGATATCCTGCCAATCTGCCTCCCGGATGTAATTGTCCCGCCAATTCAAATGCCACAACAAAGCGTTTTCTATCTGTAATTTACAACACAACTACGTATTTTAATACGTAGTTTAATACGTAGTTCCGGCCACACACTTGCAGAAACATTATGGACCCATACAATGGTACGGTCCGTCTCTCCGGGACACCGGCTGAAACCTGCCCGAAGACCATGGTGTTTTTCAGATGCCATCCGGGGTCATAGTTTTATTTTAAGAATTACATTTGAGAAATATGATCTGACTCCTGATAATATATTTTCCTGATTTTTTCGGCAGGAGTAAGATTCTCAAACAAATTACAGCTTAAAAAGCAGAGGGTGATCAAAACATTTTCCAAAATTATTACTTTTGCGTTCTGTTAGGAAGTCAGAAGACCGAAGACGGAAGTCGGAAGAAAGATGAGCAACTGGACTCCTGACTTCGGACTTCGGTCTTCGGACTTCTGGCAAATAAATAAACCACGATGAAGATCTCATATAACTGGCTAAAGGATTACCTCGATATAGATTTTGAACCCCGGAAATTATCAATTATCCTCACCGGTATCGGTCTGGAGGTTGAAGCCATGGAAGAATGGGAATCTGTTAAGGGTGGATTGAAAGGGGTTGTTATCGGAGAAGTACTTACATGCAAAAAACATCCTGATGCCGATAAGCTTACCGTCACAACCGTTAATATCGGCGCTTCCCAGCCATTGCAGATCATATGCGGGGCTCCAAATGTCGCTCCCGGACAGAAAGTTCCTGTTGCCACCATCGGAACCCGGGTTTTTAAAGGTGAGGAAAGTATCGAAATAAAAAGATCAAAAATAAGAGGTGAATTTTCAGAAGGAATGATCTGTGCCGAAGATGAACTGGGGCTTGGAACATTGCATGAAGGAATAATGGTGCTCGATGAAAATGCTGTACCGGGTACGCATGCATCAGAATATTTCAATATTGTAAAAGATACCGTTTTTGAGATCGGACTCACGCCCAACAGGATCGACAGCGGATGCCATTTCGGTGTTGCAAGGGACCTTGCAGCTTATCTGAACATCAATGAAGGACTTACAGTCAAAGCAAAACTTCCTTCACTCGATAATTTCAAACCTGATAATAATGACAATCCATATGAGGTGCTAATAGAGAACTCTACTGACTGCCCAAGGTATACCGGTATAACTATAAGCGGTGTCAGTATCGGTGAATCGCCTGAATGGCTCAAAAACAAATTGAGAGCAATAGGGCTCAATCCCATAAATAACGTTGTCGATATCACCAATTATGTACAGCATGAAATCGGACAACCGCTACATGCTTTCGATGCCGACAGGATCGACGGGAAAAAAGTGATCATCCGCAATCTTCCCGACAAATCGAAATTCATCACACTCGACGGGATGGAAAGAAGCCTATCTTCCAGAGATCTTATGATATGCAATGTAAGTGAAGGCATGTGCATCGCGGGTGTATTCGGAGGCATTAAATCGGGGGTTACTGCCACAACAAAAAACATCTTTCTTGAAAGTGCATATTTCAATCCTGTCACGATCAGGAAAACTGCCAGACGGCATTCCCTGAATACTGACGCTTCATTCAGGTTCGAACGTGGTGCTGATCCGGAAAGAACAGTATGGGCGCTAAAACGGGCCATTCTCCTGATGAGGGAAATAGCAGGAGGGAAAATATCATCGGATATTGTGGATATTTACCCGCGGGTAATAAAAAGAACACAAATAAGTATCACCTACCATAATATTGCCAGGCTCATCGGGAAGAAGATTGAGCCTGAGACGATCAAAAAGATAACGGGTTTACTTGATATGAAAATACTGAACGAGACCTCTGACGGGCTGGTTCTTGAGATCCCGTTATACAGGGTAGATGTACACCGCGAAGCTGATGTAATTGAAGAAATACTGAGGATTTACGGGTATAATAATATTGAAATAGACGAGCATGTAAATTCAACGCTTTACTTTGCCGAAAAACCCGACAGGGAAAGGTTACAGAATATTATTTCCGATATGCTAACTGCCAACGGTTATTCTGAAATTATGTGCAATTCCCTGAATCCGGCATCATTCTATGATCCGGAAGTATTTGACAGGGATCAGCTTGTAATGCTTGCAAATCCGCTCAGTTCAGATCTAAATGCTTTGAGGCAGTCTCTTCTATTCGGAGGTCTCAGTTCTGTAGCCTGGAATATAAACCGTCAGAATACTGATCTGAAATTATATGAATTCGGTAACTGTTATTTTTACAGGAAAACAGGCAAATCCGTGCCTGCGGTTGACGATTTCTCGGAAAGGAAGTCCCTCGACATCTTCATCTCGGGTAACAGAGGTAAGCAGCGCTGGAACTATAAGACCACTCCTACCGATTTCTTTAATATTAAAGCAGCCACAGAAATGGTACTGACCAGGCTGGGACTGCAGGCCGATGACCTTCAATCAGGTGAAAGTCAAAGGAAATATTTCTCCGAATCAATAAGCTACCTGTCAGATGACAGGTTAATTGCCGAAACCGGCAAGATCTCAAAGCATTTTCTGGATACGTTCGATATCGACCAGGATGTATATTATGCACACATTGAATGGGATCTGCTTATTAAAATAGTTAAGAACCATAGTGTTTCATACAGTGAACTTCCAAAGTATCCCTGGGTAAGAAGAGACCTCGCCCTGCTTCTCGATAAAGAGACAAAGTTCACACAGGTAAGGGAAATTGCATTCAGAACAGAAAAGAACATTCTTAAAGATATCGATCTTTTTGATGTATATGAAAGTGATTCACTTGGTTTTAACAAGAAATCATATGCAGTCAGCTTCATTCTGAGGGATGACTTAAGAACACTTAACGACAAAACAATTGAAAAGACAGTTAATAATCTGATCAATGCTTTTAAAAAAGAGCTAAATGCAAGTATAAGGTGATGGAAAAAATTTGTAACGACAGAATCGAACTTATTAAAGGCGACATTACTACTCTTGATGTCGATGTGATAGTAAATGCAGCTAACAACTCACTTCTGGGAGGCGGAGGTGTCGATAGAGCTATTCATAAGGCAGCCGGACCGGATCTTTATTCAGAGTGTCTGGAACTGGATGGATGCAAAACGGGAGAAGCAAAAATTACAAAAGGTTATAAACTGAAAGCCAGACATATAATTCACACTGTAGGTCCGGTATGGCATGGAGGGAAAAACAGCGAAACCGATCTCCTGGCTTCATGTTACCAGTCGAGCCTTAAGCTGGCAAAAAAGAACAACCTGAAAACGATCGCATTTCCCGGTATATCCACAGGGATGTACGGATTTCCCAAAGATCTGGCTGCATTGATCGCATATAACGAGTCAAAAAGATTTCTGAAGAATAATCCTGTTCCTGAGAAAGTAATCTTTGTAGCTTTCGACGATGAAAGCTATGAGATTTACCGGAAGCTTCTTAACCGATGAGCGGTCTCACGGGTTCAATAAAGAACTATCTTTCACTTGTCAGATTCAGTCATACTGTCTTTGCCATGCCATTTGCCCTGATCGGGTTTACACTGGCCATAACCCGGGGCAATGAAGAATTCAGTATAAAGCTTCTATTATTGATTATATTATGCATGATATTTGCCCGTAATGCTGCAATGGGATTCAACAGGATAGCCGATCAGCGTTACGATGCCCTCAATCCGAGGACCCGGAACAGGGAAATACCTTCAGGGAAGATCAGCATGAAAGCTGCAATTATATTTGTTGTTGTTAATTCGCTGTTATTCATTATCACCACAGGTTTTATCAACTGGCTGACTCTCGGACTTGCGCCTGTTGCACTGGCTGTCATTCTGGGATACAGCCTGACGAAACGTATAACCTCACTGTGTCATTTCATCCTGGGGCTTGGGCTCAGCCTTGCGCCTGTCGGAGCATATATTTCTGTAACGGGGCAGTTTGCCCTTCTTCCGGTAATATATTCACTTATTGTACTTACCTGGGTAAGCGGATTCGATATTATCTATTCCCTTATGGACGATTCATTTGACAGGGAAAACAACCTCTTTTCAATACCTGCTGCGGCAGGTTTACGCCGGGCAATACTAATATCAGTCATCATTCATATTATAACATTCCTGCTGGTCATTGTTGCAGGTATTCTGGGAAGTGGAGGAATCCTGTTCTGGACAGGTTCGGTTATCTTCATTTCACTTCTGATATACCAGCATCTCATTGTCAGACCTGATGACCTGAGCAGGGTCAACCTGGCTTTCGGAACTACAAATGGTATTGCAAGTATTCTGTTTGCAGTTTTTGTAATCTGTGACCTTATTTTTTTCTGATTTTTTTTCCTTTTAATAATCTAATTGGATTTTTTCATATACTTGTCAAATATTAACCCGGAAAGTAATTAGATATCCTATGGGTGACGTGATTGTTAAAGAGGTTATTACGAAAAAAGACCTCAGGCAGTTCATTTACCTTCCAGAAAAGGTACACAAAGATGACCCCAACTGGCTCCCTCCTTTATATATAGATGAATGGGAACTGTTTGACAAAAAGAAAAACAAATCATACCAGTATGCCGATACTGCTTTGTACCTCGCATTCCGGGGAAAGAAACCTGTGGGCAGGATTATGGGGATCATAAACAGGAGGTATAATGAGCTCCATAAGGAATATCACGGCAGGTTTTGTTTCATGGAATGCTATGAAGATCACGAAGTTTTTCATGCCCTTATTTCGAAAGTCGAAGAATGGGCCCGGCAGAACGGAATGGTCGGTCTTGTCGGTCCTCTGGGATTTTCCGATAAGGATCCCCAGGGATTCCAGATCGAAGGATTTGAATATCCGAAATTCATTGTTGCGGCAACCAATCTGCCATACATGCCGCAGTTTATGGAACGTGAGGGCTTCGAAAAAAAGGTTGATCTTGTAAACTATAAGGTAAAAATCCCTGAAAAACTGCCTGAAATTTACAGAAAAGTACTTTCGAGGGTTGCAAATAACAAAGAGTTTAAAATTCTCGAGTTTACATTAAAAAAGGAACTCAGGCCATATATTCTTCCTGCCCTGGACCTTATGAATGAATCGTTTCAGGAGATCTATGGTTTTGTTCCGCTTACTGACAGGGAAAAGAAAGAACTGGCCGACCGCTATATGATGATAATTGATCCCAGATTTGTTAAGCTGGTTGAGGCCAGGGGAGAAATTGTGGGATTTGCCGTGGGCATTCCTGATATGAGTCCCGGGATTCAGGCTGCAAGGGGGAGAATGTTCCCGTTCGGATTTCTGAAAGTACTGGGTGAGGCAAAAAGGACAAAGAATCTTCTGATGATGCTGGGTGGTGTCAGGAAATCCTTCAGGGGCCAGGGGATAGATGTCCTCATGGCAGTAAAGATCCTTGAATCGAGCATCAAATCACAAATAGAAACGATTGATGTTCACCTTGTTCTTGAGACCAACACCCGGATGCGTGCCGAATGTGAGCGGGTAGACGGCCGGATCCTTAAAAAATGGCGGATATATCAAAAGCCCCTTTAGAACCTGAAAATAAAAGAAAATCCAAGCAATTCCTTGAACTGTATCCGGGCAGTTTTCTTAATCTGATTATCATCTCCCATCACAGGCTTATTATCCTTGTCATAAGTCGGGGTTTTTGTATCATCATCGAAGATAAGATGTGTATTTAATCTTACATCGGTGAACCAGTTCAGTTTTGCAGTAACAATCATTTCCCAGTCAATATCTATGTTCTGAGGATTATTAATATAATTTGTAAAAAGCTGCAACCTGTTAGTTACCACCACAGTTGAATTGGGTTTGTAAACATTGCTTATCATAAAGCTGGCTCCGAATTCATTCTTCGATCTTCTGTCGGCTGCAATACCATATTTTGTCTGGTCGATAGATTTATCCGGCACATATGTACCTTTATATGATACAGGGGAGAAGTTTATTGAAGTGTTCTTATCCGGCTTATAATCCAGTCCTGCTCCCACTGTGAGTATTCCCGGGTTCATGAACCTTGATACCGCCACAGAATCGTTCGGATAGTTATATCCTTTTGCTATCTGGGTTTTAAAGAGCAGGATACCGCTGAAATCAAATTTCCCGAATGCTTTGTGATTTATCTTTGAATTTGTTTCAAGCAGATCGAGGTTTTTCCTTACACCTTTATCACCCGTGGCGATGAGACCGTATTTGATCCTGCCAAAATGATTTGAGGTAATATTGTATGGTTTGTTTGTATAATCAGCATACCCTGTTATATCGATTGATGTGGCAATATTACTTTCTCCCCCTTTCACCCAGTTTGTAAGGGAAGCCTGGTTAAGAGCAAAGGCTGCTTCAGAATGATATTTCCAGCGCTGGGGTTTGGTGATTATCCTCTTGACATCCAGAAGCTTTGACTTATCCACCTCCTGAACCTCAATCCTTGCAGCCGAGTTATACCCCTGTCTGACAGGTCTTGAAAAACTTATCCCGTTCTCAAGGTAAAGTCCTATTGTGTTCCGGCCCTGGGAACCGATCCAGACTGTAACAGAATCCTCAAGGTCGGTCCTCAGCCAGTATCTGTGCATCATACCGGAGCGTGAATTTAACCGGACAGGCGTAACAACATTGCCCAGTCCTGTAAAATATATTATACTGGAGTCACGGGCCAGTACATAACTCATCAGGGAAGAAATTGCAGCTTTTATTGAATCGCTCTGGAAAGGAGCATCATAATACGTGAAAGGGAATCCGGGTCTGTCGGAAGTCACCTCCTTTAGCGTGTCGGCGACTACATATACCACAGTGTCTTTCAGACTGACTGACGGAAGTGCCGGAGATACTTTCGCGGGCAATATCAGGTCAGAAATTCCTGTGGTATCAGCCGGGATTACAGCCAGTGCCGAATCTGACACTGCAAGTGTATCCACTGGTACCGGTGAAACAGGCGGAGTAATAACCGGTATTTTAAATTTCACCGTATCCCATATATAGAATTTATCCCATGCTACATCCAGGGAATCGAAAGGATATTTCTTTATAAAGATCTCTGCTGAGTCAAACGGGGGATTGGATGCTTTAAAAACAAGTTGTCTTATTGCAAGTCTCAGAGGATCATCAATATCTTTCCAGTATTTCGGAAGGGTTCTGTTCTGAAGGAATCTGACAGCATCATCAACCGACAGAGTAATTTCCGGCTTCTTTTTTTGTTCCTGGAACGTTACTCCGGTCTTCCTCAGGGAATCGATCGGTGCTAAACGGATAGTGTCTGACTCGATTTTATCCTGAGAATGTGCTGAAAAACTAAAAGTTGCAAAGATTAAAATAAAATAATACGTGAATTTACTGATATTCATTATGTCTTGTTTTCTTATTGTTTGATACTTTGAATATATCACAAAATATTTATAATTTTACCTTTCAATATCATTATCAGATGGATTTTTCTTATAACGTCAAATTACAGTTCCGGTATCTGCCTGATAGATTAGAACGGTAATCCGGGCGGTTATATTTTATAAGGGAATTCCTCATAATTATATAAAATCCAATAGCTGCGGCAAGGGATAAAAATTTACATCCCTACGGTTGAGTACCATTTTGTCCGGATTAGACGTAGTTATTATGAAGTTACCAACATTTGAGCCTTATAAAATAAAGATGACTGAGCCTGTTTATACAAGCTCGCGTGAGGAGAGGGAAAAATGGATCAGGGATGCTTCATTCAATGTATTCAATCTGAAATCAGAACAGGTAATAATTGATCTTCTGACCGATACCGGTACAGGAGCTATGAGTGACAGGCAATGGTCGGCTATGCTGACGGGAGATGAAAGCTTTGCAGGATCATCATCATATCAGAATCTTACTAAGGTTGTCACAGGGATGACAGGATTTCCGTGGGTTATTCCTGCACATCAGGGCCGGGCAGCAGAGAATATTTTATTTTCAACTCTTATAAAGGAAGGTGATATTGTTCCGGGGAACCTGCTTTTTGATACTCTTACAGGGCAAATTGAATTCAGAAAGGCTATTCCTGTCGACTGCACAATTAAGGAGGCCAACGACCTATACAGCTGGTTTCCTTTTAAAGGGAACCTTAATCTTGCCAAGCTGGATGATATTATAAGGAATAATCCGCTGGAAAAAATATCCTGTATAATAATTTCTATAACCAACAATTCAGCCGGGGGTCAGCCGGTCAGCATGGAGAATCTGCGCGGGGTCCGGGGTATTGCTGATAAATATGGTATAAAAGTATTCCTCGATGCGGCAAGATTTGCTGAAAATGCATTCTTCATCAAAAGCAGGGAAACAGGTTATGCCGAAAAAAGCATCAGGGAGATCGCCTTTGAAATGTTTTCATATGCCGACGGGATGATGATGAGTGCAAAAGAAGATGCCCTTGTCAATACCGGAGGATTCACTGCTTACCGCGATGAGGAGCTTTTCCGTAAAGCAAGCGGATTCAATATAATTTATGAAGGATTTACAACAGGCGGCGGTATGTCGGGAAGGGATATGAATGCCATGGCAACCGGATTAACCGAAGCGATTGATCCGGAATATCTTAAAGCCAGGATGAACCAGATTTCATTTCTGGGATCAAAACTTATGGAATATGGTATCCCCGTAATAGAGCCATTTGGAGGCCATGCTGTATATATCGATGCAGAAAGATTTCTGCCCATGGTGCCAAAGGAAGAGTTCCCGGCCCAGGTCCTTGTATGCGAAATTTATATTGAGGGCGGTGTAAGAGTCAGCGAAGTTGGAACACTGATGGCTAACAGGAACCCTGTGACCCGTGAAAACAGATATCCTTTGAATGAATTTGTCAGACTGGCAGTTCCACGAAGAGTATATTCCGATAACCATATGGCATACGTCGCCGCAGTTGTCAAGAATGTTTTCAACAGGAAAGGAAATATAAATAAAGGATACCGGATCAAAAAGGAAGAGCCTATACTTCGTCAGTTCACTCTTGAACTTGAAGCCATCTGATCAGAATTAATTACCTTTTTCGTATTTTTAGAAAATTAAATCAATCCTGCCGGTAATGATAAAATCCATGACAGGTTACGGAAAATCCGTAGCCGAAACCCCTCAGAAAAAAATAACTGTCGAGATAAAGTCACTGAACTCTAAACAGTTCGATCTGAATTCCCGGCTGCCCTGGCTTTATCGGGAAAAGGAATCAGAGATCAGAAACCTTGTAAGCCAGAGACTCGACAGGGGTAAAATTGACCTGAATATCTCCTTTGATTCAATGGAAGCTGAAATAATACCTTCAATAAATAAAGCTGTTGTAAAGAACTATTACAGCCAGATCAGAGAGATTGCAGGGGAGCTTGGGATTGAGTCCGACGGAGAAATCCTTTCAACAATACTTAAATTTCCCGATGCACTCAGGACAGAGAAACCCGAACTTCAGGAGGAGGAATGGAACATTGTAATTGAAAAACTTAATGAATCAATTGATCAGCTCGACAATTACAGGAGCGAAGAAGGTAAATCTATAGAATCGGATCTCAGATCATGTATTGAAAGGATAACCGGATTTCTTGGCGATATAAAGAACTTTGAAGGAGAAAGGATTGTAAGGATCAGGGAAAAGCTTAATTCTTCTCTTCTTGATAACCTGACAAGGGAGAATATCGATCAGAACAGGTTTGAACAGGAGCTTATATTCTATCTCGAAAAGCTCGATATAAATGAAGAAAAGGTAAGGTTAAAAAATCATTGTGACTATTTCATCGAGAAGATCGCTTCACTCCCGCCTAACGGAAAGATCCTTAATTTTATCACACAGGAGATAGGACGGGAAATAAATACAATAGGCTCAAAAGCCAATGATGCATCTATACAAAAACTTGTTGTAATGATGAAGGACGACCTTGAAAAAATTAAAGAGCAAACCCTTAATGTGCTATGAATGGGAAAATGGTCATAATATCAGCACCCTCGGGTGCAGGGAAATCGACAATTATAAAGTATCTGATGGAGCAGGATCTGCACCTCGAGTTTTCGGTTTCAGCCACGACAAGAGAACCCAGGGGTGATGAAAAACACGGAAAAGAGTATTATTTCATTCCGGTAACACTTTTCAAAAAGAGGATAAAAAATGGTGATTTTATTGAATGGCAGGAAGTTTATAAGAACCAGTATTACGGAACATTGAAAGAAGAGATCGAAAGAATACACAAGAAGGGGAATAATGTCCTTTTTGACGTCGATGCTCAGGGCGGAATAAACCTGAAAAAGATATTCTGTAACAATGCTGTTTCAATTTTCATAATGCCTCCATCGCAGCGTGAACTTGAAAAGAGGCTTCTGATAAGGGGCACAGACAATCCCGGGAAAATAAGGATGAGGGTTGAAAAAGCACAGGCTGAAATGAGGATGGCTGATCAGTTCGACCACATTGTAATAAACGATAATCTTGATCTGGCTGAGAAGGAAGTTTATGAAATAGTTAAGAGTTTTACAGAGAATTGAAATGAAAAAGACAGGCCTGTATTTTGGATCGTTCAATCCTGTTCATATCGGACATATAGCCATTGCAGGCTATATGACAGAATTCACTCCTATGGAAGAGGTATGGTTTGTTGTAAGTCCCCAGAATCCCCTCAAGCGGAAAGTATCTTTGCTTGATGATTACCAGAGGCTTCACATGGTCAATCTTGCCATAGATAAATATGACAGGATGAGAGCCTCAGAAATTGAATTCAGGCTTCCGGTACCATCATATACCATCGATACCCTTGCTCACCTTAATGAGAAATTTCCTTCTCATAATTTTTGTCTTGTAATGGGTGAAGACAATCTTTTCACCCTTCACAAGTGGAAGAATGCCGGAGAACTTGTAAAAAAGTGTCCGATCTATGTTTATCCGCGTCCCGGGGCCAGGAAACCCGCATCCGCCCTCCTCGATACAATTCTGTCAGAAGCATCGGTCCATTATGTGAAAGCTCCATATATGGATATCTCCGGAACCTTTATCCGCAACGGAATTAAAAAAGGCAGGAACATGTCATATTACCTTCCGGAACCGGTATGGCAATATATTACGGAGATGCATTTTTACGAAAAATAGCATAAAGCGGTAACCCCCCCGGCCGGGGAAGCAGGATTGTAAACATTTCAAAATCAGCAATCCCGGCCACGCTTCCTGAGCCCTGTGCCCTGAGCCCTGTGCTATATTATACTCGTTCAATTATCTCCATTCCCCTCTGTAGTGCCTTTTCATTTTCCGGTATGAGGTTGTGATACCTTTCAGGAAGAGATTTCTTTAATCCTGCAATCACATTTTCGATCTTAATGATTGGTTTTATCTTCAGAAATCCTCCCAGAACTATCATATTGAACGTTTTGGGTCTGTTCATTCTGCCGGCTTCTGCAGCTGCATCAACACGGTATATACTTATATCTTTCCGGACCGGATGACGGGTTATTCCGTTACTGTCATAAATCAGCACACCTCCTGGTTTGACAGTTTCCTCGAATTTATCGAGCGACTGCTGGTTAAGTATTATAGCTGTATCATAATTCCTCAGGATTGGTGAACTTATTCTTTCACTGCTGAGAATTACAGTTACATTTGCGGTACCGCCCCTCATTTCAGGTCCGTACGATGGCATCCAGCTTACCTCCATATCCTGGATAACAGCGGAATATGCCATTATCTTTCCCATTGACAGGATACCCTGTCCTCCGAAACCTGCAATAATAATTTCCTCAGTCATTGTTGTCACTTTTTACTGGTTTCTGAGCATTCACATCAACAGGGGCTTTCAGATCGCCCAGCGGATAATAAGGAAGCATATTCTCTTCCAGCCACTTATTAGCTTCAACAGGTGTCATTCTCCAGCCTGAAGGACAGTTGGATACTATTTCAACAAAACAGGTACCTTTATTTAATTTCTGATACTGAACAGCTTTTTTGATAGCCCGTTTTGTTTTTCGTGCATTTGCCGGAGTATGAACACTTTGCCTTGTAACATAATATGTACCGGGTAAGGTTGCCACAATATCTGTAATTTTCAATGGGTACCCCATCAGCCTTGTATCTCTTCCAAGAGGTGATGTTGATGATTTCATGCCGGGAAGTGTTGTTGGTGCCATTTGTCCTCCCGTCATCCCGTATATACCATTATTAATGAAGATGATCAGGATATTCTCGCCTCTGTTACAGGAATGGATAGTTTCCGATGTTCCGATAGCAGCAAGGTCGCCGTCGCCCTGATATGTAAATACAAATTTATCAGGACAAAGTCTTTTCACTGCCGTAGCCAGTGCCGGCGCTCTGCCATGAGCGGCTTCCTGCCAGTCGATATCAAGGTAATTATAGAGGAACACCGAACAGCCGACCGGTGAAATGCCGATTGCCTCGGACTGCAGTCCTTCCTCCTCAATTATCTCTGCAAGTATCCTGTGAACAGTACCATGACCGCAACCCGGACAATAGTGAAGAACGTTTTCGGTCATTATACCGGTCCTTTTATAAACAAGGTTCTCCGGTTTGATATAATCTTTAATTCCTGTTGCTTCTGCCATTTCTCAGTCTCCTGTTATTTTAGATTTCAGAAATTCAACTACTTCCTCGGGTGTGGGAACCATCCCACCCATCCTGCCAAAGTGATAAACCGGTGTTTTACCGTTCACTGCTAAAAGTACATCCTCAACCATCTGACCTGCACTCATTTCAACTGATATGACTAAGTCTGCCTTCACCGCAAGTCCGCTGATCTGTTTTGAAGGGAAGGGGAATAGGGTTATCGGCCTGAGCAGTCCCACCTTTAATCCTTCCTTTCTTGCAAGCTGAACAGATTTCTGACAGATCCTTGCACTGGTTCCATATGCAACGAGCAGGTATTGTGCGTCCCCGCACTGAAACTCCTCATACCTTACCTCTTTTTCCCTGATCTCATTGTATTTATCAATCAGTTTCTGGTTAAACCTTTCCTGTGCTGCCGGATCCAGGTCGAGTGAGGTGATGATGTTCCTTTGTCTTGAAGGAGGTTTGCCTGTAGTTGCCCATTCCGGAACAGTTTTGGATCTTTCAACTGGAGGGCTGAGCCACACTTTTTCCATCATCTGCCCTATTGCACCGTCGGAAAGTATCATAACCGGATTACGGTACCTGAATGCGAGATCGAACCCAAGTCCCACAAAATCGGCCATTTCCTGAACTGATGCCGGAGCAAGAACTATAAGATGGTAATCGCCGTGCCCGCCGCCCTTAACTGCCTGAAAATAATCACTCTGGGCAGGCTGGATTGTTCCGAGTCCGGGTCCGCCCCTGACAACATTCACTATCAGGCATGGTAATTCTGCACCGGCTATATATGTAATTCCCTCCTGTTTCAGACTTATACCCGGAGAAGAGGATGTTGTCATCACTTTCTTTCCGCATGCTGCTCCGCCGTAAACCATATTTATTGCTGCTACTTCGCTTTCAGCCTGGAGAACGACCATCCCGGTCTTTGCCTGGGGATTAGCTTCCATGAGATATTCCATTATCTCACTCTGGGGCGTAATAGGATATCCGAAATATCCGTCGGCACCTGCCCGGATAGCTGCTTCAGCTACCGCTTCGTTGCCTTTCATAAGTCGTAATTCCTTTTCCATGAAAAAGCTAAATTTTTGTTTTATAAACCGTTATTACCCCATCGGGGCATACAACGGCACAGTTGGCACAACCTGTACACAGCTCGGGATGCGCCGGATAAGCATAAAAATAGCCTTTGTGATTTACTTCCTTCGCCATTTCTATGGTACCGGTCGGGCACGAAACAGTACATATCTCACACCCCTTGCACCTGTCAATATTTATAACAATACTTCCTTTTATCTTTGCCATATTATCTGGATTAATTTAACACAGGATGGTCTTCTTTGAATTTCTTAAGACGTTTTTCAAGCTCGGGGAAAATATCCCTCGGAACCATCGATACACAAGCTCTCAGACCTTCTTTTTCACTTCCGGTTATGTCGAGAGTGATAGCGCTTATCCCATAACTAATCAGTTCCTGCAACAACTCACTTCCCGACATTCCGGGGTAGCTTATTGTAAAATAGAAACCGTCGGCTACAGGAACATCAAGATCTTTATCATATACTATCCTGAAACCATTTGACAGAAAGAATTTTTTCATTGCAGCTGCCTTGCCTTCATATTCAATAACATCGTCGCGGTAATTGTATGTGCCGTCATTCAATGATTTCAACAAGCCGGCCAGGCCATACTGAACTGAATGTGCCACACCTGCCGATATCCCGTATAATGCACCGAAAATGACCGAATGGCCGAACTTGTCGGATGAGTAATATCTTAACAGGTCAGGATACGATCTGTTGTAAAGTGTATCCGATATTGCCATCAAACCTATTCTCTGTCCGGCATAACTGAATATCTTGGAGCTGGAAATGAGAAGGATATAGTTATCTGTATAATGAGCAACTGTAGGCTGGAACGGAGCAACACCGGGATGTGAATAATCTTTTCTGAAATCCATACCGAAATATGCAAGATCCTCGATCACAATAGCATCATATTTCATTGAAAGTTCACCAATGATGCCAAGTTCTTCATCATTAAGGCAGATCCATGCAGGGTTATTCGGATTTGAATACAGGAATGATGAAATCCTGCCTGATTCAAGATATGATTCAAGCTTTGCCCTGAGCTTTTTACCTCTGTAATTATATAAATCGAACGAGTAATAATCATGTCCGAGCATCTTAACCTGCTGTTTATGTACAGGAAATCCCGGATCGAGAAAGAGGGTTCCTTCCTTTGTGTGGTCATTACGGTTTGCGACAAGAAAGCTAATCATAGCTCCCATCATTGAACCGACAGTCGGGATACATCCTTCGGGTTTAATATCAACATCAATGAAGAGTTTAATGAATCTCGACGCTTCCTGTTTAAGAGAAGGTATTCCTCCTATAGCAGGATATAAGGATGAAACTCCTTTTCTCAAAGCAGCGATTTCAGCTTCAACAGCAACCGGCGGTGTCGGAAGTCCGGGGACTCCCATTTCCATCCTTACAAAAGGAATCCCGGTCTTCTTCTCTATAAGGTCAACAAGGAATGATATTTCACGGATCGACGCGGAACCGACCGGGGGAAGTCCGTTTTCCTTTGCCAGTCCGTTTATTAATTCAGCCGGTATCGGGATATTTTCCATAATTCAATATATTCAGAATTTACGCTTATCAATAACTCTCTTTGCCTTGCCTTCACTCCTTTTAATGGTTTTTGGTTCAACAAGTGTTACTTTTATTGAAAGTCCGATAGCATTTTCGAGATTATCCTGAAGCTTTCCCCTCAAAGCCTGTAACTGGCTTATCTGATCCTGGAAGAATACCTCATCTACTTCAACCTGAAGTTCAAGAGTATCAAGGTTATTGATCCTGTCAACAATTATTAGATAGTGAGGTTTTATTTCACTCATTTCGAGAAGAACAGTCTCTATCTGGGACGGGAAAAGATTAACGCCTCGTATTATAAGCATATCATCGCTTCTTCCAAAGCATTTTTCCATCCTTACAAAAGTGCGTCCGCATTTACATTTTTCATATTTAAGCCTTGTAAGATCCCTTGTGCGGTACCGGATCAGGGGAAGTCCTTCTTTTGTAATTGTTGTGAAAACAAGTTCACCCACCGAACCTTCAGGAAGTACTTCGAGGGATGAAGGATCAATTATTTCGGGAAAGAAATGATCCTCATTAACATGAAGGCCGTCCTGTATCATACACTCGCTTGCCACACCGGGACCTATCACCTCACTCAGTCCGTAAATGTCTATCGCTTTAATCCTGAGCTTGCTTTCGATCTCCCTTCTCATATTTTCTGTCCAGGGTTCGGCGCCGAAAACCCCGGCTTTAAGGTTCAGTTCATTCCTGTCAATTCCGCTTTCATGGATTGCCTCAGCAAGGAATAATGCATAGGAAGGGGTACATGCAAGCACCGTGGTACCGAAATCACGCATTATCTGTAACTGACGGTTTGTATTACCACCTGAAACAGGGATAACTGATGCGCCTATCTTCTCTCCACCGTAATGAAGTCCGAGTCCTCCGGTAAAAAGCCCGTAACCGTAAGCTATCTGAATAAAATCATTCCGGTTTGCTCCTGCACATGTCAGAGTACGGGCCATCACCTCCGACCATGTTGCAATATCATTACGCGTATAACCAACCACTGTTGATTTGCCTGTGGTTCCCGAAGAGGCATGAAGGCGTACTATTTCACTCATAGGTACAGCAAACAATCCGAAAGGATAATTATCCCTGAGGTCATTCTTTGTTGTAAACGGTAACCTCTTCAGATCGTCGACAGTATTGATCGCTTCAGGGCTCAGCCCTGCTTCCTGCATTCGGTGACGATAATAAGGAACATTGAAATATACTCTCTCAACTGTCTCCCGGAGTCGCTCATTCTGTATTTCCCGGAGATCATTACGATCCATGCATTCAAAATGTCTGTTCCAGATTTCCATATCTAGTCCTGCAATTCTCTGTTAATATTTATGTTAATTCAAATTTTGTAAAGATCATGGCCGGCCAGTAAATCAATGCTGCTATCCCCGAGAGCTTTGATCGCTTCTTCATTATTATTGCACCGGAGTATTATAACCGATCTTTTACCTGTTGTGAAAGCATAAGTATATTCAACACTTATATCAATATCGGACAGGACTTTAAGTACCTTTGCGTAATATCTGGCCTCATCAGGAACATTTACTGCAATCACGCCTGTAATATTTACAGCAAACTTTTGTTCCCTGAGTATGTTTTTTGCTTTTTCGGGATCGGTAACAATAATACGTAATATGCCGAATTCGGTTGTATCTGCAACACTAAGTGCTGTAATCCGTATCTGTTCTTTTCCCAGAACCTCGAGCACTTCGGTAAGACGGCCCGATTTATTTTCGAGAAATACTGATAACTGCTGTATTATCATAATCACGACAGGTTTTAAAAACTAATTGTATAAAAAAGTTCGAATATAAGAATTAGAAATCGATATGTACAGTTTATTTATAAATATCATTTTTCAATCCTTATTCTTGCATCGACAACCGTAATTGCTTCCGGACTGCCAATGAGTGGATTGAGATCCACTTCTTTTATTTCTGTAGCAAATCTGAGCAGGCTTGATAATCTGACGATTATCTCGGCAAGTTTATGTTCGCTGACACCCGGTTTACCTCTTGTCCCACGTATTATCCTGTAGCCTCTGAGACTGCGTATCATAGATTTGGCTTCATCGAAAGTCAGCGGGGCAAGACCTGATGAAACATCTCCGAGTACCTCAACAAAGATCCCGCCCAGACCGCAGAGAATAACATGTCCGAATTTCGGTTCATATTTAGCTCCGATGAAAAGTTCTGTTCCGGTGACCATTCTCTGTATCAGAACAGCCCTGACGCCGCTGATCTTCATCATTCTCCTGAACTCAGCTTCCAGGTGTGCCATGGTCTTGATGTTCAGGGTAACACCTCCAACATCCGATTTATGAACCGGTCCTATTACTTTGAGAGTCAGAGGAAATCCGGCTTTTCCAGCAATATCTCTCAGTTCTTTTAAGGTCCTGACAACAGCTTCTTTAACAAGGGGGATGTTTGCGGCCCTCAGAAGCTGCTGGATTACATCCGGATCCAGATAACCTGAGGATGATTTATCTATGATGGTCCGGATCAGCGGCACATCAATATCCTTAAGGAAGATCTTTTCTTCAGCAGGGAAAGGTGTGTTTGATATTTTTGTCAAAGCCCTTCCAAGTACAACCTCGTCGGGAAAGTTGACATGTCCTTTCCCCAGGAAATATTCGAGTTCGTTGTATGAGCTTGATATTGATGGTAAAATTGGGAAAAGCGGTTTACTGCATTCTTCAATCTTCCTGTGAAGAAGATCATAAATCACAGCCATGTCATTCAGTCCGTTGCTGCCGAATATTACTATCATTCCATCAATTTCAGGCATCCGTCTGTCGACATAATCAATTATTTTATCAAGCTGTTCATCGGTGGCAGTTGCGATCATATCGATCGGATTATTCGCCGAAGCACCCGGATTCATCATTGCCAGCAGGTTATCATGATGTTCACCGGTGATCCGGGGTATTGACATTCCCCCAGCAGAAAGAGCATCGGTAAGCATTATCGCCGGCCCCCCTGCATGAGTAATGATGGCAATATTCCTTCCCTTGAGATGCTTATGGGAAAAAACAGATGCAACAGTTGTAAGCTCCTCCCTTCCGGCACACCGTACAATACCTGCTTTTCTGAACAACGCCTCCACTGCAGAATCGGAGGAGGCAAGGGCTCCGGTATGGGAAGATGCTGCCCTCATTCCCGCTTCACTGGTCCCTGACTTTATTGCAGCTATCCTGCAACCTTTCCTTATCAGCGATGACGCATGATGAAGCATTTTATCGGGGTCTCTTATCTCTTCAACATATATCAGCTTTATAGGAGAACTTAGTCCCGGATCGAAATTGTTGTCCCAGTATTCAAGTACCTCCTCAACACCCGTCTGGGCGCTGTTTCCCACTGAAAAAAAACTTGTAAAGGTCACACCTTTGGGGATTGCGGACTCAAATATAAAAACAGCAGTGGCTCCCGAACCCGAAACAAAATCACAGCCCCGGTCGCTCAGTCTGGGAACAGGAGTGGTGAAAACTCCGTTATAATTCCGGGTGATCACACCTATACAATTCGGGCCGATAAGAGATCCTCCGCATTCACTTATCCTGTCAGCAATTAATGTTTCGAACATTCTTCCCTCCTCACCCGATTCACTGAACCCCGCTGAAATAATAATACAAGCCCTGGTACCTTTTTCTCTTATCAATATATCTACAGCCGGCAGACAATGCTTTGCCTGAACAGCAAGGATCGCAAGATCGACCTGAGGCAAATCATTGATATCACGATATGATTTCAGACCCTGGATCATATCGTGACCCGGATTCACAACATACAGATTGCCGGCATAATTACCGTCAATTAAATTCTTGAGGATTTTCCCTCCCGGCTTGTAAAGATCATCCGATCCCCCGATCACAACTATACCGGAGGGATTTATCAGCTTTTCATTTATCATTTATCATTTCTCAAAAGATGGTTTAGACCAGATTAAGACTGAATATTCCTTAAAGGCTTAAGACTTCATAAGCCTGCAAAACGCTTCAGATAACTCACATTTTGAGCTCTCAGATATAAATAAACCTCTGAAATAAAATTCTCTGAAAAAATCATACCCCGAATTAACAAAAGCAATATAGTAAAAAAATATCAGTAAAATTAAGTATTAAGATCATTATCATTCCCCGCCGGAAGCAGTCACTAAAATTTTCTTTAACTTTTTCATGATGAATCTTTGATTTTTTCTGAAATTACATTACGTTTGGAATCAAATTTCAAGAAATGACGATAATAAAATTAAATATTGGAATCTATTATTGTTATTATTGCAATTGCAGGTCAGGCAGTCCTGTGAAATATGTGTAACAAACCATAAATTCATGAATATGAGGCTTGCCAAAAAAGAGGTAAGCCTTTTTTTTTTAATATTATAACAGACAAAATATGGACAAAAATCAGAAAAACGGAGCGGTAAAATTCTTTACCAGAAAACAGATCCCACTTGAGATGCATAAAGTACGTATAGTCCAATCGCTTAATCTCCTGCCTGTAAACAAGAGGGTGGATGCGATAAAAGCAGCAGGTTTTAATTCCTTCCTGCTGAGCAGCGGTGATGTATTCCTTGATATGCTGACGGACAGCGGGACCAACGCGATGAGCGATAATCAGATCTCAAAAATGTTCGTAGCCGATGATGCCTATGCCGGCTCGATGAGCTTTAAGAAATTTGAAAAAAGTGTGTTGCAGATATTCGGAAAGAAATTTGTTCTGCCGGCACATCAGGGAAGAGCCGCTGAAAATATTATTTCAAAAGTGTTCATTAAGGAAGGATCTGTGATCCCGATGAATTATCATTTCACAACCACACGCGCCCATATTGAACTTAACGGGGGAAAGATCTTTGAACTTTTCGGTTCGGAAGCAATGAAAATAAAAAGCTCTCATCCTTTTAAAGGAAATCTCGATCCCGTGCAGCTTGAAAAAATAATTATTGAATCAGGTCCTCAAAACATTCCTTTTATAAGGATGGAAGCCTCAACGAACCTTATCGGCGGCCAGCCTTTCTCACTTGCAAATATGAAAGAAGTAAGAAAGATAGCCGACAAGTACAATCTTATAATTGTAATGGATGCCAGCCTTATAGGAGAAAATGCTTATTTTATAAAGAAACGTGAACCCGGGTATGAAGATCAGTCCCTTGCTTCAATCCTTCTCCAGATGTGCGATCTTGCCGATATTGTTTATTTCTCCGGGAGAAAAGTCAGCTCATCAAGAGGTGGTGCAATCTGTACAAATTCCGAAGAGCTTTATACGAAAATGAAATATCTTATTCCCCTCTATGAAGGATTTCTGACATATGGAGGTATCTCGATCCGCGAGATTGAGGCAATGGCACAGGGACTTCTTGAAACTGTTGATGAAAATGTTGTGGGGCAATCACCGGCATTCATTAATTATATGGTACAGGAGCTTGAAAAACTCGGTATACCTGTCGTCAGTCCCGGCGGTGCCCTGGGATGCCACATTGATGCAACACAGTTCCTTTCACATATTCCTCAATCAGAATACCTGGCCGGATCACTTGTCGCAGCATTCTATATTGTTTCGGGGATCAGAGGTATGGAACGGGGAACCATAAGCAGCAATCGGGATGAAAAAGGAAATGATATTTTTTCAGATCTTGAACTATTAAGACTTGCGGTACCGCGAAGAGTATTTACCCTCTCACAGGTAGAATATGCGATTGACAGACTTAACTGGCTGTATCAGAACAGGAAACTGGTCGGCGGTTTAAGATTTGTTGAAGAACCTCCTGTTCTCAGGTTCTTTACAGGCAGGCTTGAAGCGGTCAGTGACTGGCCCGAAAAGCTTGCAGAAGCTTATAAAAAGGATTTCGGAGAAACTCTGTGAAAAAGAAACCCGGATCTATCCGGTATACTGATATATATTTTCATTTATATTGTGGTACTTAAACAAACCTGCAGGTAATGAAGAATATTATTGCATTAATATCGGCTATTCTGTTGAGCCAGATGATGTCCTCGCAGATAAAATCAGATTATTATTTACCGGATGATATAAGGTATAATAAGGAAATTACTGCTCCTGCAAAATTCTTTGGACACGAGGTTGGGGAATGGCATCTTACCCATGACAAGCTTTATAATTACATGCTTGAGCTGGCCCGGATCTCCGACAGGGCAATATGGGAGGAATATGGCAGGAGTTATGAAGGCCGTCCTCTGGGTCATCTGATAATCAGCTCACCTGAAAATATCAGGAACCTTGAGCAACTCCGGATCCGGCACCTGGAACTCTCGGATCCTTCGGTCTCCGCCGGTATTGACTTAAAAGATATGCCTGTGTTTATCAAGCTTGGTTACGGGATTCATGGAAATGAATCAAGTGCGCAGAATGCTTCGGTACTCGTGGCATATTACCTTACAGCAGGTGAAGGAACCAAAACTGATGAACTCCTGAAAAACGCCGTCATTCTTATCGATCCTGCACTGAACCCAGACGGGATGCAGCGTCATTCGACATGGGTTAATTTCACAAGAAGCCTTAACAACAATCCTGATCCCAATTCCTGGGAATTCAGCGAACCATGGCCGGGAGGAAGAACGAACCACTACTGGTTCGACCTCAACAGGGATTATCTGATGCTTCAGCATCCTGAATCCAGGGGCCGTGTGGAGGCGTTCTACAGGTGGAGACCGAATATAAATACTGATCACCATGAGCAGGGTGCTAATGCTACATTTTTCTATCAGCCGGGTATACAGAGCAGGAATAACCCTCTTACACCTGCAGATAACCAGGATCTTACAGCAGAAATAGGGAAATACCACGAGAAATATCTCAATTCAATCGGCAGCCTCTATTTTACTGAAGAAAGTTATGATGACTTCTATGTAGGAAAAGGATCATCCTACCCTGATATACATGGATCTGTAGGTATTCTTTTCGAACAGGCCGGTGTAAAAGGGCATCTGAAAGAGACTCCGAATATGCTCTTGTCCTTCCCCTTTGCAATCCGCAACCAGTTTACAGTATCGCTGTCAACACTTGAAGCCGGAGTGGCTATGAGAGAAAAGCTTCTTGAGAACCACAGAAATTTCTACAGGGATGCCCGGGCACTTGCTGATAAGCATCCCGTAAAAGCTTATGTTTTTACGGAACCTGATGATAAAGGAAGGCTTGCAGAATTTATAAGAGTGCTTAAAGGTCACCGGATAAAAATATACAGGACGGCAAAGGATATTACGAGGGATGGCATAAATTATAAGGCTGAGAACAGTTATCTTGTACCGCTGCGGCAGGATGAATACCGCTTCGCAAGAAGTCTTTTTGATCCGGTTAAAGATTTTACAGACAGCACTTTCTATGATATTTCAACATGGGTTCTGCCAATGTCGTTCAACATTCAGTATTCGGCACTGAATATGTCCCGGGAGCTGGACGGACTGCAGGGTGAGGAAATCCTTGCACCGCCGGTTGCAGAAGGTAAAGTTACCGGACCACAGGATCCCTATGCCTACCTGTTTGAGTGGAATGAATATCTTGCTCCCAAAGCTCTTTATGAGTTACAGAAAGCCGGACTGAGGACCCGTGTCTCAATGGGGAAATTCTCTTTCAGGAACAGCGATCTCAATCACGTCTTTTCCTATGGGACTATCATGATACACTCAAACGATCAGCCTGTTAAAGGAGATGAGCTAAGGAAGCTTATCGGATCAGTTACAGAAAAATGTGGTCTCACAGTCTACGCTGTCAGAACCGGATTCACTGAATCAGGCATGGATCTGGGTAGCGGTAATTTTGCTGTTTTAGAACAACCCTCGGTTGCAATGATCGCCGGTGACGGAATAAGCAGTTCAGATGCCGGCGAAATATGGCATATGTTCGATACACGTTTCAATATACCGGTCACTTTGATCACAGCTCAAAGGTTTGGGAATATAAATCTCAGCAGGTATAATGTACTTATCGTTGCAGGATCACCTGATCTGAGCCCTGTGGCTGTCGAAAATATTAAAACCTGGAACAGACAGGGCGGAACAATAATCGCTTACAAAGGTGGCAATAGCTGGCTGGTAAGGAACAAACTTGCAGAAATTGATTTTGTCGCTGCTGCAGGTTCCTTACTGAAAGAGGGGATTTTTGCAGAACGTTCAGTCAATACCCAGGCCAGACAGATCCCCGGATCGATCTTTTCGGTCAGGCTCGATCTTACACATCCGCTTTGTTACGGGTATACTAGAAATATCCTGCCTGTCTTCAAGTCAGGGACTTCTGCAGCAAACAGGACTGCAGATATTTATAGTAATCCTGCTGTCTATACTGCCGATCCCCTTTTGAGCGGCTACTGTACAAAAGAAAACTCGGACAGGCTGAAAGGGACTGCTTTTGTATCAGTCCACCGGAGCAGGATCATTTCAATATTTGACAATACAAACTTCAGGGCTGTCTGGTATGGTACAAATAAGATCTTCCTGAATGCGGTTTTCTTCGGGCAGTTGTTGTAAAAAGCGCAGAGGCGCAACGGTGAAGAGGCACAGTGGTAAAACAGGCCAGAATGAGCGGAGGCACAGAGCATGGCTCTCAACTTAAGGAGTTTTCGAGACAAAAGTTTCCCCTCCTTTTCTTTAAGGAGGGGAAACTTATTTACTTATATTTCAGGTAATTACAGTAGTTATATTTACTAAAATATTCCGTAAGTTAATGGTTATAGGGCACAAAGTGGCAGTTCAGAAGATCAGGTCGGAGATTTCATTCTTTGCCATATCGATACGGGATCCAACTCCCGGATCGGAAAGCAGTACTTCACCATGGATTTTTTTATGGAAGAGAACCGAGCATTTTTCCCCGGTAAAAAATTCCTGATTTTCAAAAATGCTGAGCATTACACCTGATTGTTCCCCGGGTTTCTGAAAAATCAGCGCCATTGCCTTGGAGCCGGTCTCTCCGGTGATTACGGATACTGCATAAATACCCGGTGATGGCAACAGCTTGGATCCTTCGGTAACCGGCAGACACAAAAATCCCTTCAGAAAGGGGGCATCATGAAGTAAGCAGCCTTCCGGGATCCCTATGATAAGGTAATAATGATCGAGATATGCGTTGGCTCTCTGGATGTAACCTTCACTGATGGCTTTACGTATCTTAGTTGAACTGACAGTTTCGTGCTGAACCTCCTGTTCCGGTATCTCCTCGGCTTCAAAATTATATTTCTGCCTCCAGTTCCAGAGATGTTTATAATCCCCCTCCTGGTTAAAGCCGAAATGATGGTTGAATCCGACAACTATAACCCTTGATTTTAATATTTTGCACAGATATTCGCTTACGAACTGTTCACTCGTGACCCTTGAGAACTCTCTGGTGAATTCAACTATAATCACATTATCAAGTCCTGCTTTTCTTAGCAGTTCAAGCTTCTCCTCCTGGGAATTTATCAGCCTCAGATTTTTTCCTGCCGTATCGGGGTAGAGGACTTTCCTGGGATGCGGATGAAATGTTATAAGGACCGACTCACCGTTATATTTTTCAGCGAGCATCTTAAGCCGGTTAAGGATGGTTTTATGACCAATATGAACACCATCGAACGAACCGGTAGTTACAACCGGGTTCCTTATCCCGTTCACTTCATCAAATCCTTTGAAAATCCTCATTATCAGCAAGTACTACACAACATTTTCCTTGACGAAATAAGCCACTTTTTCAATCGAAGTGATCATATCATATTCTTCGAGGAAGACCCACGACGGGACATTAAGGGGTACAGTGGTGAAGTTAAGTATGCCCTTAATTCCGTAACGTACAGCTTCACCGGCGATCTCCCTGGCATAATCGGGAGGTACCGTGATTATCGCAATCCTGATATCCATATCCCTGATCATTGCTTCCATTTCACTCAAGGGATAGCACCTTACACCCGAAATTACTTTACCTATTTTCTGGGTATCCGTATCGAATGATGCTACAAGGTTGAGCTTTGATCTTTTACCCTTGAAATAGCCGGCAACTGCCCTCCCAAAGTTACCCATACCAATAATTGCTACATTCATGCTCACCTCAGAATCAATTATTGATCCTATTGTTTCTATCAGTTCTTTTACATCGTAGCCTTTACGTTGCACCGAAGAATAGCCAATCAGCATCAGATCACGCCTTACCTGAACGGCTGTTATGTGCAGGCGTGAAGCAAGATCATGGGAAAAGATATAATTTTTCTTTTCAGCAAGACAGCCCAGAAGTGTTCTGCGGTATTCACTCAGCCTCTCAACTGTTTTTCCGGGTAAATTCATAATAATTTATCAGATTATATTTGACGGACCTTTCGGGATCCTGACAGTGAATACAGTGCCAACATCCGGAGTGCTTTCCACGGAGATTGTGCCGAAATAAAGCTGGACTACTTTTTTTACTATCGACAGACCGAGGCCGCTTCCGGTAATATTCCTGGTTTTATCATTTTTAATCCTGCCGAATTCCGTGAACAGATTACCGATATCTTCTTTCCTTATGCCGATTCCTGTATCAGTAAAATTAATAACCACCTCATTATCTGTTGAATCGATAATTATTTCTGCCTTTCCTCCCACCCTGTTGTATTTTACGGAATTTGATACGAGATTATTGAAGATGATCTCCATATCAGCCGGATCGGCCTTTATTATCACATCTGATTTTGTGACCAGATTAAGGCTCACCTCCATCTGGATCGCATATGGCTGAACGGTGACCATTGCATTCCTTGCCACTTCTGCAAGGTCGACAGGACGGATATTTCCTTCTTTCCTTTCAAGTCTTATTTTGGTAAAATCGAGGAGATCCATTATCAGGTTCCTCATTCCCTGTATCCTTTGCAGTGATCTGTCTATCTGATCGGCATAATCATCAATCCTGTCACCTGCATCTTTTCCCTGCATCATTCTCAGGTACCCTTCAATTGCATTAAGGGGAGCCTTCAGCTCATGAGACAGAACCGAAAGGAACTGATATCTCACCTGTTTTCCCTCGATAGTGAGGCGGCGCGTAATCCTCCGCAGGTATAACTGCTTGGTTATATTTTCAATACTGGATTTAAGCTCCTGGGGGGTAAATGGTTTAGGGATAAAATCAGTTGCTCCGTCACGTGTAGCCCGGATAGCGACATCCAATGAAGCATAAGATGTTATCATCGCGACAACAATATCATATTTCTTTGAATGGATGTACTCCAGCACCTCGACACCCTGAATTCCGGGTAATTTATTGTCAAGCAGGATTATATCGGGCTTTTCATTTTCAATTTTTTCTATCCCTTCCTCTCCTGTCGGTGCTTCAATAAGTTCAAAGGTATAATCCTCATCCATGAACGGATAAGTGACATGAAAATCTCTTAGTATCCTTGCAACGCCTGACCTTATGCCTGGTTCATCATCAATTACAAGTACTCTTAAGACTGCCATTTTTCAGATTTTTAATAGTTTCATTATTTCCTGATCGAGCTGTTCCGCCCTTATACCTTTTTCAAGATAACGGTCAGCTCTGATCCATGATCTCTCCTTTTCCGTATCAATACTGAAGGACATTCCCGTTTCGCGCGAGACTGCAGTGGCAAGTATCACCGGAACATCGGGATACTTTTTCCGTATCTTGTAACATAATATAAATCCACTGTCGTCACTTTCCATCATCAGATCAAAGATAGCCAGATCGGGCCTGAAGCGGGATATAATAGCTTCAGCTTCCGCCTGGCTCTCCGCAGTAATTGTTTTATAACCCGCCTTGTTCAGATTGAATACTGTCTGAAAAAGATAATCCGGATCATCATCAGCTATAAGAATCGTGAAATCACTTTTTAACATGTCGTTATTTTCGTTTTATTGTCATACAGTCTTGCAGTCATGCGGTCATGCAGTCATGGAATCTCATCGCCCATCACTCCTTCTTCCTTGGCAACACAATTCTGAACCTGGTTCCCGTCGGACCCTTTGCCGGATCTGTATTTGATTCGACTGTGATCTGACCCTTATGCATTTTAACGATGCCATAAGTTGTAGCCAGACCGAGCCCTGTTCCGTGTCCGAGTCCTTTAGTGGTATAGAATGGCTCAAATATCTTCACTCTGTCCTCTTCCTTTATTCCCGTCCCGGAATCTCCGACTGTAATTGTGACATCACTGAGAGTATCTTCCAGGAGGATACTTATTTCGCCTCCTCCAGGCATTGCATCGAGGGCATTCTTTATAAGGTTTGACAGAACCTGTATCATCTGTTCGGAATCCAGCATTGCATCAGGATCAGTAGCCTGATCAGCTAACTTAACGGTTACATTCTCGGGTACAATGACACTTTCAAGACTGTGTGTCACCAGTTCCTTTATGTTTACCAGCTGATGGTTAACCTGGCTTTTCCTGGCGAAATTGAGCAGTCCTCCTACTATTTTCTTGCATCTGCCAGCCTGTTCCACAATGAGCTTCAGATCCTCCCTGACCGGGTCATCGGGAGTACTTTCGTCGAGCAGGATATTGCTGTACATTATTACAATTCCCAGCGGGTTATTCAGTTCATGGGCAATACCTGCCGACAGCTGACCCATATGAGCAAGCTTTTCAGACTGCTTCAGAGCCTGCTGCATGGAGCTCAGCTTTTCGTTTGAAAGTGCCAGCTCATTTACCGATTTATGAAGTTTTTCTATAGTATAAGGCAGACACATTTCAATCTCGGCCAGACCTTTCTTGACAGCAGCTGCATGTTCAATACAGGTTTCATAACCGCAGGCTCCGCAATTCAGATGATCTTTTTTTGTAAGCTTGCCCATTGCTACAAGAACCTCGTTTACATCCTCCTCATCGGGGTCATGGAGACGATGATCATCAGCCCTGTGATATACCGAGAGGTCAAGTTCAGAATATTTCTCAATATATGATTTCCAGGTATCCATATCAATACCTTCCATCTTAAGGTTTGCATATGTACTGACAAGGGCTCGTCTGTTATATTGTTTTCCGTTCTTTGAAAGTCCCGGTCCCATTATGCAACCCTCACAGCATAACAGCTCCATGTTCTGTTTCTTTATAAGTCCTGCCTCAAATTCCTTCAGGGCTTCCTGGAAACCTATTCTCCCTTCGGCTGCAATAATATTCCCTGTGATTGCATCATCATTAATGTTAGCGGTCTGAAGCAAACCCCTGGTCACAGGGAAGATCGCTCCTCTTCCGCCAACCGGAGGATCAAAATCAGATGGCTGAACATTTTCAGAAGTGATGCCAAGCTGTACCAGCATTTCCCTGAGCTCGCTGAAGGTTATCGCTTCATCAACATCGCTGCTTTCAGCTTTCTTCGCAACGCACGGACCAATAAAAACAATCTTTGTCGATTCCCCATATTTCGCGTGAATGACTCTTGCCATCGCAACCATCGGCGAAACAACCGGAGCCAGCCTGTCTACAAGACCCGGATGGTAATATTTTACATAATTGACAATTGAGGGACAGTCGGAAGTGATAAAATTCTCCCTGCTTTCCTCTACCAGCTTCCTATATCTGTCAGCAACCAGATCTGCACCAAAAGAAACTTCAGCAATATATTTAAAACCTATTGCCCGTATCATGCCGATAAGCTTACGGTGATCCGGGATATCGAAAAATTCTGCCGGAAAACTTGGTGCAATGATTGCTGCAACCTCCTTTTCTTCAGAAAGTAGATTAAGTACCCTGTCAGTAGTGCTGAGATACACCTTGGCTCCCTGGCTGCAGACTTTTGTG
>JAKQPD010000206.1 GCA_029564935.1 Bacteroidota bacterium
TTTGAAAATCCACCCGTTATGTAGATATTCTCTATATCGTCGTCCGCAGGGATTACAAGGTTTATAGCTTCGACGGTGAGTTCGGCAAGTTCGACCATGAGCTGATGATACCCCTCCTCGAATGATTTAAAAACGAAGAAATCAAGTTTTTCCTTAAGATCCCTTGAATATGGTTGCATTTCGAAGAAGAACCTCTGACCTCCACATTTCTTTTTAGATATTTCAATAAGGCGATTATCAGGTCTGACCGATTTGTAAAAGTCCGGCTGTTTTCCGAAGTGTTCGCTTAACATATTAGCCGCAGTCTCATGAATGTGCCCCAGGAACAACCGCGATGATTTTACCGGCTTTTTCGTAATACTCATATAGCAGAGGCAGTCATGATCAAGCTGTTCGGCTGTCAGTATTTCTGTATTGAACGGGTTCATGTTTATGCACCAGGTACCGGTCGAAACGAGCAGGAATTTCCCGGCACTGCTTGAAAAATACGGAGCAAGTGAGGAAGAGCTGTCGTGGATACCGATTCCTGCCTTTATCTTTTTCCCGCCGGATTCAATTTCATCAAGTGTTCCGACATCGACCGGTTCGGGTAAAGCCAGTCCTTCATCCTTCACCCATCTGTGATACTTCATTTCATCAAAATCCCAGAGAGCTGTATGACATCCGATAGAAGTATGTTCAGAATAGATCTTTCCGGTTAAGAGATATGACAGGTATTGCGGAAAATGAAGGATATATTTTACCCTGGAGAATATCTCCGGTTTTTCATATTTCAGCCATACTGCCTGCATTCCCGAATTAAGCATACCAAGGGCAGGCGAAGCAGTTCTCCTGCAAAATTCATCCTGCCCTCCGTATTTCTTATATATCTTTTCCGGTATCCGGTCATCGACAGGTTTGAGGTAATTATAAACCGGAGTGAGCCTTTTGCCTTCTGCGTCGAGATAAACAAGCGTTGCCCCGTAAGTTGCAAAGTTGACTGCAGTAAGATCATATTTATCTGAACGGATAAGCTTAGTGATGGATTCCCTGATCCAGCTTTCGATATGCTCAATATCGTCGCATGGAAATCCGTCATCATCGGTTACTTCTGCAAATTTCTCCTCAATCTCCGAAAGAGGTTTGAGGTTGTAATTAAACAAAATCACCTTCTTGTTGGTCTTACCCACATCAAATACTGCAATAACTTTTTCTTTCATGACAATGATAATTCTACATACTAAATTGCATAGATCGTAATAATATCACTTTGGATACCTCTGTGCAAACCTTTGTGTCCCTTTGTGCTTACCTTTTTATGAGAACATCTTTTTCGTATTTGACAACTTCATCTATGTAGTCTGATCCTACAGGGACTTTATTTTTCATGCAGAAATAATCCCAGACAGCTCCGAAGGGTAAGGATTTCATAAGTTCCAGCATAGCAAGTCTTTCGAAGGTTCTGCCTCCTTCTTCCAACTTCACAAGAGTCTTATGAGGTTCCAGCAATGCGAACAGAAATGCCTGCTGAACAGCTCTTGCCCCAATCACATAAGCTCCGATACGATTCAGACTTGCATCAAAATAATCAAGGCCGATATTAACCCTGTTGAGAGCTTTGGCACGGACAATCTCCTGGGCAATAAGTACAATTTCATCATTGAATGTAGCAACATGATCGCTATCCCATCTGACACCCCTTGTCAGGTGAAGGAGAAGTTCATCGGCAAAGAGCAGGATAGATGATATTTTATCCCCTACCTGTTCTGTAGGATGAAAATGTCCATTGTCGAGGGTGATCATTGTATTGTTCTTAATTGCATATCCAAGATAAAAATCATGGGAACCTACGACCATCGATTCTGATCCAATGCCGAACAGTTTGCTTTCAACTGAATCCTTCAGATACTTCTTTGGATATTTGACAGCAAATATTTCATCGAGGGATTTCTTAAGCACCTTACGGATTCCGAACCTGTCGACCGGAGTGTCTTTTGATCCGTCGGGTATCCAGAGGTTGTGAACTGTGGGAGTACCAAGCTGTTTTCCCATCTCAGCTCCTATTGCACGGCATCTTTTAACATGTTCAACCCAGAATTTTCTTATTTTCTCATTTTTGCTTGAAAGAGTATAGCCGTCATCTGACAAGGGATGTGAGAAGCATGTACAATTGAAATCGATACCTATATTTCTCTTTTTCGCCCAGTCAATCCATCCCTGATAATGTTTGATCTCAATTTTATCGCGGTCAACAAATTTGCCACCGAACTCCCCATAGCTTGCATGCAGGTTTAACCTCTGCCTGCCGGGAAGAAGAGACATGACCTTATCGAGATCAGCTCTCATCTGAATTATTGTCTGCGCCTTACCGGGATAATTCCCGGTTGCCTGGATGCCCCCCCCTCCCAGTTCTGCGCCTTCTTTTTCAAATCCGCCAACATCATCTGTCTGCCAGCAATGAAGACTTATCACTATTTCCGCAAGATCGGCAAGTACCTGATCCGTATCAACTCCGAGCCCTGCATACTGATCTTTTGCCAGTTTGTATGCTTTTTCAATTGCTTCTTTTTTCATCCTTTAATGTTTTAATTATTTTTTTAACATAATATTCCAAATTTGTACCAAGCTTTTCCTTTGTGTCCTTCGTGTGTACTTAGTGCTATTTGTGGTTAAACGCAAAATTGTTATTTAACCGCAAAGCCTGCCTGGCTGACGCCAGTCAGACAGGGACGCAAAGGGAGGCGCAAAGCACACAAAGAATCAGGAGCAAAAATTTTATTCCATATAAAAGACCTCTTCTAACGGGATACTTATTGGTGAATTATCGGGATTAGTTTCCATTACATCAGCCATATATTTCCACCACTTCCGGACAATTTCAGTAGTGCCAAGATCCTGTGATGAGCTTTCACCGGATTGTTCCTGGTATGCAAAAAGTGTATTTGTTTCCTCGTCAAGCCATATTGAGTAATTCCCGATACCCTGCTCCTTCAGAAGCCTTACAAGTTCAGGCCATATTTCAGCATGTCTTTTACGGTATTCCTCTTTAAAGCCAGGAAACAGCTTCATTTTAAAACCGAATCTCTTTGTCATTTTTTGTAAATTTATCCGAGTTTAACAATAAAGGCAGAAAGGATCAGGACTATTATTCCCGTGACAAGTACAATAATTGTCTTTGTTGATACACCTTTCCATTCGCTGAGAATTATTCCCCAGATATTGCTTATTGCTATATTGAGGGCCATTAAGATGCTCCATCCGAATATTGCCATTCCTGCAGGAAGTCTGCTTGATCCCATTCCGAAGAAATGGAACTGGAGGAACCATAATAAACCTGCAAGAAAAGTAAAGAACAAATTGTTTGCCAGCACATTACCAGTGACAGTGTAATAATCTTTGTACGTTTTGTTCTTAATATTAAGGAACACGCAATAGACAAGGTTAGTAATAAATCCGCCCAGAAGAATGAATATCAACGAGGGGTTTTTCTGGTAGAGAGGATTGGTCCCATGTGCAAGTGCTATATTTTCAATTGGCTTGCCTGCTTCATACCCGAAATTAAAGCAGGCACTCATTATTCCTGCAAATATGGCGATGAGGATACCCTTTTTCAAAGCAAATTCCTTAACAGCAGCTTTCTTTTCTTCTTCCGACATTTCCCGGCTTTTAAGAGAACCTGCATACCCTATAATAATTATACCTGCAACGGTTATTGCCACACCTATCAGAGTAAGAATGCCACCTCTTGTGGCAAATAAATTGTCACCGGCAATTATCGGGGGCAGTAATGTTCCGAAAGCTGCACAGAGCCCCAATGCTATGCTTTGTCCCAGAGCCACGCCAAGGTACCTCAGGGCCAGTCCGAATGTAAGTCCGCCAAATCCCCAGAGCAAACCGAAGAAAGCTGCCATAAGCTTTGCAGATGCGGGAGATTCTCTTATTATGGTCATCAGTTCACCCTTTGGAATAAAGATCAGGGCGAAGATCCAGGGGATTATGATCCATGCAAAGAATCCCTGGCTGATCCAGTACGATTCCCATGCCCATGATTTTACTTTTTTGAAAGGAACGTAGAAACTTGCAGCACCGATACTGCCAAGTGCAATAAGCAATATACCTGATATAGGGTCCATTTTTATAACATTTATTTTTATTGATCCGCAATTTAAAAACTTTCGCTCAGGAAAATAATAATTAATCTGTTTTTTTATTCATTCATTTTTTATAACCTTGAATTTTATTATCAAATCAATTTATCATGAAGCAGCTAAAAATATCCATTCTTCTTTTCATCATCTCAGGATCACTAATTGCACAAAGCCTTACTGTCAGTGATCTTACCTGTGAGTTCAGGATCAATCCCGTCGGAATTGATGTTCCGCAACCCCGCCTTTCCTGGAAGATTTCCGGGACAGGAAATAATATCATGCAGACTGCATATATGGTAAGGGTGTCTGCCGACCCTAAATTCTCATCTTCAAAGATCGTATGGGAGTCAGGAAAAGTTCTCTCGGATGAATCTCATCTGGTTCCGTATAAAGGTTCTGGTCTCAGGTCGGGTCAGCGATATTTCTGGCAGGTCAGGATATGGGATAATAAGGGCAGGTCTACTAAGTGGAGTCCTGCTGCATACTGGGAAATGGGCTTGCTTTCTCCGTCGGACTGGAAGGCTAAATGGATAGAACTGGAGGATGATACCAACCGGTATTCACCATCACCACATTTTCGCAAGGAGTTCACAATAACAAAACCTGTAACAAAAGCTACTGTTTATGTTACTTCACACGGTTTGTACGATCTGAACCTGAACGGAAAGAGAGTCGGTGATGAAGTGATGACTCCGGGCTGGACATCCTACGGCAAAAGGCTTCAATACCAGGTATACGATGTCACCGGGCAGGTTGCAAAGGGGAAAAATGCAATTGGCGCTTTCCTGGGCGACGGTTGGTACAGGGGTACACTTGCCTGGGGCAATAACTGGGCAGTTTATGGTAAAAGACTCGGACTTCTGCTACAGCTGAAAGTGGTTCATTCAGATGGAAGCGAGACTCTGATAGTTACAGACGAAAGCTGGAAAGGACACAATGATCCTGCCATCAGGATGAATGACCTTTATAACGGATACACTTATGATGCGACAAAAAGACTTACCGGATGGAGCCAGCCGGATTATGACGACAGCAAATGGAAGAAGGTCATCATAGGAAACTACAGGAATAATCTTGTTGCTTCTGAAGGATCACCTATCAGGAAAATTGAGGAGATCAAACCACTGAAAGTCTTCCGCTCCCCTAAAGGAAGTCTGCTTGTTGATATGGGTCAGAACATGGTGGGATGGATAAGATTGAAAGCGACCGGGCCAAAAGGTACTGTCATTACAGTCAGGCATGCCGAGGTGCTTGATAAATATGGTGAATTTTACACCGAGAACCTGAGGGCCGCGAAAGTTCAGCTTACATTGACACTTGCCGGGACCGGCAGCGAAGAAGTATTTGAGCCCCGGTTTACATTTATGGGATTCAGGTTCCTTGAAATAACAGGTTTCCCGGGCACCCTGACCACAGATAACATTACAGGTGTGGTTGTTCATTCCGATATGCAGAAATCAGGTACATATGAAAGTTCAAATCCATTGCTGAATCAGCTTCAGCATAATATAGTCTGGGGTCAGAAAGGTAATTTCCTTGATGTACCTACAGACTGTCCGCAAAGAGATGAACGTCTCGGCTGGACAGGTGATGCACAGGCATTCTGCAGAACAGCGGCGTTTAATTATAATGTAGCTCCGTTCTTCACAAAATGGCTTAAAGATGTTGCTCTTGACCAGAAACCGGGAGGCGAAGTGCCGGATGTTGTTCCGGATGTATTGAACCGGCAGAATGCCACTACCGCACAACCATCAGCAGGATGGGGAGATGTGTCAGTAATAGCTCCATGGACAATGTATCTTGTTTATGGAGATAAGAAATTGCTTGAAACACAATATCCCAGCATGAAGAAATGGGTTGAGTATATCAGGAAAAAAGCAGGAGATTCCTATCAGTGGAAAGGTGGAAGCAAATATGGCGACTGGCTGTTTTATCATCCGCCTGTAAACAGTCACACTGCCGCTGATGGTTATACCGAACCCGATTTTATTGCAACGGCATATTTTGCATATTCAGCAAGTCTGCTTGCCCAGACAGCAAAAGAACTGGGGAAAACCGAAGATGAAAAGATTTATAATGACCTTTTCAATAAAATAAAGGAAGTGTTTATCAGGGAATATGTCACACCGGCAGGAAGAGTCGGAACATGCTCACAAACATCATATATACTTGCGCTGAAATTCAACCTACTTCCTGATGAACTCAGGAAAAAAGCAGCAATGTTCCTTGTTAATGATATCAGAGGAAGGGGAAACCATTTATCCACAGGATTCCTTGGTACCATATATATATGTCATGAACTCACCCGTAACGGATATACAGATGTCGCGTATGATCTTCTGCTTCAGGAATCATATCCTTCATGGCTGTATCCTGTAAAGATGGGTGCAACTACAATATGGGAAAGATGGGATGGCCAGAAGCCTGACAGCACATTCCAGGATGCAGGGATGAACTCGTTCAATCATTATGCCTACGGGGCAATAGGTGACTGGATGTACAGGGTATCAGCAGGCCTCGAAACGAAATCACCGGGTTATCGTCACCTGTTGATCCAGCCTCATCCGACTGAAAAACTTGAATTCTCAAAAGCAACGTATGAGAGTCCGTACGGAACTGTTGCTTCAGGCTGGGAAAGAAAGGACGGAAATATCCTTGTCAGAATCAGGATCCCTGTCAATTCAAAAGCCACAATTGTGCTGCCTGTGGACGATCCGGCAAGGATAACAGAAGCCGGAAAGCCGGTTGACGGAAATATTAATTTTGGAGGAATCAGAAAGGAAGAGGGAAAAACATATATTGAAACCGGATCAGGTGAATACACTTTTGAATTCTCTGAGAAATAATAATTTGCTTTGCTACTCTCCGGATGGAAATCATTAATGGTCACCCCGGAGAGTTTGCTGCACTTCTTACGGCTATCTTCTGGACAGTAAGCGCTCTTGCGTTCGAATCTGCCACACTGAAGTTTGGTTCCGTTGCTGTAAACATTCTTAAGCTGGCTTCAGGATTCATTTTCCTGACCATTCTGACATATCTCAGAAGAGGTCTGTTTCTCCCTTCTGATGCAGGTGCTCAGAACTGGTTATGGCTTACATTGTCAGGGTTTGCAGGATTTGTTTTCGGTGATCTGTTCCTTTTCAAGTCTTATGCAGTCATCGGATCACGTTTTTCGATGCTTATAATGACACTGGTACCTCCCATGACAGCTCTTTTCGGATGGATTATGGTGGGAGAACGACTTTCAGCGCTCAACTTACTTGGCATGACAATCACTTTTGCAGGGATTGCCATGGCGATACTTACACGTGACGGAAACAGTAACGGCAGGCTGGTTATGAAGCTGGAGCCGGCGGGGATACTATATGCTATAGGAGGTGCGGCCGGACAGGCACTTGGGTTGGTTTTAAGCAAGATAGGACTTAAGGATTATGATCCGTTTTCAGCCACACAAATCAGAATAATTTCAGGTTTGGCAGGATTCGCAATCCTGGGAACTTTCATGAAACGATGGAAACACGTAGCAGATGCGGTAACTGACAGAAATGGAATAAAATCAATTCTGTTGGGATCTTTCTTCGGACCATTTCTCGGTGTATCATTTGCACTTATCTCAGTTAAATTCACAAAAGCAGGCATTGCATCAACAATCATGGCTCTCACTCCGGTCTTCATTCTGCTGCCTGCCATAATATTGTATAAACAGAAAGTGACCTTGCCTGAACTTGCCGGGGCTGTCATTAGTGTTTGCGGTGTTACATTATTCTTTATTTAATTTTGCGGTATGACTGCAGAAGAACTGAGGGAAAGAATACCTCTGAATGAATTGGTTTTTAGCGCTTCCCGTTCAGGGGGGCCGGGAGGTCAGAATGTAAATAAGGTCAATACGAGAGTCGAACTGAGGTTCGATGTAAGGAACACCTTCCATCTTAATGACACCGAAAAAGAGAAAATTTTTCTCTTGCTGCGGAAAAGGATCAATTCCGACGGAGTATTGATTATTACATCTCAGTCGGAAAGAACTCAGTTCATGAACAAAAAAAAATCTGAGGAAAAATTCTTCAGTCTGCTTGCTGCTGCGCTTACAGATAAGCCCGGGCGGAAATTAACACAACCCACTTCCGCTTCAAAAAAAGAGCGTCTTGAAAAAAAGAAGATACGCAGCCATGTCAAAAGACTCCGCAGAGACGCTGATTTAATGGAAGAATGATCCTTTCAACGTATTAAAATACGTTTTTTAATACGTATTTTAATACGTATTATAAGACGTATTATTTTTGTCTGCAATTTTGCACTGAACCCGCCTTATTCCGAAAATATCTTTGTAATGGCCACAGATTGAGACTTTGGCATTATTATTGCTTATCAACCTTTTTAAAAAAAATACGTATAAGGGAAATTTAAAAACGATTTTAAACAGAGTAAACAACATAAAATACAGAGGAATGAATATGAGTAACAGCAATTGCAATATCGGAGTTCAAAAATTCTCTGATCTCTGTAACATGCTGTATAATAGTAAAATATGCTTAAGTAATTTTTTAAAGAGCATGACTGATGTTAATAAAATATTTTTGCTGTTAATATTTCTGATGCTCAGTTGATACAATGTATTATCAGATTACATATTTTCGCACCAATTATAAAAAAACAATAGTATTAATTTAAAACCAAATTATCCTTTAAAAGAAACCGATGAATTTATTCATCACCAGCTATGAATGCTAACAATAATGAGGCTACGGCTGTCCGTGGAGAAAGCCGCCTCGTGGGTCGTTCTTCTGAAGAAGAGCCTGGCGCGAAAACCATGATTTTTTCGCAAAAAGAGATCCCAACACCGTTAGTTAGCAACAGAAGCACGGACTTCCGAAACCGCTTCTTCCCCCTAACGACTATTGAATCCTGGAATGATTGGAAATGGCAGCTCAGAAATTCAATTACAAATATTGATGAGCTAAAGAAAATCATGAAATTGTCCGAGAAGGAGATTATGGCTATCAATAATCTGAAAGGCCGTCTCCCGATGCGGATAACTCCGTATTTTGCATCTCTGATCTATAATACAGGTTATTCTCATCCGCTTCGCCGAAATGTAATACCGGTCGTTGAGGAGTTACTGCATACTACTGCTGAACAGTCTGATCCTTTGCATGAAAAGTCATTTTCACCTGTAAAGGGCATTGTACACAGATATCCCGACAGGGTACTGTTTACTGTAACACAGGTCTGCTCAAACTACTGCAGATATTGTACCCGCTCACATTCGGTTGGTAAGCTTGATAAGCTCGGCAGGCAGGATTTCGAGAAAGCATTCAGCTATATAGCTTCCCATAAGGAAGTAAGGGACGTCCTGATAAGCGGAGGAGATCCTCTGACGCTTACAGACGAAATCCTCGATTATATACTGTATAATATAAGGAAGATAGAGCATGTTGAGATAATCCGGATCGGAACAAGAGTTCCGGTTGTATTGCCTCAGAGAATTACAGACAATCTTGTAAGCATTCTCAGGAAATATCATCCGCTGTTCATCAGTCTTCATTTTTCACATCCGGCTGAAATAACCCGGGAATGTGCAGAAGCATGCATAAAGCTGGCTGATAATGGATTCCCTCTTGGAAGCCAAACTGTCCTGCTTAAGGGCATCAATGATAATGTTCCCGTAATGAAGGAACTCATGCATAAGCTTCTTAAAATAAGGGTACGGCCATACTATCTTTATCAGTGTGATCTTATTCCCGGTTCAAGTCATTTCAGGACAACAGTGAAAAAAGGACTTGAGATCATAAAGGGTCTGAGAGGTTTCACCAGCGGATATGCTGTTCCGACATATGTTGTTGACGCCCCCGGCGGCGGAGGAAAGATCCCTCTGCTCCCCGATTATGTGGTTGAACACAACGATGAAAAGATAGTACTGCGCAATTACAAGGGTATTTTGTGCGAATATCCTGAAAAATAGGCTGTTAATGAAAGTTGGTCTGACGTATGACCTGCGGTCGTGGTATCTCGACCGTGGGTATTCCATGGAGGATACTGCCGAATTTGATAAGCAGGAGACTGTTGATGCAATTGACACTGCACTCAGGAAGATGGGATTTGAAACCGATCTGATCGGAAACAGTTTCCAGCTTATCGAAGCGCTTTCTTCAGGAAAGAAATGGGATATGGTTTTCAATATTGCTGAAGGTCTTTATGGTGACGGCAGGGAATCTGTAGTACCTGCGATCCTCGATCAATATAAAATTCCATATGTATTCAGTGGACCCGTGATAATGGGAGTTTCACTGAACAAATACCTCACCCGGCTTATTGTCGCTGCTGCAGGCGTTCCGGTAAGCCCGGGAATGTTGATTTCGTCTCCGGCAGATATAATAAAATGTAAGCTGGAGTACCCCCTCTTTATCAAACCTGTTTCGGAAGGAACAGGCAAGGGGATAACAGAGAAGAATCTTTTAAGATCTCCTTCTGAACTGAAAGAGATGTCTGAATTTCTTCTTGGACGTTTCAACCAGCCGGCTCTCGTGGAAGAATATCTTCCCGGCAGGGAGTTTACAGTGGGTGTCATTGGCACTGGTGAAGATGCTGTTGCAATCGGTGGAATGGAAATAGAATGTCGTGATAATTATCCGTATTCTGTTGAATTTAAAGAGAATTACCAGGAGTATTGCAAATATATCCCTATGCCGTCTGATTATTCGGACGAATGCAAAAAGGTTGCCCTGGATGTCTGGAAAGCTCTGGGGGCAGTTGATGGCGGAAGAGTCGATGTTAAAGCCGACAGGAACGGGAGAATCTGTTTCATGGAAGTAAATCCCCTTGCAGGATTACATCCGGTTCATTCGGATCTTCCGATACTCGCAAGGATGAGCGGTATTGACTATCAGACCTTGCTGGAAAGGATCGTAAGATCTTCACTTGAACGTCATAACCTAAGGCTATGAGCAGAAAGAAATGCTGCATATTATTCAATCAGCCGCATGAAAATGCACTGGCCGACGAACTCGATGTACTTGACCAGGTTGAGTTTGTTGAGACCAATCTTCATAAGATCGGAGTTGAGACATACAGAAAAGGGATCACGAATGATTTTATGAGGGAAGTGGCTGAACTTGCTGCAGAAAAGCCCGATTTCGTTTTCAACCTTGTAGAATCGATCACAAACAAGGGAGAGTTATGTTATTTTATTCCGGCTTTGCTGAATGTACATTCAATCCCTTATACCGGTAATCCGGTTGAGGCTATGTTCATAACGACAAGTAAGGCTTTTACTGTCAAAATCCTGAAGCAGGCAGGCATAAACAATCCCGGAGGATTTCCTCCTTCCCAGTGTAACCAGCTGATTACAGGGAACATGTATATAATAAAGCCGGTCTGGGAAGATGGTTCGCTTGGCATAACCGGAGAATCGGTATTCACCTTTACACCTGAGATGACAGAAAAGCTGAAGAAATATGACGATACACACTGGCTCATCCAGGATTTTATTGACGGCAGGGAATTCAATATCAGTGTTCTGTCAGGTGAAAATGGACCAGAAGTAATGCCTCCTGCAGAAATGGTCTTTCACAATTCCTGGGACGATAAGCCTAAAATTGTTGATTTCAGGGCTAAATGGGAAGAGGGTACTTTTGAATATGAAAACACAATAAGGGATTTTCCCGGTGATCAGCTTAATCCATTACTTAAACAGCGGATTGATGAAATTGCGCTCAAGTGCTGGAAGATATTTGACCTCAAAGGATATGCAAGGGTCGATATACGTGTTGACAGTAATGACATTCCATATGTTATAGAAGTGAATGCCAACCCCTGCATGTCACCCGACAGCGGACTCGTTGCAGCGACAAGGGCTGCCGGACTGGCATTTACAGATGTCCTTAGCCGGATAATAAATGATCTGAATAATTAGAATTATATGGAAATTTCAGAAGGAATAAGGCGTGAAGACAAGAAGCGCCTTGAAGAAATTCTTATTTCATCAGGTTATTTTTACGATTTTGAAATAAGCACTGCGCTTGAACTTGCTGATGAAACCATTTCCAAAGGTATGGAAAAGAGTGGTTATTACTGGTTTAAGGCTGCAGAAGGAAATGAGGTCCTTGCATTTGCAAATTACGGAAAGAATGAGTTCTCGGTTCATTCATGGGAACTGTACTGGATAGCAGTTCACCAGGATTTCAGGAACATGAAAATTGGCAGAGTGCTTTTAAAAGCTATTGAAGAAAAAGTAAAACAACGAGGAGGCAGGATATTATGGATAGAGACCTCCGGCCGTCCATTATATGCGCCAACCGAAGAGTTTTACAAAAGAAACGGTTATGAGCTTCAGGCAAGCCTTAAGGATTTTTACGGACCCGGTGATCCCAAGCAGATCTATGCCCGTGTTTTATAAATTTTCTTATTTTTGCATCCTTTATTCTGGTATTTCTGTATAATATCAGATTTTAAGTCACCTAAAAATGAAGGGATTATATACAATTATTCTGCTTGCATTCTCAAATACTTTCATGACGTTTGCATGGTACGGACATCTGAAGCTGAAATCCGTTGATAAATTTCATAATATAGGTCTGATGGCTATAGTGCTTCTGAGCTGGGGCATTGCCTTTTTTGAGTATTCCCTGCAGGTACCTGCCAACAGAATAGGATACGCCGGGAACGGAGGCCCATTCTCTCTGGTCGAACTTAAAGTGATCCAGGAGGTCATGTCATTGACTACTTTTACAATATTTACTCTGATCCTATTCAAAAATGAACAGCTGACATTGAATCATTTGATAGGATTCGGATTTCTTATCCTTGCGGTTTATTTTATTTTCAAACGATAAATACGCCCAAATTGGGCGTATTTTGTAGAGACGCCCAGGTTGGGCGTCTCTACCGATGACGCCCACGTTGGGCGTTTTTACGGGAATCTGGGATATATCATTTTATCAGATTGGCATTGTAGTATCCGGGCTGACCTGTGACTTCTTCCCCGAGCCATGATGGTTTGTCAAACTGCTGCGTTTCAGATTGAAGCTCCAGTTCTGCAATGATAAGTCCTTCATTCTTATCGTGAAAGACATCAACCTCATAGGTCCATTGTCCGAAAGGAACAATATACCTGGTCTTTACAATTTTTCCCGGAAGGCAGATCTTCATCATCTCGAGGCAATCCTGCACCGGTACCGGAAATTCCCACTCCCCCCGTGTTATTGAATTTTCAACCGCCCTGCCTTTTATAGTCAGAAATGCTTTATCATCTGCTATTCTGAGGCGTATGGTTTTCTGATCATCAATGGATAAATAGGTCTGAATGACCTTTATCTCCCTCGTTGCCAGATGTCTGAATGGCCCGTTGACCAGAAATTTACGTTCAATTTCCTTCCCCATATTAATAATTATTACGATTCTCCCACTTTCCTCTTCACCTTTTCACCTCTTCTCCCACTCCCCTATTCCCCTTTTCACCCACTCTCCTTTTCCCCTCTTCCCCTCTTCACCTCTTCCCCCACTCTCCTCTTCACCCACTCTCCTCTTCAAAAAATCTTTCTGCAAGATATTCTAATTATGATTAATTTTAGTTTGCGTATTAAGAAAAAATATGGAAGTAAAAATTGAACCGGGCTGGAAGGAGAAACTGAGAGATGAATTTAACAAACAATATTTTGTAAATCTGTCGGAATTTGTCAGGAAGGAATATCAGACAACACGAATTTTCCCGCCAGGATCTCTCATATTCAATGCATTCAATTTATGCCCTTTTGATTCGGTAAAGGCTGTAATAATAGGACAGGATCCATACCACGGGCCTGGTCAGGCACATGGTTTATGTTTTTCTGTCCGGGAGGGTATTGATTTCCCTCCCAGTTTACTGAATATATTCAGGGAGATCGAGTCTGATCTGGGCTATAAAACACATCCCACGGGAAACCTTGAAAGGTGGGCTGCACAGGGAGTCCTGCTTTTAAATGCCACACTGACTGTCAGGGCTCATCTTGCCGGATCTCATCAGAGGAAGGGATGGGAAGAGTTTACAGATGCAGTTATAAGAATACTTAACCGGGATAAGGATCATCTTGTTTTTTTTCTCTGGGGAGCCTATGCCCAGAAGAAGGGAGAATCTATTGACAGGGGAAGGCACCTGGTGCTGGAGTCAGTTCATCCCTCCCCTCTTTCCGCATCACGGGGATTCTTCGGTAATAAACACTTCAGCAGGTGTAATACCTGGCTCAGTGATCATGGGATCGACCCGGTCGACTGGAGATAGAATGTGTGGATTGTTATTTTATTTTCTTCAGGGCGTCTGTTATAATCCCGGTTATCTCTTCTGTTTCCTCAAAACCAAGAGACATCCGTAACATTCCGGGTTCAGGGTATTTTTCGCCCCAGACTGATTCGACGGGCATAATAATGGATCGCGGATCACCAAGTGTAGGGATCACCTTTATTTTTTCAGAAACCGTTTCAATGAATTCATTTCTCCGTCTTCTTTTTTCTGCAGGAGATTTTCCGGCAAAATCGAAGGTTACCATTCCACCGAATCCCTTATTACCGAAAAGAATTTTCGCTTCGTTATGAGCCGGATGATCTTTCAATCCGGGATACCATACTCTGGAAATGACCTCCGATCCCTGAAGCAATGCTGCTATAGCTTCTGCATTCAGGCATTGCTGTTTAAATCGCAGGCTGAATGTCAGTATCTGTGTCGACAGTCTGTAAGCATCATCAGCTGAGAGCATATGTCCTGTATAACGTCTGTATTTTATAGCTGATTTCATTAACGCTTCATCATTGCCGCAAACAGCACCCGCTGTCAGATTACCATGGCCTGAAAAATATTTTGTAGCACTATGGATCACTATATCGGCTCCATGATCAGCCGGTTTGAAAAGGTATGGAGTGGCAAATGTATTATCGACAATTATTTTAACGCCATATTTCTTTGCAATACTGAATATACCGATTGCATCCGGTACCAACAGTAAAGGATTTGAAATGATCTCAACATAAACAAGTTTAGGTCTGACATTCCTCACAACGGATTCAAATTCATCGAGGTTGTACTTACCATTTACCGGATTGAATTCGCGGATATCGATTCCCCGGCGCTTTTCTAATATTTCATCTGCAAATGATATTGTACCACCGTAGATTTCGCTGAAAAAGAGCCATGGCCGTTTATCACCGGCATCCTGGAACAATGAAACGGCTAGATCGATTGCCGCCATACCCGATTCCACGAGGATAGTCCATTTTGTGCCTTCAAGTTTCTGAACTTCCAGTTCAGCAGCCTCGACAGTAGGATTGCGGTAACGTGAATAGAGATAATGATCCGGTATCCTTTCAGGATCAGATTCACCACGGTATGCTTCGGCAATTGTTTCGGCATCATAAAGTTCAAATCCGGAATCCCTGTAAATGGGCATCCGTGCGCTGTTAACCGGTTTATTTTTCATGGGTGTTATGGATTTATCATGGTTCAAGGGCTTCATCCAGTATTATGATCGGGTCAGATAATTTCAAGGGAATTTGAGGGAACCCACCCTTTATTACCGTCCGGCAACCTTATTTCACGCCATTCACCAACTTCATCTTCAACAGTAACCTTCAGTCCCTCATGGATCACGAACAGATCGGTACCGCTGTCATCGGGAGAGCTTTTCCCGTTTACTACAGGGCTGAAAATTATCGCCTTATTGCTTTCATACAACAGGTCCTTGTTACGTATTGTAAAGGCCAGCGATGCAACAGAAAAGACAATAGCTGTAATTGCCAGCCAGAATCCGGCGACCTTGAGCTTATACTTTGAAGAATAGAAATATACTGAAAGAAAGATCAGACAAAGGACAAATAGTACCAGGCTTATTGCCGCCCAGCTGTTTGAGGACAGAAGGAGCGACATGAAGTTATACCATTTTACAAAAAAGAGCTCCGGAATCTCGTCAAGCCTGTCAACAACAAGCGTCCTTGCAATCTGAAGGTTGTAATTAATATCTTCATCAGCCGGTTTTCTGAGGTGTGCCCTTTCAAAAAAGAGTATTGCTCCAGGTGTATTATTCAGCTTGAAATAAGCATTGCCGATATTATATTCAAGTTCTGCCGACCGGTAACCGGCAGAATATAATCCTGTCCATTCTTCAAGGGCCTGTGAATAATCACCGGCTGAAAAGTATGTGGCACCTCTTGAGAATCTATCTTCCGGTGAATCCTGTGACATTAATCTTACCGGAATAAGCATCAGCAATATCAGTGTGGTTATATTAAGCTTTTTCAGACACATTTTCTGTTACATTGAATTTTCGACCGACTTAATAAATCCCGAAGCATTTTCATAAATTGCAGTAAGTTCAGTTCCCGATGATGCAGGTGCATACCTGGCATATTCGCATTTATCGAGAAGACCGGTAAGATTTCTTATCTTTTCTTCGCTAATTCCTTTTTCAGCAAGAGCAACCAGAGCACTGTTTCGTGTAAGGTCTGAAACAGGGATATTCAGCTTGTCACTGAGATACCCCCAGAGCGCTTTAAGGATCTCTTCATAGAACCTGTCTGTTTCACCCTTTTTCAGGCAGGCTGATGCTTCTTTGAGTCTTCCGGCAGCTACTTTACCTGCTTTACGGTTCCTTACAGCCGTAATATCAGCATTTCTCCTGATATGCTCCCGCCTTGCGAACAGTATCACAAGGAAAATAAGCAGTGCAATAGGATATGCCAGCCGGAATGACTGCTTTTTGATCAGAAGGTTTGCCGATTTAAGAAGCTTCCCGGCATTGTTTCTAATAAAGCGGATATCTTTACCGACATATTTCACATCTTCCCTTGATATTCCTCCGTATACAGTCATTTCAGAACCTCGTTCGCTTCCTTTTCTTGCATGGAACCTGTATCCGGGGGTTTCCAGCCTTTCATATTTTCCAGTTGAAGTATTAAAAAAGGAATATCTGACAGGAGGTATTGAAAAGTCGCCATAATGACGGGGAATAAGAAGGTATTCGAAAGTTCTCTGCCCTGCAGCACCGCTTAAAGAATTTCTTATCTCATCAGTGATTTTTGGATCATACACTTCTATATCCGGGGGCAGGTTAAGGACGGGTGCTTCAGCAAGCTTAAGGTTACCGCTTCCTGATACTGTTATTTTAAGTGTTACCGCATCATTTACGGTTACAGTATCTCTGTTTATATCTGACTTTACATTGATTTTTCCTACAATTCCTGAAAAATCATCAGGTTTTGTTCCGGGAAGTGGCTTAACTGTAATTTTCACAGGCTTGCTTACTACTGCCTGAGGAACAGTCGTATATGTGGAAAAGAAATCTCCAAAGAAAGGATCGGAACGTCCGGTTTTCTGTTGTACAAGAACTGTTATCTGGACCGGATCGATCGTAATTTCTCCGGTTACCTGAGGATAAAGTAGGAATTGCTGGAGAACTCCTGTTCCGTATACGGTTCCGTTAATATTTTCCTGTTTCAGCGAATTAAGCGGAGGGGTTTCAAGATCAGTCTTAAGAAATCCGGTGAACGAAGGATATTTGATTTCGTTTATTCCTGAAAGATTGACCCTTGTATAGAGCTTTACTATAGCTGAAACCGGTTCTCCGATATATACTTCTTTTCTGCTGAGTGCCAGATCGAGAGAAATCTGTCCTCCGGCTGGTGATGACTGTGGCTCTCCCTGCTGACCGGTACCCGCACCAGGTTGAGCAGCAGGTTGTTTTGTGCTTCCACCACTTACCTCAATATACAATGAATCGGAGTAATAAGTTTTATTTTTTATTGTTACCCCTGCCGGCGGAATTACAAATTTACCTTCGTTTATGGCTTGCAGATAATATATGTAGGAATATGAAGTCTCACTTGTCATCCTGCCGTTTATCCACTGTGTACTCTGACTGTATGAAGTCTGGGGTCCCATCAGCTTGTAAAATCCCTCAAAAACAGGAGCAATAAATTCACCTTCCCTTGTATTGATTGTCCAGCTGACAGTGAACTGTTCCCCGGCCTGTACGACCGAAGGATATTCGGCCCGGACAGTTATGTCCTGAGCCTTCATTAAAAAAGGCAGGAGTAAAACAATATATATTAAAACAAAATTCTTCATCATTTACATATCGTATTACCAGTTCCTTAGAGTCCGGACCTGTTCCTTCTTTGCCTTTGCAAGTTTAACCTTTTCCTGAACATCTTTTTCCTCATTAGCCAGGGAATTAAGGATCCTTTCAGCATCCTCCTTCGACACAGCCTGCTGTTGTTGCTGTTGTTGTTCCTGTTGCTGCTGCTGCTCCTTATTCTTATCCTGCTGGTTATCGCTATTCTTATCCTGCTGATCCTTTTTATCCTGGTTTTCCTTGTTCTGGTCCTGATTTTGCTGCTGTTGCTGCTGCTGCTGTTGTTGTCTCAGCAAGTCCTGGGCATAGCCGAGGTTATACTTTGCTTCCATGTTATCAGGATCAAGTTTCAGTGAAGCCTTATATGCGTCAATACTTTCAGCAACCTTATTTCCCATAAGCAGGGAATTGCCAAGATTATAAAGGCTTGCTGATTTTTTCATCCTGTTCTCGTTCATATCAAAATTCTGCGAGAACTGTTTTCCTGCCTCGTCAAATTTCTTCTGCCTGTAAAGAGCATCACCGGTATTGAAAACAGCATCGGCTGAGGTATTGTTTTTATCCAGAGCTTTTCTGTAAGAGATCTCTGAATCGGAATATTTTCCCTTCTCAAATTCCCTGTTTCCCTGCCGGATATATTTTTTATCCCCCTGGGACCATACAGCCTGTATTGAGAGAAGAAACAGACAGGTTAATATCATTAACTGCCTTCTTCCAGGTTTATAGTATGTATTAATCATATGCATACTCTTAGAAAAGATCATAATTTGTATCTGAACAACTTAATATCAGCCAGTTTCCTGTTCTTTCTGTCCATTATAATAAATTCGGTGAGGAGGAAGATCAGGGCAAGTATGGCGAATATTCTGAACTGGTCATTATATTCTGTGAACATTTTACTTTCAAGTTCCTCTTTCTTCATATTCCTGATCTCGTTAAAGATCTCATCGAGGCCAATGTTTGTATTGCTGGCTCTGACATAGTTGCCTGAAGTAGTGATGGCAATTTTCTTAAGGATATCTTCATCAAGCTTTGTGATAACCGTATTACCTTCAGCATCTTTCAGGAAGTCTGTGCTGCCTCCTCCTTTGACGGAAACAGGGACACCTTCAACAGATCCGATGCCTATTGTGTGAATAACTATACCTGCTTTTGCAGCCTCTGAAGCAGCTGAAACCGGGTCATCCTCATGATTTTCCCCGTCGGTAATAATGATCAGTGCCCTGCTCTTATTTTCACCGGGACTGAAAGATCTCATGCCAAGTTCTATTGCTGAACCTATTGCTGTTCCCTGCTTTGGTACCATATCGGGGCTGATCGTGGACAGGAACATCTTTGCTGAAATATAGTCGGTTGTGATAGGGATCTGAGTATATGCATCACCTGCAAAGACAATCAGACCAATTTTGTCATTGTCGAGGTTATCAATCAGTCTGGTAAGAGCCTGTTTTGCCCTTGTAAGACGGTCGGGCTGGATATCACGGGCAAGCATTGAATTACTTACGTCGAGGGCGATTATTACTTCCACACCCTGTTTTCTGACCTCTTCGAGCTTTGATCCGAACTGGGGCCGTGCAAGGATAATAATTACAGATGTCAGGGCAATTATCCGGAGAAAAAGCTTGATATTGGGTCTTATTGAGGAATACTCTGGCATAAGCTTTTTAACCAGTCCCGGGTCGCCGAATTTTTGCAGGGCTTTATTTTTTCGCCACTGGTAAAACATCCATAAAGCAGCAATTACCGGAAGCAGGAGCAACAGGTACAAAAAGCCGGGGTTTGCGAATCTGAATAACTGCATCTTTTTAATGTTCAGGTAATGTTTTTATAGATTGTTAACCGTAATAGTATCTCAAGTGCAAGCAGGGCGAAGGCAATAGCCGCTGGTATCATGAACTTTTCCTCTCTCCTTGTGAATTGTCTCACATCGATCTTTGATTTTTCCATCTTATCTATCTCAGCGTACACCTGTACAAGTTTGTTGTTGTCGGTAGCCCTGAAATACCGGCCGCCGGTTTTTTGGGAGATCTCCCTGAGTATCGCTTCATCTATTTCAACCGGCATATTCTGGTATTGCACTCCGAAAGGAGTCTGGACAGGGTAAGGAGCTGTTCCCATCGATCCTACGCCTATAGTATAAACCCTAATGCCAAAGGTTTTGGCTATATCGGCTGCAGTTGCAGGAGCAATTTCTCCCCGGTTGTTCACACCGTCGGTAAGGAGAATAATGACCTTACTCTTCGCTTCGGAGTCCTTGATCCTGTTTACCGCTGTGGCAAGGCCGTTGCCAATAGCTGTTCCATCTTCTATCATTCCGCTCTTAAGTTCTCTCATAAGGTTGATCAGAACTGCGTGATCGGTTGTAAGAGGGCACTGGGTAAAGCTTTCACCACTGAATACCACCAGTCCGATCCTGTCATAAGGCCGTCCGGAAATAAACTCTGTTGCCACATTCTTTGATGCCTCAAGCCTGTCGGGCTTAAAATCGCGCGCAAGCATACTACCTGATATGTCAAGGGTAAGAATGATATCAATACCTTCGGTCGTAACATCCTGGAACCTGTCGGTTTTCTGAGGACGGGCTGCTACTATTACAAGAAGGGTAATTGCTGCAGCGTTAAAAGCAAACAGAACATGACGAAGCCAGTTCCGGAAACTTTTCCCTGAATTACTGAAAGCGTTTGCATCAGGCATTCTTACAGATGCGATGGTCTTCTGCTGCCTGATTATATAATATGTAATAATTGCCGGGACAAGCACCAGCAACCAGAGAAAAGCGGGATCGGCAAATGTAATTCCTTTCATTGTTTTTTCTCCTTTATGCTGTTTCCATCAATTTCCTCCTTCAGCTCTTCCTTTATCTCTTCATTTAGTTTTGTAAGATCGACGAACTGCCATGCATTTTCAAAATGAAGATCATTTTCAGAAGGATCGGGTTTGTATCTGGCAAACTTAACAAGATCAGATCCATTGAGGATAGTTTTGAGTATCTGGAAGTTATCATCTTTTCTGAATCCTGTTTTAAGAAGTTCTTCGAGTGTTTCTGAAGTAGTCATTTCAAGTGAATAAACACCATACCTGTCCTCAAGATATTGCCGCAGGATTTCCGTGAGGCGTGAATAGTATTTCTTAACCTCGCCTTTCTGCCAGAGTTTTTCCTCTTTCAGTTTTTCAAGACTGCGGAAGGCAATAACATGAGCAGGATCTTTAACAATAACAGGTTCATACCCGTGCTTTACCTTCCTGAACCTTCTCATCAGTCTGATAATTACCCATACAAGTGTGGCAGCAAGGACTGCAAAAAGTAGCCAGGGAAGGACTTCTCCGGCTGTAAGCGGAGCTTTGTACGGACCCACAATATCGTAGATGTTTGCTGTTGTATCAGACGGAGCTATTCTTACTCTCATAACCTCGAGCAGGGAATAATCCGAGTAAAATCTCTTCAGACCTGTTTCGGATGCTAGCTCGGCATATGTCGGCGGTACTTCGTAAAAACCTGAGTCAAAAGATGTTATAAGATATCTTTTTGTTATTCTCAACCTGTTTGCATCCAGAGAAAGAGTATCGGTTACCGGTCCTGAGAGTATTTCAATGTTCTTCAGGAGAGTATCTTTGTGAGTAGCTATGTCCAGGCTGAGTCCCGAAGGCTGATCCACAGTGACAGTATAGTTTATCTGGTCGCCTATATAGATCCGTGAAGTGTCAAACACTGCTTTTACAGTTACTTCCTGTGAAACGGCTGCTGAGAAGTTAATTGAAAAAAACAATAATATGTATATCCTTGTTCTCACCTGCTTTTAAAAAGTCTTATTAATGGCTGAACATAATCCTCTCCAGTATTAATAAAAGCTGAATCCACACCGCATCTTCTGAATACTGCGCTAATCTTTGTTATGTGATCGTTCCACCACTGCATATACGCATTACGGGTATTTTTAGAGGAGGTGTCTATCCATTTCTCCTTACCAGTCTCAGCATCGGCAATTTTAACGAAACCGATATCAGGGATAGCTGTTTCAGCCCTGTCGTATACTTTTATTGCGGCTATATCATGTTTATTGGATGCGATACGCAGTGCTTCCTCAAAATCGGGAGCTATAAAATCGGAAAGAATGAAAGCAGTACAACGTTTTTTTATTGCATTTGTAAGGAATCTGAGAGGAACATCGAGGTTGGTTTGATTGCTCTCAGGTCTGAAATCGAGAAGTTCCCTTATGATCCTCAGAATATGTTTCCTGCCCTTCTGTGGCGGAATAAACTTCCCGATCTTATCGGAAAAGAATATCACCCCTATCTTATCCTTATTTAAAATAGCTGAGAATGAAAGTATAGCGGCAATTTCAGTCATTACATCCTTTTTAAAATTCACTGTAGTCCCAAAGCTTCCCGACCCGCTTACATCAATAAGAAGCATTACTGTCAGCTCTCTTTCCTCCTCATAAACTTTCACATATGGATGGTTGAATCTCGCAGTAACGTTCCAGTCAATCGTTCTTATGTCATCGCCATACTGATATTCCCTTACTTCACTGAAGGCGATACCTCTTCCCTTGAAAGCGCTGTGGTACTCGCCGGCAAAAATATGCCGGGTTAGTCCACGGGCTTTTATTTCAATCTTCCTAACCTTTTTTAAGAGGTCTGTCGCTTCCATTTATCAGTCCTGCTTACTCGTTGTTATACATTTTCATTTGTGTCCTCTTACCCCTTCGCCTCAGCCCTGGGGGAAGGGCAGGGATGGGGTTATAGTCTTCTCCACTTTACTACGGAACTTCAACGACGTTAAGTATTTCGGCAATGATCTTATCCTGGTTTACATTTTCGGCTTCAGCTTCGTAAGTAAGGCCGATCCTGTGGCGCATCACATCGAAGCAGACAGCTCTTACATCTTCAGGGATTACATATCCGCGTCTTCTAATAAAAGCGTATGATTTCGCAGCTATGGAAAGATATATTGATGCCCTGGGTGAAGCGCCGTAAGAGATCATGTTCTTAAATGCCGGCAGGCCATACTTCTCCGGATTTCTGCTGGCAAATACAATATTAAGGATATAATTTTCAATCTTTTCGTCCATATAAACTTCCCTCACAATATCACGGGCTCTGACAATATCGTCAGTTTTAAGGACGGAGCTTGTTTTCGGGAATTCCTTCGCAAGGTTTTCCCTGATAATAAGCTTTTCCTCTTCCATTGATGGGTAGTCTATAATAACTTTGAGCATGAACCTGTCTACCTGCGCTTCCGGCAGCGGGTAAGTTCCCTCCTGCTCTATCGGATTCTGGGTCGCCAGTACAAGGAAGGGTTCCCCGAGACTGAATGTAGATTCGCCGATGGTTACCTGTCTTTCCTGCATTGCTTCAAGCAGAGCACTCTGAACCTTAGCCGGTGAACGGTTTATTTCATCGGCAAGGATGAAATTAGCGAAGACAGGTCCTTTTTTCACAAGGAACTCTTCTTTCTTCTGACTGTAGATCATTGTTCCGATCAGGTCTGCCGGCAGCAGGTCGGGCGTGAACTGTATCCTGCTGAATTTAGCGTCAATTATTGATGCAAGCGACTTTATCGCCAGCGTTTTAGCCAGTCCGGGGACACCTTCAAGAAGAATATGACCATTTCCGAGGAGGCCTGTCATCAGGCTCTCTACCAGATGCTTCTGGCCAACAATAACTTTGTTCATCTCCATCCGGATGATGTCTACAAAAGCGCTTTCCCTTTCGATCTTTTCATTCAGAATCTTTATGTCTGTGGTCTGATCCATATCTTGAATTTTAGTTCGCAAATTTAAATAAACAATAATGAAACCTCTACCGTCAAACGTTTTTTATACGGGTAAACAAAAAAAGCCGGGTAAATAATAAAATGGTGTTAAGGACTGTTAAAGTTCTGTTAAATAACAATCAGGCTTATTCTTCGACTGACAGCGGATTCCATTTGAATTCAGCTCTTACCGAGCTTCTGACAGCAAGTATAAGGAGGACAGGAAGGAAAACGCCATTGGATGAGTGTGGAAATATAAGCAGAACAAAGAACCAGATTACATTCAGAACAAAAACTATTCTGAACCATATATACCATCTTTTATTGAACAATATTGAGATCAGACATAAAATTATGAAAGGGCTCAGCCAAACAATATTTGGGTTCATTTTCATCTGCTGATGATCGGTGAAGAAATTGAAAAACAACATCATAAGGGCAAGTACGGAGAAAATTGAAAAAATCAGAATATCAAATATCCTGTTTGGTTTTTTAGTTCTGAAGAGTGCGGAAGTTATAATTACAAGTATCAGCAAAAGTGAAAATATAACAATTGGTGATGTGAAGAATTTCGATTTTTCACTTTTGCCGGAACTTTTAAGAACGGTGTCGGGATTTGTCAGCAGGGGTATCATTTTTCCTCCGCGGTTAATTACAATATCCGAAAGGCCCTGTTGCATATCAACCGGCAGGAACATTCTGTCGCGGACAGAAGCTTTCTTATTCCCGGGAGTTCCCATTAACAGATCTATGCCTGCCTCCAGCCATGGGGCTTTCTGCAGGTACTTGTTTACCATGAATCTGAACGTAGGAGGATCTCCTTCAAGATCCGGGGGATAGACCATCGCGTTTCCTGTCGATTTTTCAAGCAGGTCCCTGATGCGGGTTGAACAGTCATCATAGAAAAAATCGTATCTGTATTTTATGTTTTCAGGTTTCAGGTTTTCTTCGATGAGCTGAAGCATTTTTATGATCTCAGGTGGTTCGAGGTTTATCTTCTGTGACTGAACCCACCTCCCCTCCATAAAATATTCCTGGATAAAGCGTTCATATGTAGTTACCCCGAGCATATATTCAAGTCTGCCTCTTGCAAACTTCCAGGCAAAAGCAGGCGTACTGAAATCAAACACTCCCCAGTTATAAACTCTGTCGGTACCTGTGGTATGATCTACTATCCTCAGGGCGCTATGCCCCCATCTCGAATATGTTTCAGTCCCGGGACCGCAGGTGAGCAGGTAGACATCCGGAACACCTTCTCCGGCTGAATAAAGACTGGTGCTGATTGCAAAAACAAAAGCTGACAGAACATATAAAAACTTTTTCATGGCTCATCCTTTAGGGTCAATGAATATTTCTTCAGATTACGAAAATGCGAATAACTCCCGAAATAGCAGTAATTATGCCGGCATTTTTTTAATTTTTATTAAATTGCCACGAATATCTAATCCCATTAAATCATGAAAAAGAAACTATTTCCGGTTGTTATAGCAATATTTTTAATTTCAACATATTGTACAAAAAATGTACCGTTCCCGGTTACCGATCTTCATATACATCTTAAAGGCAATCTGGACATGGAAGCAGCAATTGCGAAATCAAAAGCCGAGAATATACAATACGGTATTGCTTTCAACTGTGGTCTGAAATTCCCGATACACAGCGACAGCCAGATCGATTCGGTCATAAATATGATGAAAAACTATCCCCAATTCTTTTCTGCAATGCAGGCTGAAGGACGTGAATGGGTAGATATCTTTTCAAGGGAATCGATGAACAAGTTTGATTATGTTTTTACGGATGCAATGACTTTTACTGATGAGAAAGGGCGGAGGAACAGGATATGGATAAAGGAAGAGACCTGGATTGATGATGAAGAGCAGTTCATGGATTATCTTGTCAATACAATCGTAAAGATCATGAATGAAGAACCGATAGATATATATGTAAATTCTACATTCCTGCCGGCACAGATGGCTGACCGTTATGATCTGTTCTGGACAACGGAGCGAATGGACAAGGTAATAAATGCTGCAAAATCGAATAATATAGCCATTGAGATAAATAACAGGTACAAGATACCATCGGAAGCATTTATAAAAAGGGCGAAGAAGGCAGGTGTAAAATTCACTGTGGGAACGAACAATGCCGATGAGAATTTTTCGGGAGCTGAATATGCCCTGGATATGATAAAAGAATGCAGGCTTACTCAGGATGATTTCTTCATGCCGGTTAATAAGAGGCTGAATGGACAACTTTGACATCCTCAGGACACTCAAATTCCTTCCGGGGATCATTCTGGGTCTTACCTTTCACGAATTCAGTCATGCATTTGTAGCTCACAGATGCGGGGATTCTACATCGAGAGATCAGGGAAGGGTAACACTGAATCCGTTAAGGCATATCGATCCGCTTGGATTTGTGATGTTATTGTTTGCAGGCTTCGGTTGGGCGAAACCGGTTGAATTCAATGAACAAAATCTCAGGAATCCCAAAACCGATCCCCTTAAGATAGCTGTATCCGGACCGTTATCAAATGCAATTCTTGCTGTTATCCTTTCTGTAATCTTTGCCATATTGTATAATTATGTTGATATTCCTTATTATTCGGTAACATCTGAGATTTTTATATATGCAATTTATATAAACTGGGGACTTTTCATTTTCAACCTTTTACCAGTCCCTCCGCTTGATGGATCACATCTGCTGCTCTCCTATTTTAAAAAATATCCGGCTTTATATGAAGGCTTGTACAAATATGGCAGCTATATCTTTCTCGGTGTAATAATACTTTCGCTTGTATCAAGTATCAATTTATTGCCGATCTGGCCACTGGTACAGCTCCTCGGTAACGGTTTCCTTTCATTACTGGGCTTCAGTTTCCAATAGACCGGGACTTAAGAAGTAGTTTCAGGGTTTCAAAGTTTCAGGGTTTCAAAGTTTCAAAGTTTCAAAGTTTCAAAGTTTCAAAGTTTCAGGGTTTTAAAGTTTCAGGTTTCAGGTTCCAGGTTCCTGGTTATGTGTAACATAGAACTTGGAACCTGGAACCTTGAATTTTGAATCTTGAACCTTGAACCTGAAATTTTGAATTTTGAATCCTGAACCTCCGGCCACAAATATTTTGAAATATTCCCCAAATTGAGTATTTTTCAGGAAACTGGCTTGTTGTGAAAATACTTCTTTTAATACAGTTATTGATTATGACAGGATGCAGCGAACCGCAGGCTGATAAGTATGAAGCTGCAAGGATCAGAATGGTCAGGAACCAGATACAGGATCGCGGAGTTATCAACACAGCAGTTCTTGACGCAATGAGAAAAGTGCCCCGGCATCTGTTCACCCCGAAGGAATATCAGGATCAGGCATACAATGACTATCCCCTGCCAATCGGGTATGGACAAACAATATCACAGCCTTTCATTGTTGCATATATGACGGAAGCACTGAAACCGGGAAAGAAAATGAAAGCTCTTGAAATTGGCACAGGGTCGGGCTACCAGGCTGCAGTACTTGCTGAAATAGTGGATAAGGTCTTTACAATCGAGATCGTTCCGGAACTTTCAGCTGAGTCAGCTGAAAGGCTTAAAAAGATGGGATATGAAAATATTACATGCAGGTCCGGCGATGGTTATCAGGGATGGCCGGAGCAGGCACCCTTTGATATCATAATTGTGACTGCGGCGGCGGAGAAAATACCTCAACCGCTTATCGATCAGCTCGCAGAGAACGGAAGGCTGATCATTCCAATAGGTGCACCTGCTGCTGTCCAGGAGCTTATCCTCATATCAAAAAAGAATGGTAAAACGATTGAAAAGCGACTGACTTACGTTAGATTTGTACCTTTTAGAAGATTGTAATTTCCATCCGGGAACGAGAGTCGGAGATTACAACAGTATAAATAAATAATTATATGAAACCCAATACTTCCTTGGTAACCCAGGAGATCCTGAAAATAATATCAAAAGACAGGATCAGAACTAATTTACTCAGAAAATCAGAACAAAGGGCGCTTTCATACCTTGTTCAGCGGATACCTTCGTGGGTATTCCCTGATCTCCTGACCTTTATCGGTTTCTTAGGCAGCCTGACTGTCTTATTAAGTTTTATCCTGGCTACATACATAAACAGTTATTTTCTTTTGTTAGGTCTGGCAGGTTTTTTCATAAACTGGTTTGGAGACTCACTTGACGGTAGGCTGGCGATCTACCGGAACAAATCGAGGAAATGGTATGGATTTTCTCTCGATCTCTCAATCGACTGGACAACCACAATCGTAATTGGCCTCGGATTTGTTTTTTATACGGAAGGTGTCGGTGAACTTCTCGGGTATGGATTCGTTGTGCTTTATGGCTGGGCAATGATAACTACTCTTCTCAGGTATAAGATAACAGGGGAATATACGATTGATTCAGGATTACTCGGACCTACAGAGGTAAGGATAATCATTTCAGCAATTTTGGTGACAGAAGTCATTATTAAAGGTTCTATCGTCTGGGTATCAGGATTAGCATGCATCATTCTCCTTATAGTTGATATCCATGATTTACTGAAACTGCTCAGGGTGGCAGCAGAGCAGGATGGAAAAGAGAGAGCTCAGGCTGAGGTTGAGTTTAAGGCTGAGGCTGAGGCTAAGGGTAAGATTAAGGCTGAGGCAGAAAAGGAAGCTTAGTGAAATGTACCAATGATTTCGAAAAGATGGAGCGCAAGACATTTTTCAGATTATTTGGAGCAGGATCTGTCGGAGTTGCGGCTTCATCAGGCATGATTCCCTTTTCATGCAGGAGTGGACCGGATAATTTAATTCCCGGTAGTATAAAAAAGTACCATACTCCCCATTTTACGAACAGGCAGGGTTGTTGATCCGGAGCGGGGCAACTCATCATACAGTGTCTGGAATTATGAAGAGGCACTAAAAAGATATGAACCAAAAACAATTGCCGGGGTCGTTCCGGTTGCTGAGATCTATGAAAGAATTACATATCTGCTGGACCGTTTAATGCCGGTGGCAAAGGAATATAATGTTAAACTGGGGAATCACATTGCAGATCCTCCATTGCCGGCTGGTTACCGGGGGATAACCAGATGGAACAGTCCGGATGTATTTGAAGGGATAAAAAGATTTGCAGAGCTGTATGATAGTTCGCATCACGGTTTTCTGCTCTGTATGGGTTCAGTTGCCGAAGGACTTAAAGATCCAAAAAATGAAATACTCCCAATCATAAAATGGGTTGGAGAAAGGCAGCAGATATTTAGTGTTCATCTGAGAAATATTAAAGGCGGCTGGAACAATTTCATGGAAGTATATCCCGATAACGGGGATATGGATTTCCTCGAAATAATAAGGGCTCTGAGGGACGTCGGGTATTCAGGGATGGTTTGTCCCGATCATGTCCCCTATCATCCGGATCCGGCAAGCTCACTTCAGGGTTTTGCCTTTGCTTACGGATATATCAAGGCGCTGATACACTCCGTTGAATCGGAGGAATAATGTGTTCTGAAACTGATTAAATAAAAAAAATAAGAGACGGTCAGATTGACCGTCTCTACAACATTATTGTGATTCCGGGGCGATTCGAACGCCCGACCCACAGCTTAGAAGGCTGTTGCTCTATCCAGCTGAGCTACGGAACCAAAACTATTTAACGAACGCCCGACCCATCCCGAGTTCTCGGGATTGCTCTATCCTCCCGATAGCTATCGGGATGAGCTACGGAACCGCGTTCCGCGTGCAAAAATACATTTTTTTTGAATTGATGCAATGATAAAGGAAATCTTACTTTATACGTCCCATTTTTCAGGTAACCGGCTAGCGCTATACGGCCGACTGCGGTGATCATATAAAGGAAATATCTGAAAAACAGCGATTTATTCACATATTTTATAAATCATCTGTTTTCGCAATCTTCATAATGGATATTTCCATCAAAATATAAGCATGATTTGTCAATTTAATCAACCCCTTCGTCATAATGTCAATTTCGGTACTTTGTCAAGTCAATTATTCTTTCTTAATTTGTTCTCAAGCTCATGCTATTGGTATAAGAGGAGATGAGCAAGGGTTGGGAGTGAAAATCAACAGGATTGTATTGCAGACATTGACTTTCACATCTGGAACCTGAGGAATAGCGCCAGCTTACCATGGTTCCATCCTTTTATCAGACAGTAGACACGGGAATTATCTCATAAATAAAACCCGCTCCCTGATGTTCACGACCACCCTTCCTCCTCTTATTTTTTTTTGGCATCTGTCGAACCGGATAAATCTTCCGGTACCATTGACCTGAACCTGGTACTTAGAAAAATTGCGCTATCTTTAAAATTTTATGTGATGCTGTATTCCTGTATAAAAGGGTAAATGAAAACATATATAAGAAGAAGGGAAAAGAACGATTACCTTGTTGTTTTGTTTGGTGCCTGGGGTACTGATGAAAATGTATTTGTCCCTTATTGCACCGATGAATTTGACTTCATACTTTTTTATAATTATTCTGCCGATCAGGCGCTTGTGCTGCCCGAAATGAAGACATACAGGAAGATAGTTGTCATTGGCTGGTCCCTTGGTGTATGGGCTGCAGAATATCTCTCCCCTACTACCGGCATTGTTCCGGATGTTACAATTGCTGTGAACGGTACCCCGGTACCACTTGATGATCATTATGGTATTCCTGCGCTCTCATTTGAGGAAGCTCTTAACAACATAACGGAGGAAAGAATGGAGAAGTTCTATTACCGGATGTTCGGTAACAGGAGGATATATAATCTGAATTCAGATAAGATTCCGAACAGAACGCTTGATTCTGTGCATGTTGAAATGAGATGGCTTTATAACAGAATAATGGAACAGAAGGACCCCGGATTCAAATGGGATTATGCGGTGACAAGCGAATCAGACCGGATATTCCCTTCCGAGAATGTGATCAGTTACTGGAACAGGCAGAAGAACACCCGCCAGATAATTGTTCCATATCCTCATTATATGTTCTACAAGTGGAAATCCTATTCTGCTTTTATAAGCTATGTAGAAAAACACGCCGGCAGACCTGAGTCAATAAAACAGTATTAAACCTGAAGCATTAAAGATCTTTGAGAAGGATATTCGCATCCGATTGCGATGTAAGTCTGTCATACTTGTCGAGTATTTCAGAGACTCTTTCAGATTCTCTGCTCTTTACATCATAACGTTCATGAGTCCCTTTCTTATCGAGGCGTGATAATACAAAGCTCACAGTCATTTTATTAATATCCAGTGCAGGCTGGTACAGGCGCATCTTGTCTTCATGTTCGAAGATAACAGATACAAGTTGGGCATTTGTAAGATCCTCAAGGATATCTCTTGCCAGACGAACAGGGATCTTTAGATTTTTGCTGATATCCTCGGCGCTTAATGGTTTTTCACCCAGATCGAAGTTTCTTACAATCATGTATAAGACCATGAGGATCATTGAGCGTTTCTGGCGATGACTTATATTGAGTGCCTCAGATTCAAACTCATACCTTGAGACATTCTGGTTTGCAAATGATAGTTCAGCTCCAAGAAGGATCACTATCCAGCACGTTTCCAGGAAAATAAGGAATAAGGGGATGGCTGCCAGCCCTCCGTAGATTGCGCTGAGCTTTGTTATGCCATACTGCAGATCGAGATAGAGCCACTGAAGAATTTTCAGAAATGTTCCGGCAATAATACCGGAAATCAGGGCCGGCCTGAATCTGACCTTGACATTGGGCATTACAATGAACAGCAGTGTAAGCATCAGCCATGTAAGTATATATGGGGCCGATTTTATCAGGAAACTGATAACCCATTTAAACGATGCCAGTATAGGAGCCTTATCCATGAACTCAGTAAGGCTTGTAATTACAAATATAGAAATGCTGCTTGAGAGGATTATTAGAATCGGACCGATGAGCAGGATAGTCAGGTAGTCAGTAAATTTTCTGTACCAGGGCCGGCTGATTGAAGTTTGCCAGATATGATTAAAAGATGTTTCGATCTGACCAAGAAGGGATATTACAGACCACAGAAGTATTATTACTCCGACACCGGCCAGATATCCTCCTCGTGTACGCTGAACAGTGTTTTTGGCACTTTCAAGAAGGGGATTCAGGATATCGCCATACATTCCGAATTCTTTACTGTTCCGGATGATAGATTCCAGGTTCTGGTCAAGACCGAATCCTTTTGCAATAGCCAGGGCAATTGCCACAACCGGGATTATTGAGATGAGAGTATAAAAAGTAAGTGCTGAAGCCCGCAGGCTTACCTTATCATTCAATGAGTTGCGGGCGGCCAGAACAATTATCCTGATCTGCCGGATAAAAAAGCTCTTCCTTCTTGATAATTCCGAAAGCGGTGTGTGCCAGATGGCATGGTTCCACTTCCTGATTTGCTTTAATGGCCATGATAATTCAGGATTTGCCATTTCAGAATTTTTGATTGCAGAACGTTACTCTAACTGAATTCACGGCATCAAAGATACAAAAACATTGTAAGCTGTTAAATTGTAGAGCTATATATTTATTGAAGGAAGGATTTTTCTTCTTCCATGGATCTCGCGGTAGGTACAGAACAAACAAACTTTATAGAAGCGGAACAGCCATAGTTGCGGATTGGATGAATCAATTTTAATCTCCATTCTCTCCCTATACCTTATATATATACCTGCCAGAATAAGTGTAAGTCTGAATATTCTCAGAATATTATAGATCTGGAGCATCCTTACAGTTGCTGAGAATCCGATCTTATCAGTGACCATATCGTACAGCTTGCTGAGATTTTCTATTCCAAGCTTGGTTTTATTGAGAAATTCCCTGTTTGATTCAATGCCTTCGTGAAGAAGTCCGTTATCTATATGATGAATTTTAATACCGGCTTTTTTAAGCTGGTAGCTCATAAGGGTATCCTCATGACCATATTGTCTGAGATCCTCGTTAAATCTTAACTTGGAGAAAATTGTCCGGTCAAACAGTACGTTGAATGTCGAGAATTTCTGATAAGGGCGCTTATTTCTGTCAGATGCCTTTAGTTCATCTTTCTTGCGTCCGTATTTCCACCGTAGTATCTTATCAGGATCTCCGGGAGGGCTTTTATGATAGATTACACCACCGCATGCAACTCTGGCATAAGACATTACAGGTATCCATTTATGTAAATATGCTTCAGCAGTAGCGGGTACCATGGTGTCGGCATCAATGAAAAGAAGAAAATCGCCTTTTGCTTCCAGAGCGAGCCTGTTGCGTATTGCAGCCCTGCCAATATTTACAGGAGAGTCAATCACCCTTACTCCATCCCCTTCAAGGGTTTTGTATTTTGCCGTGTATTCAGGAGATGAACCGTCATTTCCTATTATTATTTCTGCAAGCTCCGGGATCCTCCCGATACAGCTTTTCATGCTGTATACGAGAGCTATTATATCATAGTCACATACCGGAATTAGCATGGAAATAGTCATCTGCCCTACCCTTGATTTAGCAGGTCAAATTTACGATTAATTTCCGAATATAGTTTGTTAAGCTATTTTGCCAAAGAAAAAGCAATGACTATTTTTGTAACCATTCTGATAAAGGACTCTATGAAAAAGTTAAATCCGCTGATAATTCTTATTCTCTTTCCATTGATAGCATGCAGCCAGGTGAAACCCGGCTATGAAATTCGGATCACAATTAACGGATTGAGAGATTCGTCAATTTATCTTGCTTACCATTATGGAGACAAACAATATATAACAGATACAACCAGGCTGGATACCAAGGGGCAAGGGGTATTTTCAGGAAAGGAATCTTTACCGCAGGGTATTTATATGGTAGTTTTGCCAGGACGCAAGTACTTTGAGGTTCTCATGGCTGAAAATCAGCATTTTTCAGCCTCCTGTAACCACGCAGATTTCTTTAATACACTCAAATTTTCCGGATCTGATATCAATTCAGCATTCATTGACTACCAGAAACACTGGGTATTGATGCAGAAAGAAGCCACATCAATTGCGAACAGGGTCAGGGAAAACAAGACCAACAGCGATTCGTTGAAAATACTAGTCGCTAAACAAAAAGAATATGAGGAGCAGATGAAATCATATCTCAGGAATGTTGTCAAAAAGAATGAACCAAACCTTCTGGCAGTTCTTGTAAGGTCAATGTTACCGCTGGAAGTTCCGGACTTCAATGTACCTGCAGGAACCCACAATCCCGACTCGGTAAAATGGGTAAGAAAATATAATTATAACAAGGATCACTTCTTTGATAATATTGATCTGGCAGATGAAAGGATACTGAGGACTCCGATATTTCAGGCAAGACTGGATGCTTTTTTCAGAAATGTGGTCATCCAGTCACCTGATTCGATAAACAGGGAAATTGATAAACTGATAAGGAAGTGTGAAACGAATCCAAAAATATTCCAGTTTGTTTCTGTTTATTTGTTCAATCACTTCAGGGAAAGTGAAATAATGGGTCATGATGCTGTGCTTGTTAAGCTTGCTGATGATATTTACCTGTCAGGTAAAGCAGACTGGGTAACTCAGGAATTTAAAGATGATCTTCGCAAACAGGTCGAACTATTGAGGCACAACCTGATCGGGATGAAAGCCCAAAATCTGGTTATGGATTCATACAAGGGGATTTTTGTAGCTCTTGATGATATTGATAAGGAATTCACCATTTTATACTTCTGGGAGCCGAATTGCGGACATTGCAAAGAAGCAACTCCCAAGCTTAAGGCATATTATGACAAAGCCAGGAATGATGGTATTGAGATTTTTTCCGTCTGTACAACAAGCAATAAGCAGGAATGGACAAAATATATTGAGGATAATAATCTCACGTGGATAAATGGCTGGGATCCCAATCGCAGCACCCACTTTGATTATTACTATAATGTTCAGTCCACCCCTATGATCTATATCCTTGACAGGAATAAAAAGATCATAGCCAAGAAACTATCAGTGGACGATATTCCATCTTTCATAGAAAATTACCGAAAATACTTCAGGTAAGCTGTTTACGGGATAAAAATGTAGTTATCACCGGATCTCTTATGATTTCAGTAGTCTTACCAGGTCATATAGAGTTTTACATTCAGTTATTGTTCTGTCAGTGTGGAGAATCCATCCTGAATTCCCTGAAGGTAATTTTACTTTCAGAGTCAACAGTCTGTCAGTGACTCTGAAGCCTGCTCTTTGCAGGGCTTTTATTGTCTGAAACCGGATACGGCTATCTTCACCTTCAACCTGAATTTCAGGAAATAATGCAGAATTGTTGTCAGATATCCCTTCTTCCGGATTAAAGCCTTTGAGTCCGGTATCAAACAGGCAGTCAAAAGCATTTGCCAGGTTCAGGTCCTCAGGAGCTCCCTGGATAATACCACTGGCGGTTACCAGCCAGATCTTATCAGCCTGATTTACAGCAATATTAAAATCGTGAGTGGAAAAAATGACTGTTTTTCCTCCTGAAGTAAGTTCTTTCATGAGGTTAATGATACCGTACTTTCCTGAAATATCAAGGAATGCCATCGGTTCATCCATTATCATAATATCTGTATCCTGGGCCAGAACCCTTGCAATCATTGTTCTCTGGCGTTCACCATCAGAAAGTTCTGAAATGAGCCTGTTCTCAAATCCCGGGAGTCCGGCTTTAGCTATCGCTGACCTGATAATCAGATCAGCTGCTGAATCAATATGTCCGATCCAGTTTGTATGAGGGAACCTGCCAAGGGCTACAAGATCATATACTCTCATATGGCTGACCCTGACAATATCAGTTGAAATATACCCGACAGTTTTAGCGTATTTTAATCTGGAGAAACCTTCAGTTATTTCATTATTTATCAACACCAGTCCTCCGAGTGGTTTCTGTAATCCTGCAACAGATCTCAGAAGTGTACTTTTTCCAATTCCGTTTCTACCCATGATTGCGATCAGCTCGCCTGTATTTGCCGATGCATCAAGCGGAGGGAGCAGTGACATTGACCTCTTCCCCGAAGCATAACCGATCAGAAGGGATTTTATCTTTAATATTTCGGGAAGCATCTTGTTCATCAGAACAATTCAGAGTTTTTGTTCCTTCGAAGGATAAGCCACATAACCACAGGTATTCCGATAAGTGATGTTACCGAATTAACCGGCAGGACATTTTCCGAGCCGGGTAATTGTGACAGAATGTCGCTTATCAGCATAATGATTGCACCTGTGAAGATGGTTCCCGGAACCAGCAGTCTGTGGTCGGATGTTCTGATCAGATTCCGGACAATATGTGGTACAGCTATTCCGATAAATGCCACAGGACCGCAAAATGCGGTAACGCTGCCTGCAAGTATGCTTGTTGATGAGAAAATGACAACTCTGGCAAAGCGGACATTCAGTCCGATGCTTGATGCATAATTTTCACCAATAAGCAGAGCATTCAGCATTTTGACAGAAAAAAGACATAATAGTACACCTGCTCCGACCGACAATGCAAGCACATTCAGCTGGCTCCGGGAAAGGTTTCCCAGGCTTCCCATCGTCCATACAACATAAGCTTTCAGCATTGTCTCATTGCTGAAGTACTGCAGAATGCTTACAACAGCTGAGATACCGCTTGCGAGCATCATCCCCGTTATCAGGATAGTCATTATGTCCCTCACCCTCGACGAGATGAACATTATCAGTAGCATAACGGATCCTGCTCCTGCCCAGGCAGCTGAAACTATCATCCAGCTGCCCGATGAATGAATATTTCCGGACTCAAATCCCGATGAAAAGCCCAGAACGACAAGGGCTACACCCAGTCCTGCTCCGGAACTGACTCCAAGGACATATGGTCCAGCCATTGGGTTCCTGAATATTGTCTGCATCTGCAGTCCGCTAAGCGATAATGCTATACCTGCAAGAATAGCTGTAAATGCTTTAGGCAGACGGAATTTAAAAATAAGAGTCTCGGTATTAAGATCCGCTTCACCTGTAAAAGCTTTTATAACATCTCCGGGACTTATCGTCACAGATCCAAGAAAAATATCAAGGGCAAAGAAGACACATAACAGCAGGATCAGTATTGGGATTAACCACCTCCTGGTCATTGCTGACAGATCTTCAGGATATTGTTTCAGGTCAACTGTTCCCGGCTGCATTATCATTCAATTTTTCTGTAATAGACAAGTTCATGATCCGGGAAAAGGTCCGGATGCAGGATTGATGCAATATCCTTAAGGATTATGTGTGGCTTTAACGTACCGCTTTCCCAGTAATCATTTCCTCCCGACGAATTAAGACGCTTATTATTATTAAACAGCTTCCCTGCGATATAGGGAGGGACTGAACCAAGCCTCGGTTCTACAGATACTATCTCTTCTTTTGTAAGAACATTTCCGATATTTAACCAAAAATCAGCATCAAGTGATTTTAAATAAACATTTTCCAGACCATAGGGCATTGATACGGTTGATTCTGTACTTTCCCAGATATATTTTCCTCCTGCATCTTCTATCAGTCTGCTTATATAGGAATTTCCGGGAGATATATACCATGTATCACGAAAGGGCAGACCAAGCAACACTGCAGGCTCAGTTACAACATTTGCACTGATATACTCCTTAATGCCAATATATTCTGATTCAATTCCTGAAAACAAAGAATCTGCCAACTTCTCCTTAGAAAAGAGTGCCCCAAAAACCTTAATCCACTCTGCTTTTCCGAGAGGGTCTGTTTCAAGGTAATCGGCATTATACATCACCTTCGTCCCGAGCTCATAAATTTTGGAAATGTACCCTGCAGATTCACTACCAATGCCATAGACCATTACAAGGTCGGGCGACGATTTTATTATGAGTTCGCTGTTTATTCCCGAGTCATAACCGATATCGTTTATAAGGCCATCCTGTATCCTTTTTGAGATCACTTCATCATAAACAAACCCTGATCCTGAAACACCGGTAATCCCCGACTCTTCTTCCAGAGCTCTGATCATAGCCAGATGAGTAGTTGACATGCAGATGATTCTTTTAACTGGTACATTTATAATGCGGGACGGATCAACCTTAAGCTTACGGACGGCTTCGTCTTTTACAAGATAATACTGATGAATTACATTTCCTGTACCCTGCCAAGGATCAATAATATTGAGAACTGTACAGCTGTCTGTCTCAAGAAGAGTAAAACGTTCAGCATAAGTAACTCTGTCAGAATGGAATTTAATGCCCCCTTGTTTACGGCTCTCATTGAGGGTACATGAAACCGCCGATAAAACCAACGTTAATATAAAAAGTCCGGTCTTTATAGAAAAAAAATTCTTCATTACGGGATTTATTCCATAATATGTCCCGATTCAACCATAAAGCTTAAGCAACCCGGAATAATTCCGGTAGCATATGAATTCTTAAGGTTTCCCCTTCTGTTGTAAATGAGCAATACCCCGTTTTGTTTGTAATCTGCTGCATCGGTTGCCACTATATCACCGTTTACAGGATTTATACCAATCTTGTAAAAAAGATGATCGTCATCCCCGATCAGAGGATCGGCAGGTAATTCCGCAGCATCTGTTCTCATACACCTTATTCCGTTCTCTATATAAAATAAGGTATCACCGTCACCGTCAGCCTGAAGGCACAAGGGAGAGCTTTCAAGGGCCGGGAAAACGTGACGTCTGGCGATAACATGGCTCTGAGGATTTATCCCGACAAGTTCAGCAAATGTATCCCTTTTCCAGCCACCGTTGCAAAGTACCCACACTAAACCTTTATTATCAACAACCATACTTTCAGGTTCTTTCCCAACTTCTACCGAGTCGATTAGTAAATCCGTTGTTGTATCAATTATAAATACTTCATTCCCTTCAAGCCAGTTGGCGATGAAAGCCTTCTGATTTATTACTACAGCTGATTCAGATGTCTGATGAATATTTATATACCCTGATACCTTATTTTTCTTTAAATCAATTATCCTGACAGAGTCGGAATACATGCTTGTTACATAAGCTTTATCCTGGCCAGCCAGAACCAGGTTCCTGGGTGAGATCAGACCTGTTATTGTGGTAACAGATTCAAGACTCTTATTATTTATGACTTCAATCTTTTCAGAGTTATTGACAACTATATAAATATAATTACCATGGAAAAACATTGAGTATGGCACATCTCCGAGAGGCCTTCTGTTAACTGTTTCAAAGAGATTGTTATAGATCCTGGCAGAATCATATGAATAATATGTAAGGGATCCGTTACCCCAGCCAAAATTGCCTTCATTGAGTATAAATATTCCGTTTGCTGATACCAGAGATACAACGGGATCAACGGGACCGGGACCATCAATTCTGTCACAGGAAACAGTCAGAATAAACAATGCAAGGAAAATGATTGATTTGTTCATGATATTCTATTTTAGAATCCGGACTGATAATGAGATAAAATAAGCTCTGCCGGGTTGGGGATGATATGCAATTGTCTGGTAACTTTTGTTGAAAAGATTCTCAGTCCTGAAATTAATATCGGCAGATATTTTCTTCCAAAGGTCAGGCTTAAGACCAATAATTATGTTATTGAGAAAATAATCAGGCAGATATCCCGTATTATCAGCAGTAATGTATCTTTTACCTGTAAAATCTGTTATCCAGAACAAATAAAGATCGCCATAGCTTATATGGATTGAGCTGTTAGCCTGATTTTCCGGGATATACATTAATTGTCCAGGTTCGTCTGCCTGATTGCGTGAGACCGACTTTGTATAAGAATAGCCGGCATTCAGTCTTATATTGAGAGGATCAGTTTCATATTTAACAGAAACTATTGATTCAATGCCTGAAGAGTTCACCTTTCCTATATTTTCTGCAGTCCAGTATGCAAATTCCCCGGGTTTCCACTGGATCATATCCCGGATCAAATTTGTGTAAAATGTTATCTCGGCATCTGCAGATAATGAGTTTGTAAAGCTCCGGCTTGTTTTAAATCCTGCTTCATATTGCCATGCATATTCATTCTTAAGATTTGAATTTCCTCCCGGATACCAGTAACGGTCATTCAGTGAAGGGATCCTTGAGTTCCTTGTCAGGCCTGTTTTGAAGAAATGTTCTTCTCCGGCAAATAGCCTGTATTCAAATCCGGTGGAAAAGTCGGGAATCAATAAAATTTGTCCGTCAATAATTTCCCTTATAAGAAAAGTTGTTCCTACGCGGTTATTTATTTTGCTCCGGGCCGATAGTGTAAGGGAACTGCTATTATAAGATATATTTTTATTGTAATTATTTGATTTAATGAAACTTAGTTCATCAGAAATGGTCAGCTTAATTTTCGAATGGTTTTTTATCATTGTTTCGAAACCACCATTAAGAGTAAAAGTATTTGCCAGGTTCCTTGAATCTATTGATGCTTTTAAGCTTGTATAGTCAAGCCTTGAAGCCATCCAGGCGCCATTCAAAAAGAAGTTCATATTACCTTTTTTCAGGTCATATCCCAGAAAACTCCTGAGTGACTCATCGTATTGTTTTTCATCAGGTCCCGACTGAACAACCAGCATTGAACCGGGGAGATTACGGGATGTTGAATTGTACCAGATCAGGGCAGATAATACTCCCGATGCCTTCCTGTAGTAAAGTTCCTGGAGAAAAGATATTTGAGTCAACTGGCTGTTTTTTCTTGTTTCACGAACATGATCATTTCCTGCCACTTCGTTTATATACGGAAAATTATTTTCTGATGAGTTCATATATAACCTGGTCACAGTCTGGAAGGATTCATTTCCGGTTCTGAATTTAAGTGAACCTGCATAACGGCCGAAGCTACCTGCCCCGGTATTCAAGTATAAACCGGAGGTCTTGGACCACACCGGTTTATTTTCAAGGTTTATAGTTCCTCCGAATCCTCCCGGGCCATCAATTATCGATGCGCCTCCATAGCTGAGAGTAATATTATCACTGATGCCTGGTGTAATGAGTGAGAAATCAGATTGTCCCAGCATCGGGCTGTTAATATTTATTCCGTTCCATGTCATACGGGTATGTGAAGCGCCTGCTCCCCTGAATGATGATGTAGCCGCACCACCATATCCATAACTTTTTATGAAAACCGGAGTACATTCGGAAAGTAACTCGGAAAAAGACAAATGCCTGTATTTATCCTGAATGGCAGAGTCAATTTCTATTCTTTTAAAACCAGGTATATCGGAAGGGATTTGTTTACTTCTGATAATTATTTCGCTGATTTTAACAGTATCCTGCTGACTCTGAAGAGGCAGTGCAACAAGAATAAAAGCGCATAAGATGTTAATTTTCAATTCAGCAGGTCATTAAATTAAAAAACCGGATCGAAATAATAACTACCCGTGACCGGTTCTTTATTCAGTGTCAGCAGGAAGATAAGAGAGGTTCAGCAGAAATCTCTGAGCTTTTCTTCCCGAAAGCCTTGAATACAGGTTAGTCCGGCAGGTCTTCTGACTTGTCCCGGCCTTATGAAGCCTTCCCATCCCTCTTTTCGTCAAGAAAAAGCCGGACAGTGGCAGGTTATCATAAAACCATCATCCCGCCTGAGGCGGGATCGGGCATCACAGCAGCGGGTACTGTTGCGGATTCTTACCGCATTCCCTTTTCATCGCAATGAATCAATTTCAATGCAACACCAAAACGAAACAAAGATATAATATAATTCAATTTAACCTAATCGGGTATCAGGATAAAATATGAACAGGTTTTTGAGTCTGTTAAAGCTTTCCGCATGAATTTCTTACAACAAGGTCAGGAGCAATATTAACCTGTCTTTTAAATTTACCTTTACCTGCATTTTTAACTTCCGACCAGATCATATTGGCGGCTTTTATGGCAAGGCCCGGGAAGGGCATTTTCAGGGAAGTCACCGGGGTAAGCATAAGGTCAAATCCGACTCCATCCTCCATTGATATCAATGCAATATCCTGTGGTACACGGAGTTTCTTTTTTCTAAGCATTGACATTAGCGGATATACAAGGTCTGAATGCAAAACCAGTATAAGGTCAGCCCTGAATGGAGGTCGCAGAAAATGTTCAATCTGGCCGAAATCGATCTCACTATCAGTAAGAGATCTTTCAATCTCGATCACAACTGGTTTGTTGAGTTGTTCAATTTTGCTGAATGCACTGATTATCTTATCAACTGTAGAAGAGTCAGATCTGGCAGATATCCTGTCAGTTGCAATCAGAATATTCTTATATCCGAGATTACTTATATGATCTGAAACAAGCTGAATTCCTGCAGAAATGTCGGTATTTACTACATTAAGTTTGCCACTTTTCAAGGGCTTTTCGAGAAGGATAAATGGATAATCTGTTGATCTTAATACTCTTATAGTCTGATCATCAGCCGCTTCTCCAACCAGGATGAGACCACTGAAGAATTTTTTAAAGGAAATTATCATCCTGTCATATCTCTGATCGTCGGGATCTTTTGTAATTATCGAAAATCCGAGTCCTATGCTCATAAATGCTTTTTGCAGGTAGGGAGTTATTCCCAGCACAAAAGCATCGCTCAGAGACGGGACAATCATTCCTATTATACCGGGTTTTTCTTCAGTCGGGGGAACAACGCTCTTTTCTTCCCGGGAACTGAAGTATCCCATCTGCCTGGCAAGAGCCAGTACTTTTTCCTGTGTATCCTTCCTGATACCATGCTGGTCTGCTTTATTATTCAGAACTAGCGAGACAAGTGTTCCCGAGACGCCTAATCTGGCGGCCAGGTCCTTATTCTTAAACTTTTTCATCCTTTTATGAATGGAGCAAAAAATAAATTTAGACTATTTTTTTTTAACACAACGATATAATTAAATATTTTTAACAATTGCAGGTGAATAATTAAACTCAATCAGAGAAATATTTCCGGTTCAGTGGCATCAGGGGATTACTGAACACTGCCGGCTGATAAGCATGACAGACTCAGTAACGGGCAGGAAAGGCGCAGAGCAAAAGCTAGGATAAAGCCAACGGAGTGTTAATTCCTGTAAGACTTATCTTTTTGGCGGATTTATCCCTCTCTGTTTTGCTGCCTGTTCAAGCCTTTGCTGCCA
>JAKQPD010000228.1 GCA_029564935.1 Bacteroidota bacterium
TGATTGACGTCAACTATTTTTTCTGTCAACGACAATTAAAATTCCCGGATTACCATTACTCGATAAATCACCTATAGATTAGCCGGTGATACATAGGGAGCCCGGAGGGCGACCGGAGTATCATCGGCTTGCGCTTTTTTAACCTTCATTCTCCCTTATGCTATTCTACGTGTTGGGTCCTGATTTTCTTTGCTTTTTTCTGATCATAACCTATATCAGCCCTTGATATGTCATAAACCCAAACCGGATAGCTGTAATTGCATTCTTTGATCAGCATGCCTCCGTTAAAATCTGTAATCATGTAAATATCCTTATTTTTCATACAGTCATCAAACCATGTTGTATTCTCTTTGGTATATTCTACTTGTATAGTCTCCAACCGACCTTTTTGGGGATTATAAACGATTTCTTCCATATCTTTTCTCCTCTAATCTGTTTTCCCTCTGGAGTGTTCCAGACGGTAGCTTGGCAAATTTAACTCCAAAATAATACTGTGGTGAACAAGGCGGTCAATGGCAGCCGCAGCCGTCATGGGATCCTTGAAGATACGTTCCCATTTGGAGAAAGGAAGGTTGCTGGTTATCATCAGGCTTCCACGTTCATAACGTTCGGCCAGCAGGATAAAAAGCACTTCCATTTCTTCCCTGTTTTGCTGAACATAGCCGATATCATCTAAAATAATGGCATCATACCTGCTTAAACTCTTCAGCACCCTAGGCAGCTTCAGATCCCGCTTGGCGATTAGCAATTGCTGTACCAAAAGGCTGCAAGGAGTAAATAATACTTTTCTCCCCAGTTGTACCAGTTCCTGTCCAATGGCACATAGCAGGTGTGTTTTTCCGCTTCCAGGATTGCCGAAAGCCAGAAGGTTTTCCGATCGTTCAACAAAGGAACCCTCTATAAGGGCTTTTATCTGAGTCTTCAACTTGGATGGCAATCGCTTCATCTCAAAAGCATCAAGACTCTTCTCCAAAGGTAAATTGGATTCACGAAGCATCCTCTGTATACGGTTATGATTGCGGACCTCCCGCTCACGTTCCATAACCTCCGCCAGATAATATTCATAGGTTATGTTTTCCTGTCTTGCCAGATCAGCCTGTTCTTCATAACAGGCTCTCACAGTGGGAAGATGCAGCTCCTTTAAACATTTTATAAATGAGTTTTTCAGTTCATCTGGTAACATGCCTGCACCCCCTCTCCTGTATTCAGAAGGGCGTCGTATACACCCAGATCAACCTGTTCTATTGTAATTTCCACAGGGGAAGGTATCTTTTCCAAAGAGTCCATAATACTCTCTACTGACTCAATGCTGATGGCTTTCTCTTCATCAATAAGAGATCCCAGGGCATAATCTACCATGGCTTCATTCCGTCTTGCCGCAAGATGCAAAATACCCAGGTATTCTTTCGCCGACTTGGAAGATCTATTTTCTGCCAACCAGTCATAAGCCATTCGGAATCTGTGTGTCGGGAAGAGAGCATCCCGATATCGGTAATTTTCAAATGCTCCAGGTTTTCGGACCAGCCAGTCGATAATATGTCGGTACTGAATGTGATAATTGTTTTCCCCGCGTAATCGTGGAATGGTTTCTATCCGCTTCTGTGCATACCATATCTCCAGGTGCTCCATATAAAGGCGGACTTCTATCATCTCCCTGATAAGGCGACTATGAACAGAATACACATTGTGATTAGCCCTTATTGTACTGCTTGGACCTACTCTGACCCTAAGCCTTTTACAACTGTCAATACGATTAGGTGGTAAACGCCCCAATAAATCATGCTCTTCTTTAAATCGATCCTTGCGGCCCGCATTAAGCTGTATGAAAAGCTTTCTAAGAAACCCTTCATATGCTCCTCGACTAGAAAAATCCCGGCTCCCTCGTAACATCAGGGATTGTTCTACGGCTTTCTTGAATCTGTAATTCCGTTGCTCTACATCCCCGTTTTCATTCGGGCTGTCCGCTTGGGTCTTATGCCCCTTTAAATTATAGTGATTAAGAAGGGCCTTATAACGCTGCGTGAACTCCTCCGGATTACCAAGCTTATTGATCGCAGCTGTAAGCCGGTCTGTCCGGTGTTTCGTCGGAACACCTCCCAGTTCCCAAAGCGCTTTCTGCAGTCCCTCACTTAATGATTCAAAGCTCTCTGAAAAACATATCGTTCCAGTTTCCCAGTTTGAGTAGGTAAGCACAAAATGATAAATAAGATGATCAAATGGCTGTCCCTGGATACTTACCCCCAAGTTGTTCATATGGGTAAAATCCGACTCGCATAACTCTCCCGGATGGTGTTCCTGGGGAAAATACACTTCCCTGGGCGGCCCTTTCAATGAACGCCATATCTTAACCCTGCGCTGCAATGTCCTTAATTGCCCATCAGAAAACGTCCCGGGATATCGGCGCTGAAGATCTTCAAATAATGTCTTTGCTTCCAGGCCCGGATTGTTATCCAGCTTCCCTTCTATTTCTTCCCAGACATCACTAAATGGATCTTCCCGCGTTTGCCATGTGTGTTCAATTTTAATATCGCTTGGTAATTTACCCAAATCCCGATATTTTCGTGCTGTCTTCTCATCCATGCCGGCTTTTGCAGATGCAACAATTAGTCTGTTTCCTTTTCCTAACATTTCCATTAGTATCCTCACTTGTCTGTCTGTAATCACCCGAGCCTCCTTTCTCCTACGCTCGGGTACCTTACATTTTATTAAAAGATACCGGGAATTTTAATTGTCGTTAGACCGGAATTCTAATTGTCGCTCATCA
>JAKQPD010000229.1 GCA_029564935.1 Bacteroidota bacterium
TCAGGTCGTATGATCGTATGGTCGTAAGTAAGAATAAAAATTATATTTTTTATAGAACTTTAAACTAATTATTATGAAAATTGAATTGAAAAAAGATTTTACCTGGTCACTGGTTGTGCCCACGAGTATGGGTGTCCGGATCACCCCGTTGAACGGTCAGCCTGTACATTGCAGCGATACATTTCACATGCAGGCGACCAGTGCCGAAACCAATGTTGCCAGTGTAAGTTCTTATCTTGGATTACCTGTAAAAGTATTGACAACCTTTGTAAGGGAGAGTCCGGTTGCCCGTTTTATAAAGGATAATCTGGCCGGCCGGCATATGGCATATGAAGGTGCTGAGGTCGATCAGGGAGGACCCTGGGGTTACAGGCACCAGTTTAACATAGCCGACAGCGGTTACGGATCAAGAGGACCGAGAGTTCAGAACGACCGTGCCGGGGAAGTAGGAAGGACATTGAATGTGAAGGATTTCGATCTCGGGAGGTTATTTGACAAAGAAGGAGTACAGATCCTTCATCTTTCAGGACTTATAGGTGCTCTTTCTCCCGAAACAAGCAATTTCTGTCTCGAACTGGCAAGAGCAGCCAGGAAATACGGTACCAGGATCTCCTTCGACCTTAATTACCGTGCAACCTTCTGGAAAAACAGGGAGAAGGAACTTTCCGCAACCTTTAAGGAAATAGCCGGTCTGGCAGATATTCTTGTGGGCAATGAAGAGGATTTCCAGCTTTGTCTGGGTATCGAAGGTCCCGAAGAAGGAGGAAAAGATCTTGCCTCGAAGATCGGAAGCTTCAAGGAAATGATAGGCAGGGTGAAGAAGGCTTATCCCGGTACATCAGTGTTTGCCACCACTCTCCGCCAGGTCATCAGTACAAATGAGCACCTCTGGGGTGCAATAATGCTTGAAGGTGATAACTGGCATATCGTTGAACCACGTGAAATTCATGTCCTCGACAGAATTGGAGGTGGAGACGGTTTCGTAGGCGGACTGCTTTATGCCATCCTTAAGGGCTGGGATGCGGAAAAATGGATTCAGTTCGGATGGGCTACCGGAGCACTTGCAACAACGGTTATCACCGATTATGGACAGCCTGCAGATGAGGACCAGGTTTGGAGCATCTGGAAAGGTAATGCCAGAGTAAAAAGATAGAGAATATTTCATTTATGATTCCTGCCACCGGAATCCCCGGCAGGAATCATTTTTTCCTTAGTTTATTCTTTGCAACAAATTCATCCAGTATCTGTGACAGAGTCGGATCACCAATCTCCTGCAATTCATAATTCACCCTTGTTGCAGGTTTCTCTATGTTTATTATCCGCTGCAGGTCGATAGGTGTTGCTACAATTACACTGTCGCACTTTGTATTATTGATACTCTTTTCAAGGTCACGAAGCTGTTGTTCTCCATATCCCATGGCCGGGAGAAGAGTTCCGATTCCGGGATAAAGGCCGAAGGTTTCTTTGAGCTTGCCCACAACAAATGGCCGGGGATCAATTATCCCTGCAGCCCCAAACTTACGGGCAGCCATAATACCTGCGCCAAGCTTCATCTCTCCATGGGTAAGGGTTGGCCCATCTTCAACAACGAGTACATTCTTTCCCCTGATCACCGAAGGATCATCAACTTTTATTGGTGATGCAGCATCTATGACTGTTGCCTTTGGATTGACTTTCTCAATACTTTCCCTTACAATGTTTATGGAGTCCGGGTCAGCGCTGTCGATTTTGTTTATAACCACCACATCAGCGATCCGGAGAGTAACCTCCCCCGGATAATACCTCAGCTCATGCCCGGCCCTGTGGGGATCGGTCACAGTTATCATAAGATCAGGTTTATAAAACGGAAAATCATTATTCCCTCCATCCCAGACAACGACATCGCATCCTGCAGGATCCTTTTCAGCTTTCCGGAGAATAGCCTCATAATCAACCCCGGCATAAATAACATTACCCCGTACAACATGAGGTTCATATTCCTCCATCTCCTCTACAGTACATTTATGCTTTTCGAGATCTTTAAGAGTGGCAAACCTCTGAACCTTCTGTTCACTCAGATTACCGTATGGCATGGGATGACGGACAGCAACAACCTTCAGCCCTTTTGCCATAAGGATATCAATCACTTTCCTCGAGGTCTGGCTCTTTCCACAACCTGTCCTCACCGCTCCCACTGCAATAAGGGGCTTCGTACTTTTTACCATTGTTGCATCCGGACCAAGCAGAACGAAATCGGCACCGGCGGAATTAACGATGGCACCGACCGACATCACCTTATTATATGTAACATCACTGTAGGAAAAAATGCATTGATCAACCTTGTGTTTCCTTATTATTTCAGGAAGGTTCTCCTCTGCAAAGACCGGAATGCCTTTAGGATATAATTTCCCGGCAAGGTCGGCAGGATACCTTCTCCCGTCAATATCGGGTATCTGGGCTGCTGTGAAAGCAACAACATTATAGCTTTCATTATCCCTGAAACAAATATTAAAGTTGTGGAAATCCCTTCCGGCAGCACCGATAATTACTACATTTTTTCTTACCATAAATTTATTTTTTCAGCAATTTATTGACAGTACAGATTTTCATTTTAAAATGAATCAGCAAATGTATAATTTGCATACCGGAATTCCGAAAGTTTATTCAAAATTTTTAAACATGGTTTCCACATTATAACTGTCTGTAATACAATAAAATTTATATCAACCGGTTATGATCTGTAAATACTCCGGAGAAATTATCTTTTGTAATGAACTATCTGATAAATTCTTTGTACTATTATAACTTTGTATGAATGTCCTTGCCCACATATACCTGTCGGGGGATTCCGATAAGATAATCATCGGTAATTATATCGGCGATTATGTTAAAGGCAGGGATTATCTCAACTACCCCGAGCTTATCAGGAAGGGTATTATTCTTCACAGGTATATAGATATGTTCACCGACCGGCATCCTGTGGTACACAGAAGCAAGATATATTTTTCACGCAAATATCATAAATATGCCGGAGTTATAACTGATATAATCTATGACCATTATCTGACCAAAGAGTGGAATTTTTTCTCCCGGAGGCCTCTTGAGAGTGTTACCTACAATTTTTACAGGGCACTTGTAAACAATTATGAAATACTCCCCGAAAAGGTAAAAGGGATGATGCCATTTTTCATAATTAACAACTGGATAGAAACATATCAGACTACAAATGGTATAAAGCATGTTCTGAGGACATTAAGCAGGAATTCAAGTTTGCCGAATGAAACCAGATATGCAATAAAAACGCTTAAGAAAAACTATTATGCACTCCAGGACGATTTCATGGAATTCTTTCCCCAGCTGATCGATTATGTTGAAAAAGATTTCGGGATAGAGATATCCCACAGGATCACAATGCCTTTCTGATCAGATAAGGTATTCAGTACGGCTTGCATCGAGCCTGAGAAAAATAAACAGCAATATTGTAAAGCCCCAGAGTGAACTGCCACCGTAACTGAAAAAAGGCAGCGGGATACCTATCACCGGAACGATACCGATAGTCATACCAATATTTATGAAAAAATGAGTGAAGAGTACAGAAATAACTCCATAGCCGTAAATACGCGAAAAGACCGAACGCTGTCTTTCAGCAAGCTTTATTAGTCTCAGAAGCAGGAAGAGATACAATCCCACTGTCACAAATGATCCTACAAAGCCCCATTCTTCGCCTACTGTACAGAAGATGAAGTCCGTGCTCTGAGCAGGGACAAATTTGAATTTTGTCTGTGTCCCCTGAAGATATCCCTTCCCCCCGAACCCTCCGGATCCGATCGAAATAAGAGACTGGTTAAGATTATACCCTGTGCCGTGCGGATCGGATTTGAAACCAAGCATTATCTCAACTCTTTCCCTCTGATGTGGTTTCAGAAGGTTGTTAAAAGCAAAGTCAACAGAATTTATATATATTATACTTCCCAGCAGAAACAGGTAAATAACAAGTATGCTCATCGCCTTTTTCTGATAAATGTAATAGGCGAAGGCCAGACCAGCCAGGATAAGTGTGATTATCAGAATATACTCGTTGCCTATTGATCTCAGTACAAAATGATCCAGCGCAAATAAGCTGCCGCCGATAAGGAGGATAATACCCAGCCCCGTAAATGATAATTTTGTTTTTCGTGTCACAAACCAGGTCAGGAAAAAGGCCAGCGCCACAAGAATTAATCCGAGCAGGAGATTATCCATCAGGAGCGTCAGAAAGAACAGGATTATCATCAGCAGTCCTGATACAAAAATATACGGGCTCATACCCTCCCTGAACAGTACTATGAAGAATGAGAAAAAGACTACTGTTGAACCCATGTCGGGTTGTTTAGCTGTCAGAAGAGCGGGAAGAAAGATTATGGCAGCTGCAGGCAATATAACCCTGAGCCTGGTAAGTTCGCCTTTATGATTATTAAGGTAGCCTGCCAGTGCAAGAGCTGTGGCGAATTTTGCAAATTCAGAAGGCTGAATTGTCAGCGGTCCAATCTGGAACCATGACCTTGCCCCATTTACTTCCTTACCGAAAAAAAGAACCAGTATAAGCAGTATTACAAGCACAGCGTATACCCCCCAGGCGAAGAAAAGATAAAACCTGGTGTCGATTATCACTACTAAAACCGCCAGAACAATTGCAGCAATAACCCAGATGAATTGTTTCCCGTATCTCTGTGAAAAATCAAGTATATCCTTATGTTCTTCGTTATAGACGGCAGCATAAATGTTAAACCAGCCTACGATCATCATCAGCAGGAAAAGAAAGACAGTAACCTTGTCAATCCTGTACCATATATTAACGTTGCGCGGCACGTCCTGTAAGATTTAATTCAAGCATTCTCTGTTCCTTCCATTTACTTGCCTCGCCAATCTCCTTCTTTATATACTTTTCGATCATCAGACTGGCCACCGGAGCTGCATAAGTAGCTCCGAATCCTGAATTCTCAACATATACGGCAATGGCAATTACCGGTTTATCCTTCGGCGCGAATGCAACAAATACAGAATGATCTTTTTCCCCCTGGGAATTCTGCGCCGTTCCTGTTTTTCCGCACACAATTATATCTTCCATTGCTGCAATCCTGGCAGTAGCTCCTGCTCCTCCGTTAACAGCAGCTTCCATACCCTGTATTATCTCTTCAAAATTTGCAGAATCAATATGTATCTCGTGCTTCCGTCTGAACCGCTCATCTATGCCCTGCAGGTTCCCTGTTGATTTAACAATATGTGGTGTGTAATAGTATCCCCTGTTAGCGATAGCGGCAGTCATATTTGCCATCTGGAGTGGTGTAGTGCCAATCTCTCCCTGACCAATTGCCAGGGATATTACTGTAAGCGCCTTCCATCCGTTGATCCCGTGATACCTGTCGAAATATGTTGCCGGGGGTATCAGTCCGGGGAGTTCATTAACAAATTCAGTATCAAGTTTCTTCCCAAAACCGAACTCAGTAAGATATGATCTCCATTTTTCATAGGCTTCGGAAATTGTACCATATGCAGGATTTTCAAGTACTTTTCTGAAGGTCTGGCAGAAGTATGAGTTGCATGAATTCATTACGGCACCTTTCAGGTTAAGCGGAGATGAATGGGAGTGGCAACCAACGAACAAATATCCATTGCTGCAACCGAAAGTAGTTGATGGCACAATAACCTTCTCCTGTAAAGCAATAAGGCCGATTATGGGCTTAAATGTCGAGCCCGGAGGATAAGAAGCCATGAAAGCCCTGTTAAAAAGAGGCAGTAAGGTGTCTGCCGACAGCCTGGAAAAATTCTCTGAGCGGACCCTGCCTACAAGAAGAGCCGGGTCATAGTTCGGTGACGAGACCAGGGCAAGGATCTCGCCTGTAGACGGTTCGATAGCAACAATGCTCCCGGTTTTGTTCTGCATAAGCTTTTCACCATATTCCTGCAGACCGAGATCAATACTTGCAACTATATCATTTCCCTGAACTGCCACTGTATCCATCATCCCGCCGGCATAAGAACCCTTTACACGGCTGTAAACATCCACGAGGAATATTTTAACACCCTTTGTCCCCCTCAGCTCTTTTTCATATGCTTCCTCTATCCCAAGCTTTCCGATATAATCGCCTGGTTTATAATATGGATCTTTTTTAATCTGAGCTTCATCAACTTCACTCACATACCCCAGAAGATGGGCAGCAACCGGCCTGGAATATTTCCTTAAAGTCCTGGGCTGTACATAAAAACCCGGGAACATGAATATTTTTTCCTGGAACCTGGCATACGACTCGGCAGAGATCTGTTTAAGGAAAATTGACGGAGCCCTTCCTGAATAATTCCTGGCAGCCTTCATCCTTTCAAGGAAAACATCCTTTGTAATACCCAGGTCCTGGCAGAAAAGTGTCGTATCGATTTTTGAGGTCTGGGAGGGTATTACCATCAGATCATAAGCAGCCTGGTTATAAACGATAAGTTCACCGTTCCTGTCATAAATCAATCCCCGTGCAGGATATTGTGTCACATATCTCAGAACATTATTATCTGCCGACAGTCTGTAAGTATCCTGGACTACCTGAATTATGAACAATTTTACGACCAGAGCAAGTGAGGCAAGTACAACTATTGCCATGATCAGATATTTCCGTGTCGAATAGAGGTCCTTCATGCCAGGTCAGTTATTTACCCTTTCGTATATATTCCAGCAAAAGGATAAAGGTGATTGAAAAAATCGAGCTCAGCAATACCCGGAGGAAGGTGTTGAAAAAATCAGACAGCCGGAACACTTCAAGATAGAAAAGAAGAGTATGATGAAGAAGGACGATGAAAACCGTATACAAAAGAAACCATTTGAATCCGTAAACAAACATCGAAGGATCAGCGCCGGTTTCATATCCTTCCCTGGGAGAAAATAATCTCAGGACATAAGGCCTTGCAAATCCCGCAAGAACAGTGGCTGCTGTGTGCATTCCCGGGGTTCCCGTCAGCAGGTCGATTATCAGTCCGGTAAAGAATGAAATAATCAGCAACAACCATGCCGGGATATCAACCGGAAGCAGCAGTATGAAAAGGATATAAACATAAGGATTAACATACCCGCTGAACTGAATATTATTGAATAAGAACAGCTGGAGCAGCAACAGCAGAACAAAGATCAGAGCATATCTTAAAATCCTGTTGATCATTGGAATTGTTTTTCGAGTTCCTGTTGTTCAGTCTTCTGAAGGTTCCCTATAACATTAACATAATTCAGCTTTTTAAAATCGGTTTTAAGCAGAACCGAGATCCTGTAGAAATCGCTTCCTGATTTTTCAATCTCGGTGATAGTCCCGATCATCAACCCTTCCGGAAAAACAGCCGAATAGCCTGTAGTCTCAATTGTATCCCCGACATTTGCTATAACATGCTGAGGAATTTCGCTGAGGATTGCATGACTGTAGTCCCTGCCGTCCCAGTTCAGTGAACCGAAATATCCGTTTGATCTGATCCTTGCACTCAGCCTGAAGTCGGTATTGAGGACCGACATTGCAACCGAATAGTTTGAAGAGCACCCGACAATTACACCGGCTACACCGTCATCAGATACTACAGCCATATCCCTGGCCAGATTCTGGTTATAACCTTTGTTAAGTGTGAAGAAATTTTTCTGCCGGTTTACCGAATTATTTATGACCTCAGCCGAAGACCAGAAATATTTCTGCCTAAAAACCGAATCGGTGACAGAAAAAAAAACAGTATTTATGGCTTCCCCCGATTTCTCAATATTGTTCCTGAGAGAAGCATTTTCGGCAGAAAGCTTTTCAGCAGTTTCACGTAAACTGAAATAAGATCTGGTTTTACTTACAGATCTTTCGATGGCCGTAGTAATCCCCCTGATACCTTTTACAAACCTCGTATTATGATAATTATTTTCTGATGTGAGCAAGGAAAGCGCTATTCCTTCAAGAATGAGAAAGATTATTATATTGTTATATCCCGCAAGAAAATTCAGGAGGTTTCTCATCTATACCGGAGCTTATCTCATGAGGAAAGGATATTTCTCAACGTTCTTAAGGGCAACACCGGTTCCTCTTGCAACCGAATGAAGCGGATCTTCAACGACATTGAAATTAATATTGATCTTGTCAGCCAGTCTGCGGTCGAGACCTCTGAGCAATGCTCCGCCGCCTACCATATAAACTCCCTTGTTAACTATATCTGCATAAAGTTCGGGAGGTGTCTGTTCAAGCACACTAAGAAGGGCTGCTTCCACCTTGGTAAGGGATTTATCGAGGCAGTAGGCTATCTCCTGATATGAAACAGGTATTTCGATAGGAAGGGCAGTCATAATATTGGGCCCTCTTACAATATAATCTGCAGGCGGATTATCGATATCCGGAAGAGCGGCGCCGACAGCGATCTTGATATCCTCAGCGGTTGTTTCGCCTATCTTTATATTATGCTGATGCCTCATATATGCCTGGATATCGGATGTGAATCCGTCACCTGCTATTCTGATCGATTTATTGCAAACTATACCTCCGAGAGCTATAACCGCGATTTCGGTAGTTCCTCCTCCGATATCGATTATCATCGAACCTTCAGGAGCTTCAACATCGATACCTATCCCTATGGCGGCTGCCATTGGTTCATAGATCATATAAACATCTCTTCCGCCTGCATGCTCGGAAGAATCGCGGACCGCCCTTATTTCAACCTCTGTACTGCCCGAGGGAATGCAGATAACTATTTTCAGAGAGGGAGAAAAAAGCCTCGACCCCTTATTGATCATTTTGATCATCCCCCTTATCATAAGTTCAGCGGCATTGAAATCCGCTATCACACCATCGCGCAAAGGTCTTATTGTCTTGATGTTTTCATGTGTCTTGCCATGCATCTGCCTTGCCGCCTCACCTATTGCTATCAACTTGCCTGTACTCTTGTCAATCGCAACTATCGACGGTTCATCAACAACAATTTTGTCATCATGAATTATAATCGTATTTGCCGTCCCCAGGTCAATAGCAATCTCCTGTGTTAAAAATGAAAAAAGTCCCATATATATTCTATCAGTGTTTAAAATGTCTTATACCTGTAATAACCATAGCCATGCCGTTTGAAGCACAATAATCTATTGAATCCTTGTCTCTCACCGATCCTCCCGGGTGTACAACAGCTGTAACACCAGCCTTGTGGGCAATCTCGACACAGTCGGGGAAGGGGAAGAAAGCGTCTGAGGCCATTACCGATCCTTTCAGGTCAAATCCGAACAAACGGGCTTTCTCAATAGCCTGCTTCAGAGCATCAACCCTTGAGGTCTGACCGATACCGCTTGCACATAACTGTTTACCCTTAGCAAGAACAATGGCATTTGACTTGCTGTGTTTCACCAGCTTATTTGCAAAAACCAGGTCGGTGATCTCGGAAGCTTCCGGAATCCGTGGTGTCACAGGTTTAAGATCGCCTGTCGCCTGTGTGCTGTTATCTTTCTCCTGCCACAGAACACCGTTAAGAAGTGATCTGAAGCCATGAATGGTTTTAAACGGTTCCTTCCTTTTCAGGATGATTCTGTTTTTCTTCTGTTCAAGAATATCGAGAGCCTTTTGTGAGAAATCCGGAGCAATAAGTATTTCAAAGAATACCTTGTCCATCTCAACCGCGGTTGCTTCGTCAATACCGGTATTCGTTGCAATTATTCCACCATAAGCCGATACCGGATCGCATGCTAGTGCATCATTCCAGGCTTCCTTAGGGTTCTCCCTCGAAGCAGCACCACAGGCGTTGTTATGTTTAATTATTACAACGGTGGTTTCGTCGAAATCATCTATCAGATTCAGTGATGCCTCGATATCAAGGAGGTTGTTATAAGAAATCTCCCTGCCATGAAGCTTTTCAAACAGCTGTGCAATATCCCCGTAAAAAATTCCTTTCTGATGCGGATTCTCACCATACCTGAGAGGGTATGAGCTGTTAATGCTTTCGCGGAAGGCAGGTATACCTTCTGTTTGATTGAAATATCTGAAGATCTCTGTATCGTAATGTGATGATGTCATGAAGGCTTCAGCGGCAAAACGGCGTCTTTCAACGGCAGAAATAAAACCTTTCTTTTCTTTCAGCAATTTCAGCAATTCCGGATATTGCTCCCTGCCTGAAATTATCAGAACATCATTAAAGTTCTTTGCTGCAGCCCTGATAAGCGATATCCCGCCAATATCGATCTTCTCAATGATCTCCTCCTGATCATTTGTGCTTTTCACTGTCTCCTCAAAGGGATAAAGATCCACTATCACCAGATCTATTTCAGGGATGTTGTACTGAGCCATCTGACCAAGATCACCTTTATTTTCCCTTCTGGCCAGGATACCTCCGAAAACGGCAGGATGAAGTGTTTTTACCCTCCCGCCGAGTATGGAAGGATAACCGGTGATATCTTCGACCTTTGTGGCAGGTATTCCCATCTGCTCAATATGATTATAAGTACCTCCTGTTGAAAATATCCTGACACCCAGTTCATGAAGAGTTCTGACTATTTCATCAAGGCCTTCCTTATAATAAACGGAAATTAATGCACTTTTAATCTTCTTATCACTCATTTGCTGATTATTATGAATGCCGGAAAATGATTTTGCGGGCGGTTAAAAATAGATATTTTTTTATTATCCTCAATATATTATATATTAACATTTTGAGCAGTCCGGCATTTCA
>JAKQPD010000236.1 GCA_029564935.1 Bacteroidota bacterium
ACCGGATTCGGCCATTTATTGTTGGTATAAAGCCGGTGACCATTAACAGCGCTTATTACCAGTCCGATGGGTGTCTGGCTGAAATAGATCTTTGCGTCATATCCTGGCCGGTATTCAACCAGTTCGGATGAATACCCGAGAATGCTGATCTTTGTCTTTTCTGTTCCCGCTAATGTCGTGAAGACAAATTCTTTCCTCTCTGCATATTTCCATTCATCGCCACCGGGAATAAAAGCATATAGTGTATTGCCATTTTTTGCTCTTGTGAACCATACATCCCTTTCTTTGATTATTTCCCACGGCCGGATGTAATGAACAGCTTCACCATTCACCAGATGCCATAATGCAATTTCACGCAGAAGAGCTTGCTGCTCTATCTGGATCTCTCCATCCGGCTTTGGACCGATGTTCAGCAGAAGATTTCCTCCTTTTGCTCTTGTCTCAATAAGCATATTGATTATCTCGGTACCTGATTTATGAGGATCATTTGTAGGCTTGTACTGCCAGTCGGTTCCCATTGTAAAACAGGCTTCCCATGGTCCGGTGATTGGCTTGTCCGGCAGATTTTGTTCAGGAGTCTGCATCTGTCCCCGGGTTACAACCATATCAGGCTGTAATTCCCAGGCATATTGCTTCAGTCCTTCTTCAGGTCCGTCAAAGAAAAAGATATCAATCTTTCCGTAATTCGTGAGCAACTCCTTTAACTGGGCCTTATCATAAGCCATCAGTCCGGGATTATTTGCCGGATAATGCTGAGGATCCTGAAGACGCCCGACCGGAATTTTATTTCTGTGGAAATAGTAAAAATCCTCCGGCGAAAAGTATAAGCCTGTTGCGATACCCTGATTACGGAATGCATCAAGGACTTCTTTCAGGATATCCCTTCCGAAAGGAGTGTTCATAATATTGAAAGTCGTAGTTTTTGTATCCCACATACAGAAACCCGAATGATGCTTTGAAGTGAAAACAACATACTTCATTCCTGCAAGCTTTGCCAGAACCGCCCATTCCTCCGGGTCAAATTTCTTAGGATTGAATGTTTTGGGCAGGTCATTTTCAAACCTCCCGAGATAATCTTCCGAGGCTCCTGCCATGGAGTGACTGATAACAGCTCCAACCTGGGAATCCATGCTCCAGTGAATGAACATTCCAAATCCCATATCCATGAACCATTGCTCACGGTCGGGATTGTTGGCATTTTGCTGTCCGGAAAGAAGATTGCCTGTAAGGAATACAGAAAGAAAAAAACAAGATAGTTTCAGCTTCATATAAGAAAAATTTAATAGTCAGGAAGTAAAGATAATGTTTATCAGGAATGTCCCTGAAATTTGCATATAATTACAACTACGGGGATCCTGAATTCTTCACTTTCTGATACCTATTGTAACATTGGGCGAGAGAAATAAACATTCTGGTCCCGATATTTTAATTAACAGATTAAGAGCCTTTTTAATTGTATTTAGTAATTTATCATCTGAATAGCAGTAAAATGAGTTTGTGATTTCGAATTCCATTCCATTATTTTCAATCGTTTCCTTTAATTTCCTGAAATCAATAAGTCTTTCAGCCCAGCTTCCGGTGTAAGGATCGCAGGTATTTGTGGGATGATCCGGATGATATTCCGTTATGCCGCTTCCCAAATAACGGTTGACCATATTTTCAACATCTTCCTGTCTTAATCCCCGGCTTTCAGAAGCTAATTTCTTAATCTCATCTTCGCTTAAATCCAAATATTTTCGCCGTATGATCTTTTCGCGTTCTTCAAGGAATGATGTGCTGAAGAACGTATCATCAATCCTGACATTCCTTTCACATCCGTGGTATTCAGAAATAATGTGCTTTTTTTTCAGTTTTTGTTTAATTAACGGATTTTGTGAGTTTGCACCGGTCACAATGATCAGATTGAAATTGTCAAGCTTTGATATGAATTTTAACCAGCTATCCAGATCATAAATATGTTCAATGACATCGACAGAGCAGATCACGTCGGGATGTATTTTAAGTTCGTTCACCTTATCAACAAAAGCTCCAGCGTCACCGCAAATAAAATGATCTACAGAAATTCCGGTTTGTTTTGAAATTGTCTGTGCATCTATCAGAGACTTTTCATTAAAATCATTGTAAATAACAGTTTTAAAATCAAGCAGTCTGGCTGCAAGGGATAGTATCCCGCAACCTCCTCCATAATCGACAAAAACACTTTCCCCAACAGGTTTATTGACACTTTTCAAACATTTCTCCAAAACCTGAGAATAGAAAGAAATAAAGTATGATGAATTGCTGATATATCTCTTCAGGTATTGTCCTGAATAATCCGAAATATCCAAACCCTTATTATAAGCCTCGTTGAGTCTTGAAAACAGATCCTTTAATGCTTTACCGATCCTGTTCTTCATTTCCATTCCATCTGCTCCTCCCGGGCACAAGATTCAGAAAATAGTGTCATCCTCATACAATCCTATCATAGCGGCAGAAGGTAAAGATAAGTCATTTAAAAACAGCATTTTTCAGAATGATTGAATTCTTAATAAAATCTTGACTTTCAACCTTTATTATCAGGATGACCAGGATAGGGAAAGGCAGAGCAACCCAGACTGCAACATTCACTCTTGAATGAAATTGTAACTCTGTTCATGGTCTGGTTCTTCAAACAGCTCCGGCGGATATTCAAGAACACGAAAATTAGTCTTTGATGGTCAGGGTAATTATCAATTTGGCAGCGAAGCCGGTTTCAGCAGTATTGAAGGATTTTCATGTTTTTACTATCTTCGCCTTCTCAATTTCAAAAAATGAAAAAAATCAAAATTGCTATTCTGGGCGGAGGTAATATTGGTACATCACTTGCAAAGGGACTGGTCAGATCGGAACAATACAAAATTGAAGAAATAATTCTCGGTGAAAAGCGGGAATCGAGAATCTCATTTCTTAAGAATATCGGCTTTAATGTAACTGATGACAATACAGAAGCCATATCAGATACGGATATAATTATAATGGCTGTTAAACCACAGCAATTTGAGACACTCCGGGAAGAGATAAAGGACGGTATCAGCCCTCGTCATCTGCTCATTTCAACTATTACCGGTATAACGCACCGGGAGATTGAGAATGCATTCGGAGTTGTGCCAAATATGCGTATTATGCCAAATACGGCTGTTGAGATATGCGAATCGATGACGTGCATGTCGTTCAGGAACATGAAGCCTGAGCAGGAAAAAATGATCACTTCCATTTTTGAGAAAATGGGAAGAACTATAGTAATCCCTGAAGAACTGATAGATGCTGCCACAGTAACCGGATCATGCGGGATCGCATTTGCCCTCAGGTTCATGCGTGCAATGTCGCAGGGGGGAATTGAAATAGGATTCAATGCCGAAATGTCTCAGCAAATTGTGGCACAAACTGTACTTGGGGCAGCCAGGATGATACTTCTGACTTCAGGTCATCCTGAAAGTGAAATTGACAAAGTAACAACACCTCAGGGGATTACCATATCAGGCTTAAATGAGATGGAACACCAGGGATTCAGCTCTGCAGTAATCAAAGGACTGACAACTTCATTCGGCAAGCTCGGTAATCTCGCTGCCAGATCCCGTAAGTAATTCCTTTATACCGCATTCAACAAACGAATCTGCAATATAAAGACTGCGCAAGCCGTTTTACGGTCCCTTGTTCAAAATCCTATTGCACGCTGATTGATTTAGTAATGGCATTTTTTAAAAATCTTTGGAACCAATTCTCGTGAAGTTCACCAGACCTGGTCCAGTGGACATCTGGTATATCCCAGTCTATAAAAGCACTTATTATGAAAACTAATAATACGATATGGATACAGCCAACCGCCATTGCCTCCAACTTTAGTCTCCCGTTCTCCTCATCACTCTCTTGCCCCATCCATTTCCAATATATTGAAGAATATGAATTAGCAATCTGGAAAAGTGAGGCTAAAATCCCGGGTAATTAACCCTGCAGTACTTGATCAGCTTTGGACCGAAATTGATCTCAAGTGAAACGATCCCCAGCGGGGTCATACCTATACAGAACGGATGTCCGTTCCTGTCCTTGAAATAGAACATTACATATCCAGATTCATAAAAGATCAGATCTCCACTTTGCGGATTGTCAGTTTCAGGAAGTAATTCCGGCAATCTATAACGTTGTGATGCATCGATTTTTAAAAGATTGTGTTTGTTAAGCAGGTATGCAGCGAAGCTTGGGGAATCGAAACCAACTTCCGGGGAATAACCACCAAGTTTCCATCCGACACCTGAATGCTTCATATCAAAAATATCTTCAATAATATATCCCGACTTTAAGTTTACGCTGGTAATTAACAATTTAGAATTACCCCAATTAAGTTGAAATCTGTTCCGGTCAAAAACTGTTGTCTCTCTGATCCTTGTTTCCAGTTCATTTACATTTCGTTCCAGATCCTGAATATTTTTTTCAAGATTGGCTACAGTCTTTTCAAGTTCAGCTTTCTTTTCAATAAGAGGTTTTATCTTCAGGCCTACGATCAGGATAATTGCAACTGTGATGATTGCGATCAGAAGCTGGGCTGCAATAAGTATTGGCAGAGTCCTTCTACTCTTTTTCTGAATTATCTTATTATCCGTCATTTAGATGCTCCTCCGACAAGAGATATTTTAATTATTCTGTAAAGAATAAATCCTAATCCAAGAAGTCCTCCTCCGAATCCTGCAGTCTGCACACCTCCCAGAGTCGCGGGAGAGAATTTACCATTCAGTACACCCAATACGGTACCCAGAACAAGGATGACAAGGCACAGGCAGACCGAACCGGTTGTTATCAGCATTGCATAATCCCGGGGAGATCCCCATTTCTGGTTTTCATCTGCCGGATCAGCAATAAATGCAAATTTCGCTGAATTTTCATTTATCGTTTTCAGCTTTGGCGTATCCTGCTCATTAAGATTTTTAAGGTCAATCTGGTTACATCCCAGCTCAAATGCAGTTTTAATATCCCTTCCGTCACCCAGTGCTCCGTAGAATGCTTCGGAAAAGCTTATGGCAGCTTCATCACCTATTGCACCCGACATTCCAACAACGCAGTTTATGTGCTGTGCAATGGCTTCTGCCTGTACTTCAGAATAACATGCATTCAAAACAACACATTGTATGTTATCCTTAATAAGGGAAAAAAGTCTGCTTAGGGCAGATGCGGTAACAGGTTTGCTGTTTCCATCACTGTCTTCAAGTATGATCTCGCTGAATTCGCTGCCGTGACCGCTGAAATGGACAATATCAGGCTTATATCTTAATAACAGGCGCTGCAGATCGGACACCCGAACTGCCCACTGCTGTTCCAGTTCAAAACTGTCCCGGAACCTTGATTGTTGTAAAGCAGCGTCTATTTGCCTTACCTCCTGATCAAGCCGGAGCTGATCCGTTTTTCCTGGATTCGTTGCAAGAACAAGTATCTTTACAGACCTGACCATATCATTGTCCTTCTCAACAATCAAAGTTACACCATAACTTGAATCAAGTCAAATTTATTTTATCCCGGAAAGCTCAATAAAAAATCTACGTATTATAATACGTATTAAAAAACGTATTAAAAAACGTAGATAAATAAAATATTTACTGTTAATTTAAATTGACCCACTGAAAAATATGTTGTAAATTGCATTTTAATAAAAGCTGACAAAGGGATATGCATCGACTATCAGGCTGTACGGAGAAAATAATCAGAAAGGCTTGCAATTTTAACAGCAAGCTGTTGTTGTTTTTGAACTTTTTGTTGATATTTTCATCCATTCTGCCTGCTCAGGACAAATTCCGGGTTTTTCCATATTTACAGAACCCTGATAATGATGCTATTACAATTATTTGGTTTTCGGAAGAGAACTCTCCTGGACTGCTTTCCTGGTGGGAAAAGGGTACAGGTACAAAAAATCATGTTAATTCCACTCCCGAACCGGCTGAGGCACTTGAATATTCATTATGGGAAGATACTACATTCTTTGCAGGACAGGCTCCGTCAGCACCATTCCGTCACCGGGTAAGAATTGAGAATCTTAATCCGTCTTCAAGTTATGAATATAAAGTGACTCAGGGGACTGAAACATTCAGTTCATCCTTTCATACTGCGCCGGAAGGCAATGCTCCGGTTAGATTTATTGTTTACGGAGATTCGGAAACAGAACCTGAATCAACAGGGAAATTTACGACCTGGGTTGACCCGGTTAATGACAGTGTCAGGATATATCTGACAGATCAGACCCTGGGTTATAAAAACAACCTTGAAGTGATCAGATCACGTGAACCCGACCTTGTTTTTATTGCCGGCGATCTTGTGGAAACAGGTGGGGAACAACGTGACTGGGATGAGTTCTGGCGTCATAATACGGGCAGCAGCAGCGAACTGAGTCTGGCTGGTAAAATTCCGTTAATGGCAGCTTTGGGTAATCATGAATATTATGAAGGATCACGACTGGATGGATATAATCAGCCGGGATCTGAAAGAGCTGTAAGAAAATTCCTTACATACTTTGAATCACCTTCAAATAACTCGTCTGTTGCTGAACATGAAGGCCGGTACTATTGTCTGAAATACGGCCCGGCAACATTTATTGTACTCGATGTATGCAATAATGGTCCGAACAAATCAAATGATGATACAAATTTCTATCTGCTGGGTGAAAATGATCAGGACGGAGGTAAAGCACCCGATTTTGGTCCGGGATCAGAGCAGTATTTATGGCTTGAAGAAAGACTTCGGGAAGCCCAGCTTCATAGCATGTTCACTTTTTTGATCTTCCATCATTCCCCCTATTCTTCAGGCCCCCATGGATATCCCCCAGGTGAAGCTGAAAATACTGACAAACAGTCCGGATATCCCGTTCGTCTTCTTACCCCCCTTTTTATGCAATATGGTGTGGATGCGGTTATCTCTGCCCATGACGAAATGTGGGAGAGATCGGCTATTATGGGTACTGAAAGAAGACCAGATAACAGTGAAAGATCACATTTAATTCATTTCTATGATGTCGGACAGGGTGGAGACGGACTGAGAGAACCCGAGAAAGCGCTTGATAATCCAAATCAGCAGTTCCTGGTGCATAATGATGTACCGGAATTATGGGAAAACGGTATTCTTAAAGCCGGCGGTAAACATTATGGTCATCTTGAAGTGGATATTTTACCGGTTGATGCTGACAGCTGGCAGGCTATATTACGGCCGGTATATATATTTCCCCTGTTCAACAGTGCCAGTTCTGAATATTCACTCTATGATAGAAGGATATATAATGATGAAGTCTCCCTGACCCGCTATTTAAGCGACCTGACTGTCCCTGTTACAGATGTTTTACAGGACAGACCGGACAAATCTGTAACTTCAAGATGCTATCCCAATCCTTTCAATTCCGAAATTGAAATAGAATATTTTTTACCCGGATCATCACATGTTACAATCAGATTATTTGATCTTCGGGGAAAAGTCATCAGGATACTTGAGGAAAGTAATAATGATTCCGGGGTTTTAAAGGTTGTATGGGATGGAAAAAATGAGGCAGGTAATTATGCTCAGGATGGATTATATATCTACAGAATAGAAACATCCTCAGGCCTGGCAGAAACAGGAAAGATCATTTACCTTAACTCTGTTCTGTATCACTAAGAAATTGAATCACAACTTAAAACGCACAATTTCTTCCTTAACATACCCACCCCATACCCCATAGCCGTCAACTTAAGGAATAATTTAATAGATTTAACTGCTGTACTTATCAGAATTATAGGCAAATAACTTTCCTCCCGCCTGAGGCGGGAAGGGGTGGCCGGGATTGCTAATTTTGAAGCGTTTACAATTATCCTTTTCCCGGCCGGGGTGGTTAATGTGGACTTACCAAAAGTGGACTTCTTTCTCAGAATTAAATAAACCACCCCGGCCAGAACATCTATATTTCTGCCTATTAGATGGTCTTGTAGTCTGGCCACCCCTCCTTAAAAAAA
>JAKQPD010000031.1 GCA_029564935.1 Bacteroidota bacterium
TATCTCATTGAAAGATGGCAGGTGGTTATTGCCGGCACCGGTCCATGCGGATGACCGTTAATGAACATCCCGCACGATCCGCAGATCCCTTCGCGGCAGTCGTGATCAAAGGCCACAGGATCCTTATCCTCTTCCACAAGCTTCTTGTTCAGTGCATCCAGCATTTCCAGAAAGGACATTTCGGGTGCTACATTTTCCATTTTGTATGTCACAAACGTTCCTTTAGCCTTTGCATTTTTCTGGCGCCATATCTTTAGTGTCAGGTTCATGTTTTCGTTAACGTTTTAATTATCCGGAAATTATTGTTTAATAAAGCTCAGAGCACAGGGCAAAGGGCACAGAGCTCTCCGCTCTTCGCCCTGCGCCTTCTCACCGTTGTACCGTTGCACCTTGGCACCGTTACGCCATTACTTATAGCTTCTCACCTTCATCTCCACCTCTTCGAATTTCAGTTCTTCCTTATGAAGGATATGTGGATAACCTTCCCCGGCATATTCCCATACGGCCACATAGGCATATTCACTGTCATTCCGCAACGCTTCACCGTCGGGTGTCTGATACTCTTCCCTGAAATGGGCTCCGCAGGATTCTTTCCTGTTAAGGGCATCAGTAATTATAAGCCGGGCAAGGTCGAAATAATCAGCAATCCTGCCGGCTTTCTCAAGCTCCTGATTTACCTCGCCGATGCTTCCCGGAACATTCAGGTCTTTCCAGAATTCATCATGAAGATCATCCAGAAGTATAAGAGCTTTTTTCAGACCTTCTTCATTTCTGGTCATCCCGGCATAATCCCACATTATTTTACCCAGACGTTTATGGAAGGAGGAGGCAGTCTGTCTGCCTTTTATTGAGAGCAGCCTGTTCAGACGACCAACAGCATTTTTTTCTGCTTCTTCAAATGCCGGTTGGGAGGTACTTATTTTCGGCGTTCTTATTTCATCGGCAAGATAATTGCTTATTGTATTTGGAAGAATAAAATAACCATCACCTGCTGCCTGCATCAGTGAACTGGCTCCCAGCCTGTTGGCTCCATGGTCGGAAAAATTGGATTCACCTATTGCATACAATCCGGGAATTGTTGTCATAAGCTCATAGTCAACCCACAAACCACCCATTGTATAATGACCGGCAGGATAAATACGCATAGGCTCATCGTACGGATCACTTCCTGTTATTGTTTTGTACATTTCGAAGAGATTCCCGTACTTGTTCTCTATGGCCTTTTTCCCCTGTTTTTTTATTGCATCCCTGAAATCGAGATTAACTGCCAGTTTTGTTTCACCAACGCCATGACCTGCATCGCAACGCTCCTTAGCTGCCCTTGACGCAACATCCCTTGGTACAAGATTACCAAATGCCGGGTATCTTCTTTCGAGGAAGTAATCCCTTTCCTCTTCAGGGATATCATTTGCCGGCCGCTTATCATCTTTTGATTTTGGAACCCATACCCGGCCGTCATTTCGAAGCGATTCCGACATAAGAGTAAGCTTGCTCTGAAATTCATTAAGCTGAGGAACACAGGTCGGATGTATCTGAATAAAACCGGGATTGGCAAAAAACGCTCCTTTTTTATGGGCTTTCCATGCAGCTGATGCATTTGAATTTACTGCAAGTGTTGACAGGTAATAGATCGTACCATAACCGCCTGTTGCAAGAACAACCGCATGTGCTCCGTGTCTTTCTATCTCACCTGTAATAAGATTACGTGTTATAATGCCCCTTGCTTTACCGTCAATAACAACCAGATCGAGCATTTCGCGGCGCGGGAACATTTTCACATTCCCCTTTTTTATCTGCCTGTTTAGCGATGAATAACAGCCAAGGAGGCATTGCTGGCCGGTCTGGCCTTTTGCATAGAAAGTCCTTGAAACCTGAACTCCCCCGAAAGATCGTGTATCGAGTGTCCCTCCGTAATCGCGGGCGAAAGGAACTCCGAGAGCTGTGAAATGGTCAATAACCTGGTTACTCACCTCGGCAGCCCTGTAAACATTTGCTTCACGGGCACGGTAGTCTCCTCCCTTTATCATGTCATAAAACAACCGGTAGACCGAATCACCATCATTCTGGTAATTTTTTGCAGCATTTATCCCTCCCTGGGCTGCCACGGAATGTGCCCGTCTTGGTGAATCCTGGTAACAGAAGTTTTTGACACTGTATCCGAGCTCTCCAAGCGCCGAAGCGGCTGATGCTCCTGATAATCCGGTTCCCACAACAATGATCTCAAGCTTCTTTTTATTCGCAGGAGTTACAAGCTTCACAGAAGATTTATATCTGGTCCATTTTTGTGACAAAGGGCCATCAGGTATTTTTGAGTCAAGTTTTTCCATAATTGATGATTTTTCTATCTGGAAAGCCATATCGACAGCGGGATAATTGCAAAAGCTGCCGGTATTACAATAGAATATATCCAGGCAAAGACCTTAACAACAGGGGTCCATATCCTGTGATCCAATCCCAGTGTATGAAATGCCGAGGAAAAGGCATGAAAAAGATGAAGCCCCAGTAAAACAAAGCAGGTAAGGTAAATATAGTTATATGCAGGGATTTTAAAAAGTGCATGAGCTGTGGAATAGAAATTTTCCGGATCACCCGGGACCAGTCCAAGTCGGATAAAATAAAAATTGAAAAAATGAAGGACAAGGAAGGTTAGTATTGATAAACCCGTCCATATCATGAAGCGAGAAAAGAATGATGTTTCTGATCTGTTTCCGGCAACATAGCCGACCGGTCGGGCGAGCCAGTTTTGTATCTGCAGGTAAATACCGTATGACAGATGGATCAGAAGCGCGGCAAATAGAATGATCTCGATGATCTTTATTACAGGAAACGAGGCCATGAACCTTGCAGCTGTGTTGAAAGGTTCAGGATCATCCTTCAGAAGCATAAGGTTTATCACCAGATGTACGGGCAGGAATAAAAGCAGAAACATTCCTGCCAGGGCCATTACAAATTTTTTTGAAACTGATGAGAACAGGATCTTATCCATAGATTTGTTTTTTCGGAACAGAAGCTTTTATCAGAATAGCTTTTATAAAAATATAACTATTTATTAATATTAACAATACGGAAATATCATTCATTGTCAAATACGGTTATTTTTGCGCCAGACAAAATATCATGAAGAAAATCTACAGTTACGGAAAAGGTGTGATCAGTTACAGGGATCAGGGAAAAGGTAAGGTGATTGTGCTTGTCCATGGATATCTCGAAACCTCAGAGATATGGACCGGTTTTGCCAGGAAGCTTGCTGAGTCATTCAGAGTTATTTCAGTTGATCTTCCCGGACACGGCGGATCGGATATTTACAGCGATGTTCATACTGTTGAATTCATGGCAACAGTTATCCGGGATCTTACCGAGGATACAGGAACAGGCAAGATATTCCTTGCCGGACATTCGATGGGAGGATATGTTGCTCTTGCTTTTGCAGATCTTTACCCCGAAAAGCTCACCGGTTACTGTTTATTTCATTCCCATCCGTTTGCTGATACCCCCGAAGTCATCAAAAGGCGGAAAATGGAGATCAGACTGATACAAGCCGGAAAGTGGAACATGTTTTTCTCCGACAGCATACAGAAGATGTTCGCTTCAAAGAATCTCGAAAAGTTCAAAGCTGAGCTTCAGCATTCAAAAGAAATATCTTCAACAATACCAGGGGAGGCTATAATTTCTGTCCTTAACGGAATGATGGTAAGGCCCTCCAGGTTGCCGGTCATGGAAGAGGGAAGGATCCCGCTTTTGTGGATACTGGGGGCTATGGATAATTATATTAATTGCGAACAGATACAGGGGCGCGTCAGATTACCGGGTAATGCAGAACTATGTGTTCTGCCTGATTCGGGACACATGGGATTTGTTGAGGAGGAGGAACATTCCCTGAAGGTGCTGGCTGAGTTCGTAAATAAATGCAGCTGAATTCCCGGGGCAGGGGCATTCTTAGGAATTTTGGGGACAAAAGTTTCCTCCCGCCTCAGGTGCATTGCCGTCCTAAGAAATGATTTAATAACGAAAACTACTGTAAATATCTGGATTACACCTAAATAGCTTTCCCCTCCTTTTTTTAAGGAGGGGTGGCCGGGATTGCTGATTTTGATATGATTACAATCCTACTTTCCCGGCCGGGGTGGTTGATTAATATTTCTTATCACTATTATTCTACTGATTGTCTGCAGAAAGATGCTCTGTATCTTCAAACAAAAAATCATTGTAAGGATATCGTGTTATATGTATCCTTTTCACTTCTTCATACAGGACTTTCCGGAGCTCACTGAGGTTTTCCCTTGTTAAGGCGGAAATAAATACCACAGGCTGGTTCCTGTCATTTGCCATCCATGTTTTTTTCAGATCTGATAGAGAATAGTTCTCTTTTCTGACAGGTGTCAGATCATCGCTGTCTTTTTCAACATAGGTAAAGGAGTCGATCTTATTAAAGATCACTATCACCGGTTTGGTAGCGGCGCCCAGATCTTTAAGCGTTTCAATGACGACATTTATCTGGTCCTCAAATCCGGGATGGGAAATATCAACCACATGCAGCAGCAGATCCGACTCCCGTACCTCGTCGAGGGTTGATTTAAACGATTTGATGAGGTCATGTGGCAGTTTACGGATGAATCCGACAGTATCGGAGAGCAGAAAAGGCAGATTGCCGATAACGACTTTCCGGACTGTTGTGTCAAGAGTTGCAAAGAGTTTATTTTCGGCAAAAACATCAGATTTGCTGAGGAGGTTCATTATAGTCGATTTCCCGACGTTAGTATAGCCTACCAGCGAAACGCGAACCATTTTGCCCCGGTTCCTGCGCTGGGTCGACATCCGGACATCGATCTTTTTCAGCTGTTCTTTCAGTGTTGAGATCTTATCGCGTATTATTCTCCTGTCGGTTTCAATCTCAGTTTCTCCCGGCCCTCTAAGTCCGATACCCCCTCTCTGCCTTTCGAGGTGTGTCCACATCCTTCGCAGCCTGGGCAACATATACTGGTACTGGGCCAGTTCAACCTGAGTCCTTGCCTGGGATGTTCTGGCACGATGAGCAAAAATGTCGAGGATAAGATTTGTACGGTCTATTACCCGGCATTGAAATTCATTTTCGATATTTCTGAGCTGTACAGGTGTAAGTTCATCATCGAAAATGGCAAGGTCTATCTCATTAACGGCAACAAACTGAGCTATCTCTTCAGCTTTGCCTTTTCCTATAAAAGTTGCAGGATTTGGGACACTTAGTTTCTGGATAAATCTTTTTACAGGTACTGCTCCGGCAGTTTCGGCAAGAAAGGAGAGTTCGTCGATAAATTCATTTGTTTCGTGTTCATCCTGACCGGGATAATTGATCCCAACCAGGATAGCTCTTTCTTCCTGCCGGTCCTTATAAGTCATCTTAAATTATCAGCCTCCTGTTGGTTTGTATTGAACCCCGGATAGCCTGTTTGAGAGATTCCGAACAACGAAGCACCATTTCAGTATCAGACGGAAATGGTACTATCTGTGTTTTCGTCCTTGCCAGCTGTGAAGCGTTCAGTGCTCCAAGATCGCCAAGAGCTCTTGCCGATATATTTTCGAAGGTCGACTGTGCTCCGATGGGGTCTTTCTTCAGAACTTTATCGGGATTTACCTGGATGGTCTCAATATCTCCCTCTATTCTGCACGATTTGGTCTGAAGGGTTGAGATGAGTGCACATTGGAGAGTTTTGTACTTTTTCATTTTGATATCATTGCCCAGTGTATCTTTCATCACATTTCCCTTTTTATCGAGCTGATAACTATATCCGTCCTCAACATCTCGTTTTATCACCGAATCGAGCTGTGATGTCTGATCGGGACTGATGAGGATATTTCTCACTGTCACATTGATATAATAATCATATTTGGTATCCTTGTCGAGATTTATTGTATGGAATTCCACCCATTCACTGTTGAGGGCCTGAAGATCGACTGATAGCAGGTCTTCCTCAAATTCCGGGGGGAATTTTATCATGGTACTGTTCTGCAGAGAAACAAATACCCTGCTCATTCCCATATATTTTGATTCCTGTATCTTATTATCTATTCCTTCATAGTCGCCGACATATTCTTTTGCGCGTACAAATTCCGCAAATGCCTGGCGATACGAATCCTTGAGGCCGGTCTTCATCAGTTCCATACCATGATTGTAATAGAAATCAGCCGATTTCTTTTTGGCTGCGATCATTTCCTGCATATAATCAACATAAGGAAATTCGATTGTCCTCCCGCCATCTTTGAGTGGCAGTACTGTTCTGACAAGTGACTGTCTGTCAGCGAGCCGTTTATATGTCAGGTAAATTTCATCATAATTTTGTGGTCTTCCCTCTATCTTGAGGAATCTGATTCTTTCAAGATCCTGTTCATTGGCTATGGTGTAAGATCTTTCGAGTGTTGCGATCTGTTTCGAATCATCGGCGTCCTTACGTAATTGGCGGACAGCCTCAGATACTGCAGCATCATAATTACCTCTTTCAAGTTGTTTTTTTGAAGATCCGCATCCGGAGAGTATTACGGATAATGCAAGAATTGAAAGTAGTTTTAATTTCATATTACATTGACTTAGACGAGGTAAAGATAAGAAAAACAATGAAATGTCAAAGGGGTATTTATTCACACTTATAACGAATCTGTATGATTCAGATTACAAAGCTGAGCCACAGGGAGTATCTGACCCGGACAGGCTGGCCTCTCTGCAGGCCGGGTGTCCATTTTGGTGAGCCCTGGATGGCTTTGACCGCTTCATTATCTATAAGGGGATCGACACCTTTGACTACTGTTACGTTACTGACGGCTCCGTCGGTTTCAACAATAAATGTCAGAAAAATTCTTCCCTGGATTTTTTTATCCAGAGCTTCCTGTGGGTAATTGGTCCTTTTCTGTACCCATTCGCGGAATCGGTTTAAATCGCCTCCTCTGAATGAAGGCATCACCTCTACCAGGAAGAAGGGTTCATCGGTGTACATACCGTTACCTTCACCATCACCTGAGAACAGCTCATCACCGAATCCGGGACCATTATCTTCTGAGGTCTCCTCGCCGGCATTGGCTATTATCTCATCGGTCGATGCCTGAACAGGTTCGGTTTGCATGACAGTATCGACGACTTCCGGCGCAACATACTGTAATGTTTCCTCGGCTTTTTTTGTTTCCGGGGGAGGGGGAGGTGGTGGTACATAAATATTATCCGGTGGAGGCTGGTAATTTTCCATCTCGTAATTTATATACCTTGTACCGCCTGCAAGTACCTTGTCATTTATTGGTCTTGACAGGAAAGGAATAAGTACCAGGGCTGATGCTATAATAATTGCGGCTGCAATTCCTGCAGACAGGGCGGAGAGATATCCTTTTCTGAGCTTGTATGCGCCATATTCCCTGTTTCGGGAAGCGAAGACAAGATCATCGAAATCGGATATATTCCTGAATAAAGCCATCATCGATTTTAAGTGAGTGCAAAAGTACAAAATCGCGGAATACTGACAAAACGCCGTATTAATCTTAAGATTATATTTTCATTACGACTTTTATACCTCAATTTCAGGTTAACAGGAAAAAGATGTAACTTTGAGACTGTTGATATGAAGTATTTTAATAATTTCACTTGAAATTATCATAAATCTTTATGAATGATGGATAGGAGAGAAAAAATAGGGATATTGAAAGATTTAAAGAAGCATTTACAACAATATTTTGGGGATGAGATATTTCAGGTAATTTTATTTGGTTCCCAGACAAAGGGTACAGATCAGTCTGGATCTGATTATGATGTACTCGTGATTGGTAAATCAAGGGTTAACTGGGAGATTAAAAATAAGATAATAGATCTTTGTTATGATATAGATCTGAAGTATGGGATCATAATAGATTTACATATTTTAGCCGAATCAGAAATAAATGAACTAAGGGGGCGGCAACCAATTTATTTTAATGCTATTGAAACCGGGATCAGGGCATAATACTAACGAAAGGGTGATTAAAAGAATGTATCAATTGGGATTCCGGAAGATTAATTACAAAACAGATTTATTTTTATATTTGTGGCCTGAATGGGGGTTTAGCTCCTCCCGATAGCTATCGGGAGGCAAGAGCGATTTACGAGATAATTTTTAATGAAGGGGGTTTAGCTCAGTTGGCTAGAGCGTTTGACTGGCAGTCAAAAGGTCAGGGGTTCGATTCCCCTAATCTCCACCTTCGCCCTCCGAAGCCTTGGCGCAGGAGGGCTTTTCGTTTTTAACAAAGTTTATCTCACCAAAGCTTCTCCGGGCTTCGGTGGACACAGTCCACGGTACATATATGCAGATTAATGCAAAATCCTGTAAACTTAACATTTACAGGATTTTTTGTTTTCCTTCCTGTGCAAAAATGTCCCTTTTGGTGCATATTCCGGTCACCAAATAGGTGAACAGAAAAATAATTCAAATTTGTTCACCGAATTAGCCATAATGCAGTGTCTTGCAGCATTTTGCACTTTTAGAACCTTCGAATAACAGGTATAATTGCAAAACTAAAAACAGTTGTATATGTGCATAAGCCGGTAACCTTGACCACTCTCCGCCGGAATTAATCGACCATCACCCGTCGGTTGTAAGTAATTCTTATCATGTAGTTTATATTTTTGAACTTCAGTCCGGCCAAAAGTGGTCAGTCTGTCCGGCTTTTGCAAATGATAGAGGATACTGTTTTTTTCTATATTTCTTCAGTAGTTGCATCTTTATTCATGTTCCTGAAATAGTTATCCACTATTTCCTTTGCTTTTTCATAATCACTGCTTAAGATCATAACTTTAACTCCTGAAGCCTGTATAGGTTCATATATATAGCAGCTATAACCAAATAGCGCATGGGGAAGAAAAGCTGCAGCAACAGGGAAAAAATATAAAGAGTGATGGATGCTATCAAATAATGGATATATATGGTAGTCCGGGGCGAAAAAATCAACAGGAAAATCAAAATCAATAGCGAAAAGAACGAGAGATTTATCTGGCTTTCAAACCCGGTTATATTGCCCTGCAGCTGTTTGTCGGTACAACCCGGGAAAGAGAGTTTCTTCTCCAACCAAACGTTCAGTTTATAAAATCTAATGCGTTTCATGTCCGGGAGCTTTAAAAGCCGGCTGAAAAATTAAAATTTGTAACAACCTGTTATTTTTCACAGGTTTGATACGTGGCAATATTCCTGTATATACCTTGAATAGCGAATGATCATATTCTCATCGTAAGCTTTTATAAGCATCCCCGGTTCCAATTCAAGATCAGGAAAATTAACTCTCAGTGATTGTTATATCTTTTCAAGTTCTTTTATTTCTGCTGACCAGAGTGTCATCGGATGAATCGTTTTTGATAAGGAATATTAAAGTAAAATTACGCTATCCTGATACCAAAGTCAAGCGAAGGTCAGATTATGGCATGAAATCCCGATTCCCGACGGCTTACAAATCTTTTAATTAAAAATCAATACGGTATCATTTATTGAAGGGCTTGTGAAGATTCATGCCCATGAATAACCTTCCAACCAGAAGTTTCTTTTTTTATAGAGATATGTAATGGCAGAATTGTAACGTACCATACGATTGTTTATTGACTTAACAGTATTTCAACCTGATTCTTCAACCCGGGTAAATCTCTTAAAATAATTCCCCAGATTATAACATCATCTACTTTATCGTATCCATGTATTACCCAGTTTCTTAAATCAACTATTCGTCTGGAGTCTGATAATTCAAACGAAGGATTTATTTTCAAGATCCTGTTAACCGCTTCACCAATAATTTCCAGTTCACGTTCGATACCCCGACGTAATAACTTGTTAGTTCTATAAACATTCAGATCTCTTCTGTCACCCAAAAAATCATATATGGAATCAATGGACACCTTTATATCATGTAGATATTTTAATATTTCACGCTGCATATAACAATTGCTTTGTTTCCTCTATACTCTCAATAAAATAGGGATTTGATAAAGAGTTCTCAGTGATTAAATCTATTTTTCTGGCAAATAACTTTTCAAGACAATAATGCAATTCAAAATAATTGTCCGTGTATTTCTCTACTGATAAGTCCTTAAAATATACAAGAATATCAATATCACTATTGTTATTGAATTTTTCCGTAGTTGCAGATCCAAAGACATACAATTCTCTTACGTCAAATCTTTCACAGATTTCATTTATTTCTTTAAGTTTATCTTTTATTAATCTGTTCATTATAGGAATATTTACACAAAGATACTATCAATTTTGTTACCCCTCAGGATTCTCAGGTAAATTAAGACTGGAATAAATAAACCTGCATCAGCCTGGTTCAAAGAATAATCCCCGGCGACAGCCGGAGGTTATTCATAAATCCGCTCTTTCAGAGCTTAAAGGAGTATTAAGTTCTTTTCTTCACTAAAGACAATCAGCCGTTGGATTTTTGTGAATTTATAGCTATTTTAGGATTAATTTACCTGAACTCAATAGCTATCCTGATAGGGTTTGAACTGAACGTAAGTATAAAGGATGCAAAAAAGGAGGAACTCAGAATACTGCAATAAGTCCAGGAGCGAAAATAGCGTGATTGCATGTAATCAGCTTTCCGTCATGCAATAATTTAATGAGGTTGTTGATTTTATTATCTGTTTTGTTGTCAACACCTGCCGCAGAAAGATATCCGATAATATCAATCGCTGTCCATTTAATTATATTATTATCACTTCTTAGCATTTCCCGGAAATGGTCAAAATGGTTATACAACGACTCAGGATTATTTGAAGCAATATTCAATAACTCCTTCGTAAATCCATATTTGACTCCTGGGTCTTTGGAATATAAGCGGTCAAAGTCTAAAGTCATATCCATGTATGTCGGTGAGAATTTAAAGATACATACAATAACATATCGCAGCACCCAGCCTGAAAGTAACAAGAGCCTGCTAGGGATGAATGGTTATTGATCAGGAATATTAATGTAAAATTACTCTATCCTCATAATGCATCCATCGACCTTTTGCTTTTATTGTATTTGTTACCTCGGTAGCTGACCACCAGTTGGCATAGTCTCCAATAGTACCGTCAACCCCGCCAAACTCCCCTCCGGGATCACTGTACCGGTTGCTACCCGGAAGTGCAGTAAAACCGGTTGCATTTCTCTTATCAGGGAAATCGGTATTCCCCACGGTACCAGTCACATTTGATGCCTTCCAGTTTGTTGTAGCCGCAAGGGATTTGGCGATAGCATATGTCCCGCCATATGTTCCGTCACATTTATAGCCATTTGTATAAAGGAAATAGGCCAGTGTTGCCCACTCGTTATCCATCGGTACATGCCATCCTGCAGGACAGAGTTTCCCTGTCGCAACGGTGTGCCAGTTATACAGAGCCCCGTAAATATCCTTGTTCGCGGCATCATTATTAAACCAGCAGTATGCAGGTGTGGTAAGGCTTTCCCATACTGTACCAACTGTTACATTAGGGATATCCGTGCCATCATTATATTTTGTCGTTTTAAGGTTTTCTGCCATCCAGGTCTGTGTCCCTATCTGAACTGTAGGATAATTAAAGCTATTACCATCACTGCAGGCAGTAAAGTTAAATACGATAGTGTTGCTGTTTGCAGCAGGGATATCTGTAAATACTGATCTGTAATTCTCTGAAATAGCAGTATATTTTAACCTGTCACCGGTGTTATATTGCATAAAGACTTCTGCATTTGGTCCTTTTGAATCACTTTCCCTTGCCTTCAACACTGTTGGATTCTTAGTCTCGCCTGAACCGGCATATTCTATTTTTGTATTATTACTATGTGAGCCGTCACTTATTAATCTTCCATTAAAAGAATACCTGCCCGAAACGATTCTTGCAAAATAAATTCCTTCTCCGATTCCGTGAATCTCATAAATATGCTGTCCGATAGTCAGTAAATCCTGTTTCCTGACTATTTCCCTTCCTGAAATATCATAGAGGGAAATAACAGTTTCACCTGATACCGGCAATACGAATTTCATCTTCGTGAAATCATTCATCGGATTAGGATAAAAGACTATATTACTTGTTACATCACTGTTAACTGTCTCGATTCCCGTGATGGTTGCCTTTAGATGTAAGACATCACTTCCATTCATGGTAATTTCAGTTCCCTGAGTTAAGTTCTCAACCTTAACTGTTGCAACAGTTGTTGCAGCACCTGAACCGGCAAAACTGATCTGATAATCCTGGGCACGTAACCAGACCATTGAAATAAATAGTAGTGAAAAAAAAGAGCAGAGCTTTAATTTCATGACAATCTGTATTATGTTATTAAATAAGAATATTCTAAATAATCTCCCGGATCAGGAAATACGTAATCAGGATTTCATGGCAGAGCTACGTTAATCATAACAATCCTTAATGCAAAAAAGTATTAAAATTAAATATCGATGAATAAATACCCTTAATTAACTTAAAAACAGAATATATCAACAAATTTATGAAAGACAATGATGCAAGTCAAATAAATATCCTTCCATCCGATTCATATATAGCAGATGATAGTATATAGACATTATGAGCCTTCATGCTGACAAAACAAATATGCCTGGATAAGTCTATGAATCCGATCTGAAAATGGCAGTTATAATGGAAATTCAAATGTAATTGGAAAAGGCTAAATGGAATGTTACGGGCTGGATTTATGATATGGTTTTTAATTTTAGCAACCACATTCCCGTTATAAGTTCATTTTCGAGAATATAGTTTTCATCTTCCTGAACTTTTAAATATTCATCAAATATTTCTTTTTTACCGGGGTACTCACTTTTCAGTTCGTTAATCCTTTTTTCAATAGAATTAAATATATAACTATCCGATTCTTCAATAAAATCCTTTTCAAAAATTACTTCCTGAATGATTTCAAACCCCGCAGTGGTTATCTGCTCATAAAAGCTATTTTGCCTTAAACAACGATTATAGTTTGTTTGAACTTCTTCCGGAATATAACTATTATCCAGTAAGACATATCCCGATGGTTTGATTGCTTCCGAAACAGTTATCAGTGTGTCATACAAAGACTGTGAAAGGTTCATGAATCTTTAAAATGGGGGTTC
>JAKQPD010000260.1 GCA_029564935.1 Bacteroidota bacterium
GATCTTATGCTTACAAGAGACTACCGACCACCGTATGTCGTACCTGAGGTGGTTTAAAAAGTAATGAGCGATGAGCGGTGAGCGGTGAGTGATGAGCGGTGAGTGTTGAAAAGACTGCATGACTGCATGACTGCATGACCGTAAGCCTTCGCTGAAGCTACGGCTTACAAAGCCTGACCGCACGACTTAATGACCGTATTCTTTAAACAGATCCGTGCTCAGGTACTTTTCCCCCCTGTCAGGGAAAATCACCACTATGTTCCCTGATTTTATTTTATCTGCAATTTTCAATGCAGCATACATTGCAGCACCGCTGCTCATTCCGACAAATATTCCTTCTTCCCTTATTATTTTCAGCGACATCTTCCAGGCTTCTTCCGTTTCGACCATTATAGTCTCATCTATCTTAGAAGGATCATAGATTGAAGGCACGATAGCTTCTTCCATGTTTTTCAATCCCTGAATGTAATGACCTTTTACAGGATGTGCGCAGACAATCTTGATCTTGGGATCATTCTCTTTCAGAGATTTTCCGACACCCATTATAGTACCGGATGTTCCAATGGCGGAAACAAAATAGTCGATTTTCCCGTTTGCCTGTTTCCATATCTCCTCTCCTGTCGTTTTATAATGCGCTATATTATTATACTTATTCGAGAACTGGTCAGGCATAAAATACCTGTCGGGGAACCGGCTCATCAGTTCTCTGGCTTTAAGAATTGCTCCGTCTGTTCCCAATTTGCCGTCGGTAAGGGTTACCTTTGCACCGAAGGCCCTTATCATTTTTATCCTTTCAACAGATACCGCGCTGCTCATCACTATTTCAACCTTATATCCCTTTACAGCTCCTATCATAGCAAGGCCTATTCCGGTATTCCCGGAAGTAGGCTCAATAATAATTTTCCCGTTCTTAAGTGATCCCTCCGCCTCGGCCTGCTCGATCATTCTCAGAGCTATTCTGTCCTTTATACTTCCGGAAGGATTAAATCCTTCAAGTTTTGCACAGATCTTTACATTTTTTTTAGCATTAAGACGGTTGATTTTGACGAGAGGTGTCTGACCGATTGTCTCAAGGATGTTTTCGTACACCATGACATAACAAACATTAAAAGAGTAAATACAAATTAATAAAAGGTTTTATACAATTGCTCATTAATAACATATCCGGGTGTAGTGACCTTTTTCATAAGGCTATAAACGACAGTGTCATCTTTTATCCCTTCAAACATAAAAGGCATATACTGGTTCTGGTCGTTGTTCATATACCCCCAGCTGCAGCCATTGAGAACGGACAGGGCCAAAGCAGCAGCTCCATCTCTGCCGGTTTTGTCGTCTTCATTACAAATTACCGGCTTACCCGATTTCCTGAGAGTATTTATCCTTTCGCCATAATTTTCAAGACGTGTTGTATTGAAATGTATTGTCACAAAATCTGCAGCCTGTACGATTGAATCAGGCATCTGTCCGTTGCCCATCCCGCTGGTGCTTACCAGCAAACGGGGATACAGGGATTTTGCATACCCGATAAGCTCAACCTGTCCCTTTATGCTTACAAGCCATTTACCCTCTCCCCAGTACAGAAATCCATCGTGCATGAATTCATTAGAAATTTCAAGCACTACATTTCCGAAACGTTTGTTTTTTATCCAGTTTACAGTATTTTCAACAGCATTAAAAATGTCTGCCCTGCTGTAGAGCATTCCACTGTGGGAATGTTGTCTCTGATAAAAGCAGGAAAGGATTATGATACCCGAGTTTTTATCTGCTTCTTTTATTATCCTTTCAACCCTCTGCATATAATCCGGACGTAATTTCCCGTCACCCTCAAAAGCTGTGTTTATAGCACCTTCATAGCCCGGCATTCCTCCCTGCAGACCTATTGTAAATGCATT
>JAKQPD010000264.1 GCA_029564935.1 Bacteroidota bacterium
GCAGCCAGCTTCTCTTTTACACCGGTTGCGGGATCAGCCTGGTTGTTCCTGTATTCTGCTATCAGTATCTCAAGCATCTCTTTTGGATCTCCCGAAGATGAATCTGAGGGCCGCCCTTTTATTATTATCCTGTTCCCTTCCCTGAACTGGATAACAAAACCAAGGATACCCAGTTCAGCTTCAATATCTTTGAGCAGGTCATAATCGGAGGCACTTATCTTTGCTGTAACAGGGAACAATTCAATCTGGCTCACCTGCCTGTTATCACTGAGACAACCCAGATACCTCTCATACAGCACCCTTTCATGTGCCCTTTTCTGATCGATAAGCATCAGCCCCGATTTAACCGGACAAATAATATATTTCCCTTTGATCTGGAAAAATTTTCTTTCTGTATCACTGAATTTTCCGGGCAGTGTTATATTTTCATTTTCTTTTTCAGGTGAAGCATACAGCTTTTCCCAGTCGGGTATCCCCTCCTTTTCAAACCTCCCGATATAACCGGGTTTTCTGAAGGCCGTTTCATCGCGATCGAAGGGATTGAAAAGCGGATCAACCTCAATTACCGGTTGTTCCGGGATCTTTCCCGAAATGCCGGCTACCGGGATGTCAATCAGGACCTCATTGTCAAAATCCAAAGAGGGAGCAATATTAAACCTGCCCAGAGCCTCACGAACCGATGCCATAAGTATCTGCCATATAGCACGCTCATCTTCGAATTTTATTTCAGTCTTGGTGGGATGGATATTGATATCGATAGTCCGCGGATCAGTCTCCATAAATATAAAATAGGAAGGAATTGTATCGGCCGGGACAATTTTCTGATAAGCTTCAACAACTGCCTTATGAAAATACGGATGTTTCATGAAGCGGTTGTTTACAAAAAAGAATTGCTCGCCATAAAACTTCTTGGCGGTTTCAGGTTTCCCGATAAAACCCTTTAATGAAACAAGAGTGGTATCCGTGTCAAGGTTTATGAGGTCCTGGTTGATCTGTTTTCCGAAAACGCCAACTATTCTTTGTCTTCTGGTTCCGGGTATCAGATTATAGATTTCGTTGTCATTATGCTGAAGTGTAAACCTTATCTCAGGATGAGCAAGAGCGACTTTATGAAATTCGGTCATAATATTCCTCATTTCAGTATTGTCTGATTTCAGGAATTTTCTTCTTGCCGGGATATTATAAAACAGGTTCCTTACAGTAAATGCAGAACCTTTCGGACAGCTGCACGGTTCCTGTGTCTCCACCCGCGAACCGTTTATTACTACAAGAGTGCCCGCTTCATCGTCTTCCTTCCTTGTTTTCAGCTCAACCATAGCTACTGCTGCAATGGAAGCCAGTGCTTCACCCCGGAATCCCTTGGTTGTTATCGCGAACAGATCATTTGCCGATGATATTTTTGATGTGGCATGTCTTTCAAAAGAAAGCCTTGCATCAGTCTCCGACATACCAATACCATCATCAGTGACCATTATAAGTGTCTTTCCCGAATCCCTTATGATAACATTAATTGTCTTTCCCCCGGCATCCACAGCATTTTCCATCAGCTCCTTGACAACCGATGCAGGTCTCTGGATCACTTCCCCGGCAGCGATCTGATTGGCTACCGAGTCGGGCAATAACTTTATAATATCAGACATCAGAAAAAAATTCGTAACAAATATAAAAATAATTACACCAGGACTACCCTGTTACTATTCATGAGGTAAAAGTCCGTTTTTCTTTAATGATGATTATCTTTATGCCAAATTTGAAAATGATGAGAAGAATTCTTTTTATTTCGCTTGCAATATTTCAGATTGTGATAACCGGCTGTTCACGTGAAACCGAAACTGAACCTGTTAAAGTTATGACCTTCAACATCCGCTATGATAATCCCCGCGATAACGAAAATGCATGGCCTAACAGAATTCCGGTCGTTTGTAATTTTCTCAATACTGAAAAGCCAGACTTAATAGGTATGCAGGAAGTTCTTTATCAGCAATATCACGTACTCGATTCAGCCCTTAAGGATTATCAGTCGGTTGCAGTCGGCCGGACCGACGGGTTGAAGGCAGGTGAAATGAATCCGGTATTTTTCAGGAAGGAAAGGTTTGAGCTGATCAGGACGAAAACTTTCTGGCTTTCGGAAACACCGGAGATTGCCGGTTCAATGGCATGGGGCGCCGGATTACCCCGCATTGTGACATGGGTTGAATTGGCAGATAAAAAAAGTGACCGTCATTTCTTCTTTTTCAATACCCATTTTGCCCATGATTCGGATCCGGCAAGAAAGAATAGCGCCCTCCTGCTGCTGACAATGGCCGACAGCATAGCCTCAGGATTTCCACTGATTATTACAGGTGATCTTAATATGCTTCCGAACAGTGAAGGATATTCAATATTGACTGGTCCATTCGAGAGTGTCCCGCTTATCAGGGATACTTATACTATTACTGAAGAGAGCCCTGAAGGACCGGTTTATACATTCAATGGCTTTTCCGATAAGCCCGGACAGGGAAGGATTGACTATATATTTGTAAGAGACGGGATGAGAGCTCTGAATCACAGGACCATAATTAAGAAAGATCAGGGGATTTTCATTTCCGACCACTGGCCGGTTACAGCGACAATTTCATTCAAACAGAACGATTAAGCTGTCTTCCTGTAACGGACAACAGCAAGTGCAGTAAATGCAATTGCTATTATTATAAGTGAATATATCTCGCGGCTTATATCTGAAAAGGCAGATCCTTTCAGCATGACCATCCTGTTTATTTTCATCAGGTGTACCACCGGATTAATAATATCTATCTTCTGTGCCCATACCGGCATGCTTTCAAAAGGAGTGAATATGCCGCTCATAAGGATGAAAATTATCATAAAGAAAAATGCCACAAACATGAATTGCTGCTGGGATGATGAGAAGGTCGAGAAGAAAAGGGCGAGGCCAAGAACTGCAATAAGAAAGATAGAAGAAGCAAGGAACAGAAGTGCAATACTTCCCTCAAAGGGAATGTCGAATGCGATCTTTCCGATTACCATACCAATTGCAAGATCAATTAATCCTATTACCAGGAAAGGGAACATCTTTGCAATAATAAAATGATGTTTCCGGACAGGAGTTACGTTTATCTGTTCGATGGTTCCTATCTCCTTTTCCCTGACGAGGTTTAATCCTGCAAGGAGGAATCCGATGGCGGTTACAAGAATACCCAGAATGCCGGGCAGCATGTAATATTTGTAATTAAGCATTTCATTATACCAGTATCTGTTCACAATACTTATCCGGGGTACAGATGAGGCAGATGCCATGCCGGCATTTCCGGCCACCAGGTTCATGTTGTAATCGCGGAGTACGCCGTTAAGGTATGCCCAGGAAAGCTGGGCCGTAACTGCATTGATAGCATTGACAGATACCATTACCTTTGCCGGTTCTCCTTTCCCGATATTTTTTGAGAATTCCCCGGGTAAGTGGAGAATAAGATCGCATTTATTGTTGTTCATTAATGCAAGCGCCTCCTTTTCAGAGGATGTTGTGTGGGTTATCCTGAAGAAAGTTGAACCTGAAAGCTGGCTGATAAGACTTCGTGATTCCGGTGTCATATCCCTGTCGATTACACATAAATTCACTTTTTTAAGCTCGAATGTAAGCGCAGG
>JAKQPD010000039.1 GCA_029564935.1 Bacteroidota bacterium
TTTATAATCTTCCTCCTTCAGATCGGCGGGCTTGATGGTCCAGGCAGGTTTTGTATTATTTATGATCTTATCTTTCCCGGTGTCGACATATTTTCCATCCTTCCATTCCTGTTCTTTGCCGAATGCGATCTCAACAGGCAGAAACTTACAGTATTTCTTAAGTAGCTGTTCAATTTTGCTTTCTTCCAGAAAATCTTTCGATTCCTTATCTATGTGAAGTATCACATCCGTCCCCCTCGCTTCTCTCTCTGCATCTTCAATAGTAAATTCAGGACTGCCGTCACATGTCCACCTGACAGCTTTTGATCCGTCCTGCCACGAACGGCTTAAAACCTCTACTTTATCGGAGACCATGAAGGATGAATAGAAACCCAGTCCGAAATGGCCGATAAGGTTATTTGCCTGGTCCTTATATTTATCCAGGAATTCATTGGCACTGGAAAAAGCTATCTGGTTAAGGTATTTATCAAGCTCCTCCTGTGTCATTCCCACGCCAGAGTCGGATACCTTGATAGTTTTCTTCTTCTTGTCAACCGACACCCGGATTGTCAGATCACCCAGTTCTCCCTTATAATCACCGGCTGATGCCATTGCCTTTATTTTCTGTGTGGCATCAACGGCATTCGAGATAAGCTCCCTCAGGAATATTTCATGATCGGAATAGAGAAATTTTTTGATAATAGGGAAAATGTTATCAGTGGTTACACCAATCTTTCCTTTTTGCATGGTATGTAATTTTAGAAGTTAACAATTATCTGTCGCACCTCCTTTTCAAAGAATGTGCCACAAGGCCTGACTGACAAATAGTCATTTTTTGTATCCGGAAAGGCAGATGTATTTTCAGAAATAGCCGGGAAATCTGAAATAGGCAATGATAACCGCCAGAACGGTGATAACAGCGAAAGCAAGAAGTATACTCAGTGAAATATTCCTGCGCTTCCTGTATACATTAATATTATACTCGCTGATGAGCTTTTTAACTTCATTGTGTATCCTGAGCATAGCGTTCGTATTATTCGGGATATAGGCGTCGATATTGAATTTGGCGGCTTTTCTGACCTCTTCCATCCTTGCAGCAGGCACGATGAGGATGATCCCGGTGGCAGGATCAGATATTATTACTTCCGGTGGCAGCTTTATTACGGATTCCTGCTGTTCAGCAGAATCCGGCACCACTATTATAGCCACCTTGCATGATTTATTTTCAGCTATTTTCCTGAAATGGTTCAAAAACTCTTCTCTGATATGAAATGATTCAATTCTGTATTTGGTCTCATCAGAGAACCTTTTCCGCACATCCTCGGTAAATGTCCGGTGGTCATCATAACATACCAGGTGTGTGATTTTTTTCCGGCTCATACTATTAAGTAAATGATCAGTCTTTCTTCTTATTCTTCACGTCTACATCTGAAATGAATTTCCAGGAACCTCTTTTAAAGACATATGCATCAAAAGTGATCCCTGCTCCCGACAGTTCCGAACCGTCGCCATGACCGGTTGTAACTTTTGTCAGACTGTCGAAAACGATCATTTTCGGATTCTCCATCCTGAGAGAAACAATTCCTTCCGGAGAATATTCAAGAACGTACCTCAATCCTGTCTCATTTTCCTTTTCAAAACAATCCAGACCGAAAAGAATATCACCGTCGGGCGTAAAGTTCAGGACCTCAATAACCTTCCTGGATAATTTTATATTGCCGTAATCGAGTCCCAGGAGAATGTAATGTGTCTGCCTGTTTTTCCTGAAAGGCTGAATGGCATAATAAAGAGCTCCGTACCAGTTGTCTGCATTATAGGTCATATCCGTCCTTATGGGTTCCTCACGGTTTTGTCCGGTCAGATAATTTACAGTATTCTTCTGCTTCTTCTCACCCTTTCTGATAAAATAGCAGAAGTACCTGTTCGGACTGTTCCGCATAAATACGTTCCAGGTCAATATTTTCAGCTTCATATCAGGCGATACTATCTGTCCGAGCCAACGCAGGTTTTCAAACCTGTGAATAAAAACGGAATCGGAGGCTGCATAGCTTCCGATAAAGAGGGTTATTGAATCGTTCAGCCTGATCTTTTCATTTTCATCTTTAGTTTCAGTGATCCTTTTATAAAGGTCTTCAAGCGTTAGCTGGGTATCCCCGATCCCTGTCTGGCCTGTCACAGGTATAATCCCCGAAAATAATATCAATATCAGCAATACTCTTATCCGCTTCATTTTTCTTTACAGTTAATTACGGCTTCATCCAGAAGGTGTTTTATCCTTTCACAAGCCTGAATGATCTCTTCATCGCTGATTATAAGTGGAGGAGCTATCCTGAAAGCGTTTTCGCAAAAAAGGAAGTAATCAAGTATAAGTCCGTGAGCCGGGGCATTTGAAATTGCATAATGAACATAGGCGGGACTGGCAGTTTCGACCGCCAGAAGCAGTCCGTCGCCCCTGATTGCAGTTATTGCGGGATGGACAAGTTCTTTTCTGAAAAGCGCTGATTTGCCGGGTACCTGGCCGGGAAGGTTATTTTCCAGGATAACTTCGAGGGATGCCAGTCCTGCTGCACAACAGACAGGATGACCGCCGAAGGTTGTGATATGGCCCAGCGCCGGATTTACAGTAAGGGCCGACATTATTTCATGTGAAGCTATGAATGCTCCCAGTGGCATTCCTCCTCCAAGTGCTTTGGCGAGAACAAGGATGTCGGGGATAACATTGAATTTCTCAAGAGCAAAAAGCGATCCTGTCCTTCCGAAGCCAGTCTGGACCTCATCAAATACAAGAAGAGCACCATGCTCAGAGCACTTTTTCCTTAATTCCTGAAGAAAGCCTTCCGCGGGATAAATGACACCTGCTTCTGCCTGAACCGGCTCGGCGAAAACACAGGCTGTATTGCTGTCTATTGCATCCAGAGCACTGAAATCATTATAATCAATACAGAAAGTATCCGGGATAAGAGGTTTGAAAGCACCCTTGTATTTTTCGCTGCCCAGGATACTCAGAGCTCCGAGAGTGCTTCCATGGTATGCATTCCTGAAATAAATGATCCGGCTTCTGCCGGTAGATTTTCTTGCAAGCTTCATTGCACCCTCAACAGCTTCACTTCCTGAATTCACAAAATAGCAGACATTGAGGTTTCCGGGAAGCAATCCGGCGAGCTTCAGGGCATACTTAACCTGGGGCGACTGGATCATTTCGCCATATACCATGAGATGCATATATGAACCGGCCTGATCCCTGACGGCTTCGACAACTTTCGGATGCCGGTGACCGCAATTACTTACGGAAACACCGGAAATGAGATCGATATATTTTTCACCGGAGGGACCGTAAAGGTAAATACCTTCTGCCCTTACCACTTCAACAAGTAAAGGAGACAACGAGGTTTGTCCAAGATGAAGAAGAAACAGCTGACGGTTGCTAAGCATGAGAATGTGGCGATATCATCTCGCCATCACATTTATGTCATTCAGCAGGGTGTCCCTGAACGATTTTCCCACTGGAATACTTTTTACTGTATCGCCAACAAGCAGATCGAGGGTGTTTTCCTTGATGCTCTGGATCATACTTTTATTTATTATATATGATCTGTGAACCCTTATGAAGACCCCTGACGGAAGCTGATTCTCGATAGCTTTCATTGTGAAATGTATTGTGAACCTGTCATCATTGGTATTCAGGGTAACATAATTCTCGAGAGCTTCGATATAGATTATATCCTTCAGTTTGAGTTTTACAAGAGAGGAGCTTTTCTTGATAAAAATTTCTTCATCGCCGGTACCGGATGATTCTTTTCTGGAGTAATACCTTATTGTTTTATCGATCGCTTTACAGAACCGGCCATAAGATATCGGTTTCAGGAGGAAATCGATAACATTGAAATCGAAGGCTTTAAGGGCATACTCTTCGGCTGAGGTGACAAGGATGATATTCGGAGGGTTATCGAGGCTCATTATGAAGTCGAAACCATCCATTTCCGGCATTTTGATATCGAGAATAATCAGATCGATATCCTGGCGTTTGGTGATAACATTCCGTGCTTCAACAGAATCGTTGAATGTACCTACCAGATTAAGAGACGCAGATTTCGCCACATAGCCTTCGAGGATTTTACAACTGATCTGATCGTCATCAACAATAATACAATTCATGTTTCAAAAATCAGGAATGTTAAGACATATCAAAAGTAGTAAAAAAAACCATATTTGATTCACATAAACACAATTTAACCTATTTTGTTCATATTTTTAAAAACTGTTGATACGGATATTACCATATCATTATTAAGAATATACAAAAAAAAAGAGGGTGTAAAAAACACCCTCCAGGCAATTTCAATCACTCCTGATTAAAGACCTTTATCCAGAGCCGGAGCTGCTTTGAATTTAACTACCTTTTTGGCAGGGACATTCAGTTTGGCACCGGTGCGCGGGTTGC
>JAKQPD010000044.1 GCA_029564935.1 Bacteroidota bacterium
ACAGTGCGCCACTCGGGTAATCCGGCGCCCGGCAAAGCATATGAAAGCAGTTGATCCTGCCTGTTAATCCATGTAACACCTCCGTTATCAGTCATAAATATACCTGACCCATCACCTTTCTGATTGAAATATGACCGGCCCGATACAGCATAAATGAAAAATTTCTTTAGTTCTTTATCATAGCCTCCTGAGAATGCAGTGAGACTTATTACTCCTTCAGGACAGTTATTCATTTTCCAGTTGCCGGCCTTCTTCTGCAGAATACCCTTATCCATTGTGGCATAAATTGTACGATCATTTACCGGTGATGAAGGATCGATAAAGATCTTTCTGACATCAGCTTCAACATCTGTTTCTTTATTCCATTTTCCCCCCCCGTTATCGGAAATATATAAAGCGGTTTCCCCATTTATATCAATGGCGGCATACAATCTTTCCGGTTTAGCCGGATCGATGGATAAAGCAAGTACTTCACGCCGTGAACTGTCTTTTGTCACCAGGCGTACATCAGCATGATCTCCCTTTGATACGAATCCTGTACATTCAGTTACTGCCGGATAGAAAAGCCTCCATGTAGCTCCCCTGTCAGTACTTTTAAAAAGAGCAACTGAATTTGCATAAACCACATCCGGATTAACAGGATCGAAGAGATAAAAGTCGACCGGGGAGAGCAGATTGAACATCCTCCATGACTCTCCGCCATTGTGTGTAACGAAGGATCCTGTCATATCACAGCTCACGAAAGCAAGGTTATGATCATGAGGACTGACGGCCGGATTGAACATGGCACCACCTCCTCCGGCGCCGGTATAACCCCATTCATCGAAGCGTCCATTTGGATTTAATGCTTTTTCTTCCTGTGGACTTTCTTTTACTGACCGGCAACCGGGTAAAAAACCAGTCAGAGCCAGAATCCCTGAAATGGTCAGCATCCCGAGTATTGTATTTATTGGCTTTTTTTTATTCATTATAATTTTGATTATGACTTTATATTCACAATTTTGAAGACTCTTTAAATAATAGTACAGCCCCACAGAATCCCCGTGGGGCTGCACATCTCATTGATATAAGAGTATTTCAATAGCCCGGATTCTGGCCGATGTCAAGTGCATCATTTACAGGTATCGGGAAGAGGTAGCAATTTTCGTTATAATCGGGATTGGGCACACCTTCTTCATCGACAGTTACTTCCTGTAACAATCTCTTTCTGAAAACATCGAAGATCCTGTCATTCTCAAAACAGAGTTCCAGGTCTCTTTCCTTTATCACTTTTGCATCGAATTCTGTCTTCGACATAGTGATCGCAGCCCTTGGCTCGGTACCGGTCATTAATCCTGTTTTGCCGTCCGTGTTAGCCCTGTCAATTATTAAATTGATACGGTCAACTGCAAGCTGTGTGGGGCCGGATCCGGCCATGTTGGCAGCTTCGGCATAGATCAGCAAAATGTCGGGGAACCTGTAAATGGGAGCATATTGCCGAGATATATTAAGCTGTTCTTCAAGTGTTATCATCGGCCACAGGTATTTCTG
>JAKQPD010000334.1 GCA_029564935.1 Bacteroidota bacterium
ATAATCAGCTCTCCTTCAATAAGATTAAGTACAGTTGTGACATTCCCTGTTTTCAATGTCACAGCCCGTCCAGGTTCCTTGAGATTAAAGGTTGTATTATCCAGTTCAGTGAGGTCATAATATGTCTGAGGAGAAAAACCCTTGATTGAAAACTTCAGATCAACATTTTCTGAACCCATGCGGCCCCTGAAAATTATATTCAGAGTATCGCTGTTCACAATCACTTTGACCGGCAGGTCATCAGAAGTGGAAACAAAGGGTTTCCGGTCAATGTATGCCCCAAAGGTATTATACCCCCATTCAGAGTAGATGGGGAGACCCGGATAGTAAGGATCTTCAATGAAAATGGTGCCGGAGAGATTGAAATCATCAAGCTTATTACATGATGAGGAAACAATCAGAAGCAGTATGGCAGGAAGTAATATTTTCAGTGATTTCATATCAGTATTGTCGTTAGTTGCTTTTAAGAGGGAGTTGAACTGACATCCTGAAGCCTTCAAGGTAATCAATATCAATAAAATAGAAATTATTTTCGGTCAGCAGGAATGAAGGAAGCATCAACTCAATTGTATAGTTCAACTTGTCTTCCTTGCCTAGTTTAAGGCCTATTGAGCTGTAGAAGGTTGAGATGTTCCTGTTAACCGGACCTGAGATATTTCCTAAGACAACATCCTTTTGCGGATTCATTGTTTCTTCCCTGAACGTGATATCCGCAGCTTTCTTAAAGCATATCACGCTGTATTCCAGTCCGGCCATGGCAAACAATGAGATGTTTCTGTACCGTAACGGATAAACTCTTATCTCAAGAGGAATACTCAGAAGATAGTTACACTCTGTCAGAGACTTAACACGGGCAAATTTTGTATCATTCCCCTCCATTGAATATCTCAGGTAGAAGAAATCAGAATTGGCTGATGCATAGCCGTTTATCTCTGTGTTTATTCCGATAAAACGCAAACCGGTTGAGATACCGCTTCTGATCCCCGGAAGGCCGTATTCATACCTTGCTCCCAGAAGCATGCCAGAGGTTGAGGAGGAGATAGAACCATCAGAATGGCGGTTAACATAATAGTAACTCAGGTTCTGCCTGATAGAGAGGCTCTCTTTTATTGTCCCTTGCGGATAGAGAAACCCGGCTTCAAAAGAGAGAGATTGCCTCCGGAAAGGCTTGTCATTATCACTCTGTGGCCAGGCAACTGTAAACGGGAAAACCAACAGGATGATCCCGATGATAATTTTATTCATTGATTGTTTGCTGGTTAAATGTATTACGCCGCAAAGATACAATAAACAGAGCAGCCAATAATTATGGCAGTTATTTATTATCGCACAGCTACGGCCTGGCTTCCCGGGAATCCTTTTCCCCGAAGTCGGTATTTATCTATTGCCGGATGGCAGAATTATCTTTTATCCGTTTATCTCCAGGTCATGGACATACTTGTTGTCATCTGCCAGATACAGTTCAAGGGTGATTGAATAGGGTTTCTTGATCACCAGTATCTTGTGGTAGCGGCTAAGCTTTTCATCATTAGTCGCCGTACAATAGTAGTATCTGCACACTCCGTCGAAACGGTCTTCCTTGTCTTCAGAATGGTACACATTCAATACCAGTGGTTTCGTGTTGCTGCTCAGGTAATTGGTGATAGTGATACGCTTATCGGTGATCACTATTGACCTGACAGTACGGTCTATCTCAAAACCATCGCTTCTGATTGTGGCCGACCTGCTCCTGAATGTCTGTGAGAACAAACCAACAGTGGTCAGTAAAAGCAAACCAAACATGATAACCCTTTTCATGCCAACAGAATTAAATCCATATTTTGACTAACGCTGGGTTATACGTACAAAACAGGATTTTGTTCTGCTTTTTGCTGACAAATGAGATTTGCCTGCCCTGGAATTATTATTCCTGCTGCCATGCTCTTCATTGCGGCATGCACGGGTGCGTCACCCCAAGGATGTCAGCATGCTGGCTGATGCATGGGTGTATGCCTCAGCGGCTCTGCATACGCTTCTCTATTTCATCAGGCTCCTTGGGGATGGAAGCTGACATCACAACATTACCGCTGCCGGTGATCAGTACATCATCCTCTATCCTGACTCCTATATTACTGTACCGTTCATACACCGGGCGCACCTTTTCAATAAAATCAGCTATTTCGCCTTCTTCTGCCTCACTGCCATAAAGCATTTCAAGCTGATCGAGCCCATTTGCGCGGAGGTATATGCCGGGCTCCACCGTTAATACCATCCCCTCCTCAAGAGGTCTTCCCACAGCGGTATCAGCCACAAGATAGGTACTCATCATAGACTCCGGTATTCCCTGGCTTCCCGGATCATGAGCATTAAGACCCAGGAAATGGCAGATATGATAGATAGTGTAAAACTTACGCTGCCACTGGCAGTTGGGGTCTGTAACCAGACCGAGGTCATGAAGACCGTCAATGATCACGTTGGTTGCCGCCCTGTGTGCTGCCGTCATTGGCGCACCCGGTTTCATCTCTTCTATTGCGGCCTTTTGTGCCCGCAATACCAGACTATAAATATCCTTTTGTTCTTTCGTGAACCTGCCATTCACAGGAATGGTTCTGGTGATATCAGCAGTGTAATATCCATATTCGGCTGCAACATCCATCAGCAGCAGATCGCCATCCTCCATCTTCCTGTTGTTGGCAGAATAATGCAGCGTAACCGCGTTATCACCTGAACCAACAATAGAGCCAAACCCCGGCATGGATGAACCGCTTCTACGCCAGGTATATTCCAGAATAGCCTCTATCTCAAACTCATACATACCCGGGGCGCATTCAGCCATGACTGCTTCTATACCCCATCCTGTTATATCGATTGCCCTTTGAAGCATCCTGACCTCATATTCATCTTTATTTACCCTCATAGTGGAAAGCGTGGGATTAATGTCCCTGAGAAGGCCTCTGTCAGCCTTCTCCGCTGCAATGATATCCTGAACACGGTCACGGAAAACATTGTCACTGAAATCAACAAAAACAGACCTGCCTGCCCTGACTGCATCAGTAATAACCCTGTCAGCCTCATTATAATCGAGAATGGCATCAGGAGACCACGTCGATGCTATTTCCACCGGGTCAGGCAGGTTGCCTGAGTAAATAACATCGCGTATGCTTCTTTGCCTGAGGTACAGAGCATACCCAGCGGGAGAAATGCCTGATTCCTTATCAGAGAGTGACATAATTGCGCCAGGCAATCCATATCCTGTCAGATACCAGAAGTTACTGGCAACCCTGTATCCATGCCTGCCACCGTTAAATCCATAATCTGACCGCATTATCAGTAACCCGTCATCAATAGTTTCAAGTATTGTTTCACGCCTCAGGGAAAAGACCTCCCGGGCCTCTTCATCCATAATCAGGTCACTCGTATCAGGCTGCCTTACGGTGCTGCCCTGCCTCTGACAGCCACTGTTGAAGGATGCAATAAAAACAAGAGCCAGAAGGCAGATATTGAATCTTTTCATTCGAATATTTAATTGATTGTTCATATAGCACAAAGTTATGAATCTTTTAATCAAGACATGGCATATCAAGGACCATTGTGGTTATTGCATAATTCAGCCATCATCCAATACTGCCCGGAGCGGATGAAAGTTGCGGACAGAATTCTATCTTAGAGAATCAGACATAATACTTAGTGGGTTTTATGTGATTGTTATTGAATCACAAAGAATCGATAATTTATTTTTTTTAAAATAAACAATATTGTGTAAATATTTTTGTTTATTTTTGTATTATGAAAACTGAATTATCAATAATTAAAGGTGTCCATCCGGGATTAATTCTTGAGCGAGAGCTTAAAAAACGGCATTTACCTAAAGGGCGATTTGCCATTGAGTTAGAGGAATATCCACAAACCCTGGTTTCAATTACTAAAGGCAAGAGAAGGATGAATACAAATCTTGCATTAAAAATAGAAAAGGCTTTAGGAATTGATGAAGGTTACTTTATGACTTTACAAGTTTTTTATGACATAAAAGAATTAAAGAGAAAGCAGTATAAGCTACATCCTGATTTTACTAAATTGAGGTCCATATTATTCTGGGATACAAAGATGGAAAACATTGACTGGGAACGGCAGAAGAATTCCGTAATAAAAAGAGTATTTGAAAGGGGAAATGTTATTGAGAAAAATGAAATAATCCGATTTTACGGAATAGAATGTGTTAATAAAATCTTGAAAATGAATGGCTAGTAACCTTCATTATAAGACTGTCAGCTCTTTGTTGTTAGAAATTCTTAAAACTCTGATGAGAGCGAAAGAATTTGAGGATTTCAGATTGGCAGGAGGTACAGCTCTTAGTTTATATAGAGGGCATAGAGAATCACTCGACATAGATTTATTTACTGATGCCTCATACGATTCTATTGATTTTAAAGAGATTGATGTTTTTCTCCGAAAGACATTTAAATATGTTGATCCAAGTGAATACAAAGCCGTCGGTCTGGGTACATCATATTTTATCGGCAATAATGAGGATAATTGTGTCAAGTTGGATCTGTATTATGTAGATAAATTTATACAAGAATTTGTGTTAAATGATGGAATAAGGATGGCGACAGTAGAAGAAATAATTGCAATGAAAATTGATGTTATCTCTCACGGTGGTAGAAAAAAGGATTTTTGGGACATTAATGAGTTAAAAGATGATTATCCAATAGAGAAAATGCTTTTTCTACATAAGCAACGGTATCCTTATGGACATGATCCAAAGCAAATTAAAAGCGGTCTTTCTGATTTTGAAAAAGCTGATGATGATTTTGATCCAATATGCTTAAGAGGTCAAATTTGGGAACTGATAAAACTTGATTTAATTCACTTGACAAATCAGTTGAAAATTGAATGAATTGATTAGTGAGGTCTTGAGAAGGTCATTAAAAAGACCAAGAGGCCGGTTTTGACCTCTTGTGTCTGTAAAGTGAGAGTGTGATTGCCCTGCTACGCCATGGCTTCGCAGGGCGAAGCACCCCGGAGAGGATGAAAGTTGCGGCTGATTAATACACTCCTCAGGCAGATTCAGGAATGAATCAAATCTAACCGGTCACATAATGCATTTATCAGCTTTCAATAAGATAATCCGTAACCAAACTCAAAAGCCTTGTTCGGAGCATCAAAGGGCACATCCTCCAATTGATTCCTTACATCATCCATTGACAATGGAATCTCAAACGGAAGTTTTCCTATTGGATTGA
>JAKQPD010000341.1 GCA_029564935.1 Bacteroidota bacterium
ACAGGGTAATGACATATTCAATGCAACAAGAATACAGATAGAAGCGCCGAGCAAAGGAACAAGCAAGGCTTTGAATGACAGATGGACAATTGATAATCAGGATACTGATATCCCGGCATTTACCGACCAGATAACACGACGTGAGGCACTTCTGGGAATACCGTCAAAGATAAGCCTGGGAAGATCTCCAAACCGGCTGAGCAGATATGTTGAAGACGGATCATATGCCAGACTGAAAACTGTAACTCTGGGATATAACCTCCCGAAAGCCCTTATTGGTAAGGTTGGTCTGACAAATCTAAGGGCATATGTTACAGCTGCCAACATCATTACCCTTACAAAGTATTCCGGCTATGATCCGGAGGTAAGTTCCTTTAACGTTGCTACCGACGGGGGAAGAGGTATAGACCTTAGTAATTACCCCACTGTAAAAACAATCACATTCGGAATCAATTTAACCTTCTGAGAAAATGAAAAAAACATATCGGAATATTTCAATATGGAGCATTATTATATTGCTCATTATGACGGGAGTATCGTGTCTGAAACTTGATGAGGAACCAAAAGGGTTATCAACCCCTGATAATTTTTATACGACTCCTGGTCAGTGTGAAGCCGCTTTCGCTGCATCCATGAATACCCTTTATGACACATGGAGTGGTTATGAAAATGTATACGGCGCTTTTCCCGACGGACAATATACGGACGTCAGCCTTGACTATGGCCCTAATTATAATTCAATGTACTGGCAGATCCATTACAGGGCGATCAATGATATAAATGCCGTCTTAAAAGCAGTAATAAAACGTAACAGTCTGGGGGCTGCTGATCCTGAGACAGTTAAGAATATCATTGCTCAGGCTAAGTTTCTCAGGGCATTCAATTACTTTACCCTGGTCAGGTTGTGGGGAAAGGTTCCGTTCTTAACAGAAAATTCTCCTGATCCCATCAGTAATCCGCTTAAACCCGAATCACGTCTGGAGATCGCAGCTTTGTATGATTCCCTTGAAGCAGATCTGGATTTTGCTATAGAAAATCTTGAAGATTATGATGCTTCGCGCCCGGCACGCCCGAATATCTGGCTGGCAAAAACATTGCTTGCAAAAGTCTATATAACAAGGGCAACGAATCCGCTTAATGAAACATCCTATTATGCAAAAGCCAGGGATCTGGCTGATGATATAATTCTTCACGGACCATATACGCTTCTTCCAAAATTCGAAGATGTTTTCCTCAGTTCCAATAAAAATAACAGCGAGATAATCTGGGCTTTTCAGACAACAGATGATGATCCGAATATTGACGGGATAGCCATGGCGCCGTCAGAATGGGGAGGATGGAGCGGAGGAGCTGTCAAACCGCGCTGGGCGGAAGAATATCCGGATCAACCCCGTAAAAAAGGTTATATTTTGATGGATTTTCCGTCGGATATTACAACTGATCCTATGGGACCGATCATCAACTATAAGGAGTCGATAGACGGTACACCATATATCCAGAAATACCTGTGGCCGATGATAACACTTGAAGAACAGCTTAATATATCTCGGCAATATGCTCCCATTTACAGGTTCCCCGACATTTTGCTGATCTATGCCGAAGCTGCCAACATGGCCGGATCCGGCCCCACACAGCTT
>JAKQPD010000357.1 GCA_029564935.1 Bacteroidota bacterium
CAGCCTGTTCCTTACAACATTCATTCAGTATAACAATCAGATTGATAATCTTAACACTAATATCCGGTTTCAGTGGCGTTTTGCACCGGTTTCTGATCTTTATATAGTTTATACAAGCAACTCATTTGCGGATGATCCGACTATGAATAAGAACCGGGGACTGGTTGTTAAGTTATCGTACTGGTTCAATTAAGAAAGTTGGCAGTTGGCAGTTGGCAGTTGGCAAGTGATCGGTAATCGGTAAGCGGTAATCGGTGATCGGTTAACGTATACCGAATACCGAATACCGATTACTGAATACCGAATACTGAATACTGAATACTGAATACTGAATACTGAATACTGAATACCAATTACCTATAACCACCGGTTCTTACAGTATTGACGTACGCTGCAACATTATGCACATTATCGATCCATATCCCGTTTGCCGGATCTGTGGCATACTGACATATGGCTTCTATAGTTGTGAGTAATGATGTCTGATTCCCTCCCTCATTCATTTCATGTCCGGCAAAAATAATCCATCCACCCTGACTTTTTGCTGTTTCAATTATTTTCAGGACCTGTTCAAAGGACTTGCCATCGAGTTCCATTCCGTATAGTTTTGCCATATCGCAGTATGATGGGTCATTCGGAGCTTCGTCGAGCCAGCCGCGTCCGCTTTCAAACATTTTTGATATCAGAGGTATATAGCTTTTCGTTTTCTTTCCCCTTCCGACATATTTTTGTCCGCAGGGATAACCGAAAGAAACCGGCTCCACACCAAGCAGGCTTTTTATGATCATATTTGCAGAATCAAGCTCGGTACGCATCTTCTTTAAGGTATAATCTTCCAGGGCTTTCTGTCGTGACCAAAGAAAATTTCCCGAACACGGATGGACCATTGAATGATTACCTATATCATGTCCGGTTGCAACTGCCTTCTTCCAGCCATCAAGTCTTTGTTTCATGGAAGACGGAGAAACATAAAACGTGGCTTTGATATTATATTTATCAAGAAGTGGAATTCCTTTATCTATCTGTGTCAGACGGGCGTCATCGAAAGAAAGGCTGATTGCCATTTTTTTCCCTTCAGGCCAGTGAAAATCAGAGGAAGTTTTTTTCTGACCAGTTTCATATCCCTGTGCCGAAGAAATTCCGGAGATAAATCCGGAAAACAACAGGATCAATGAAATTATCCTCGCCATGGTCTTATCCGGTTAACATTTGCAAGAGAATCGAGCACTATATTACAATCTTCCACAACCTGGAAATCATACATTCCCACACATACAAAGTCGGCGCCGTTATTAAATGCATACTGAATACCGTCTTTCGGCTGGATTGCTCCGGCGGCAAGTGTTTTGTAACCGATCCATGGTTCCTCAAGCTTATTCATGAATTCGATAGTCTCCTGCGGGGTGAAGTCGAAAATATTATCCTTAAAACCTTGATCCACAGTGGTCTGGCGTTCTAGATCAACTTTTGCTGACCAGTAATTATGGTGATGGATGGTCTTGACCCAGTAATCGGGCTTTATTCCGGCTTCCACACATGCCTTTATTGTTTCAAGCCGGTGTGCTCCGATCCCTGCCGGCATTCCATAGCTCCGTATCATCTCAAGATATTTTGCTATTTCATCAATCTTACCCTCATATGCAAACCTGTCGGCAGATCCTCCGTGTACATAAATCGTACAGGCACCGCCTTCAATAGATGTCCTTATAGATTCTTCTGAAGCGCCTCCGTCAGAGATAAATTTCATTTTGCCTCCGGTCTCGCGCCAGTATTTATTGATGATCCTGCAGAGTGCCGGATTTGTAAGGATCGCATTAATACCGCATTTTTCAGCAAGCTGCATTGTCATCATAACCCGTTCATCAGTATGATAAGCCTTTACAAGCTTATCGGTGTAGATAAGATCGCGTGCATGGGACCATCCTCCGATAAGGTTTCCTCCCATAATAAGCTTGCTCAGATCCATATTTGCGATCTTTCCTTTTGGAATCTGACCCTTCAGATCTCCCAGGGAAGAAAAAGTGAAGGTCTTCAGTGTAGCTCCTGATGTAGCATCAGCGTTGGCAGTAAGGTATTTACGTTCGAAGCTGTCCCATCGTCTCTTTCTGTAAACTGCATAGGCGAATGCTCCCAGAACCGGAACGGAGACCAGATCGCGTAACACCTCCCTCCGCTGAAGAGGAACACCCTCTTTTTTTATTGTCGGAACCGGAGCATGGGGCTTTTCTTCTTTCCATCTTTTAATTAATCTGTCGATCCCATAAAAGAAATCGGGGGAAAGCACGGCAAATATTATAAGCAGAGCAAGTTCTATGAGGTTTTTATTTACCCATAAATAACTTCCTTCCGCAGTTGCTCCGAATGTATGTCCGGGAATAGGAGGATAAGCAACGAAATAGAACAGAAGAAGTACTGCACCCGCTATTGATGACCATCTTACTGCCAGTCCTATGAACAGCGAAAAACCGATAAGGATCAATCCCCAGATGTTGATGAAATCAACTGCATTAACTATTGCCTGGGACTCTGACATCCTGTGGAAGAGATCAGAAAAGATCCAGTTGGATCCCATGAGATACAACTTTGAGGTCCAGCCGGGTGTCATTAATTTGATGATTCCCTCATAGAGGAAATGCCAGCCAACAAGGATCCTCAATACGGTAAAAAGCCAGGTCAGATATTTCTTCATATTCAAAACTATCTTATAACATTTGTAGTACCGCCTTTTGCAAGAGAAAGATCAACCGGAGCATTTGTATTCCATGATCCTCTTGTAAAATCAGGGACATCAATTGGTTTTGATTTATGAGCAACCGACCATTCGGTGAGTGGTGCGATAGCGCTCCACAGGGCAGCATCATAGACATCCTGATCGAGAGGCAGGCCGTTTCGCAGACAGTCTATAAGTCTCCAGTTTTCAAGGAAATCCATTCCGCCATGACCTCCGACTTTTTTGGCAAGTTCACCGATCTTTCTGATTATGGGCGGAGTGAATTTTTCTTCAATCTCCTTCATTTCCTCATCAGAAATCCAACGTTCGTGACCGATGGCTATTTTTGCAGGCTCAGGGTATTTAAGCGCAGATCCTTTGGTTCCGCTTACTTTATGTATCCTTGAATAAACATTAGGGGAGGTTACATCATGCTGTATCATCATTGTCCTCCCTTTATTCGTAAGGATAGTTGTGGTTGTCATATTACCCCTATAGGGGTTGTCAACATATTTCTGGTAAAAACTATCCTTTGCTGCAAGGTTTTTAGCCATTTCATTCATCTGGAAATCTTTGCTCATTACTGCAACAAGGAATTCCATTTTATCACCCCTGTTGATATCCATAATCTGGCATATCGGTCCGAGGCCATGAGTAGGATACAGGTTGCCCCTGCGTTTTGCATTCTCATTCAGCCTCCACATGTTCCAGTATCCATCCTTACTGAAATTACTGTCGATGAGTGTATGGATATAAGCGCCTTCACCATGGACTATTTCTCCGAAGAATCCCTGTCTTGCCATATTCAGTGTCAGCAGCTCGAAGAAGTCATAACAGCAGTTTTCAAGCATCATGCAGTGCATACGTGTTTTTTC
>JAKQPD010000056.1 GCA_029564935.1 Bacteroidota bacterium
ATGACGATATCCTCGGGAGCGACACAGTAAGCATTAAAAATGGTAGGCTGAGAGTAGGACCCATGGAATATTCTTCAATTTGTATATCCCGTAATTCATTCATGCCTGCGAAGTCGATTGATAAACTGAAAGAGTTCATAAGATCGGGTGGTAAGGTAATCTGGGCAGCCGATGGTAAAAGGTCAGGAACATTACCGGGTGCTGTATTTACAACAGCTGAAGGCCTTCAGAAGTTTATAAAGCCGACTGCAAGGCTGGCTTCTCCAGACAGGTTTATCCGCGTCTGCAAGAGGACGCTTGAAAACGGTTCTGTATATTTTGTCACCAATGAGGATACATGCAGGAAAAATGTAATAATTGAGTTTTCAGAAGATATGCCTCTTGTAAGATTAGACCCTGAATCGGGCAGATGCTGGGTTCCGAAGGCTGCCATCAGGAAGCCGACGAGCTGGGAAGTTCCCCTTGAGATGGATTTTGCGGGGTCGGCAGTTTTTATATTTACCAACGATTTACTGCTAGTTTCGGAAGAACCCTTCGCTGGCAAAGTAGCATTACAGACCATTATGGAAGGGTGGACCTGTAGTGAAGCCTGCCGGTATACAATAGGCAGCCATCGTATTGAGATTGACAAAAAAACCAATTCCGAGATTTTCCGGACCAAGCCGGGTGACTACAGGTCGCTGCTGGGGGATTCATTTTCCGGCGATGTCGTTTATGAGGTTAATTTTTTCTGTACTGAACCAGTTGCCATGAAAGCTTCATCACTAGATCTTGGTGAAGTGAAATACTTCTGCCGGGCAGAACTGAACGGCCAGGATTTGGGCAGAAGAATTTGGAGACCGTTTGCTTTCGACATACGGGGTAAACTTAAGAAGGGCAATAACTTCCTCAGGATAACAGTGACCAACACACTAGCAAACCAGTATATCACAACGAAGGCACTGGATCTCTGGACCAGAAACCAGTTGGGACCCTATCATGCAAGAACCCTGTCCTTTGAGAAGGAATCAATTCCTTCAGGATTATTTGGCCCTGTAACGGTTCGATGATTAGAAAGACAAAATTATAAATCACGGCTTTAAAAATTAATAGTCATGAAGAAAATACTATTTATACCTGTCCATGTTGCTGTGATGGTAATGATTTCTTCAGCTGCCTTCAGCCAGAAAAATGCGGCTGTGAGTGACTCAGTCGATTATTCGGTATTCAAGGATCCTCCCGCGGAATTCAGAGGTGTAAGATGGGGCGGTTTCGACCTTACAACTCTTTCCGATTCGACCGTAATAAGGGGTATCCGTAGCGGCGCTCAGAGCAAATCATGGGGGACAACCCTTCTGGGACCGGGCGGAGGCCCTACAACCGGACTTTCAGATGAGTACCTCAAAGCCTCGCGTAGAAAAACCTCCTCAACGGGAGTCGTATATCTTAGCGATGAGTATTTCAGGCTCTACAGACTCGCAATTGAAGAGGGGATACGTCAGAACTTCAACGTAAGCACACTTTACGACGAGTGGACATATCCGAGCGGCATTGTGGGCGGACAGTTTTATTCAAAATACCCGGAAGATGCAGCCAAAAGCCTCGATATGGTTGAAAAGGATTTCAAGGGCCCTGGTATAATTGAGCTTAAAATACCTGATATGCATTTCGTGGGAGCGGTGCTGATGAATATTGACAACTTCAGCAGGACTGATGTAAGTAACCATCTCAGGATTGGGAATACGATAAAATGCAAGGTTCCGAAGGGAAACTGGAAGCTTATGGGATTCTGCCTGAATCCGGAATTCCGCCCAAACTCCCAGAAGGGAGGTTTCGTTGATTATCTCGACAGGGATGCCGTTGCAAAGTATATCGAAATAAATTTCGACCCTTATTACCGGAATCTTAGGGATTTTTTCGGATCAGTAATTAAAAGGACCATTTATGACGAGCCTGCAATGCATCTTTCAGACGGCCGTATGTGGACACCCGGTTTCAACAGAGAGTTTGAGAAGAGATACAATTATTCTCCGATGACTCTCTACCCGGCCCTTTGGTACGATATCGGCTCTGAAACCGCCTCGGCGCGCAACATTCTGCACGGTTTCCGCACCGACCTTTTCGCCGAGAATTACCTCGGCCAGGTGGCCCAATGGTGTGAAAATCATGGCATTAAGCTCAGTGGCCATCTCGACCAGGAAGAGACAAGGAATCCAACCGGGGTGAACGGCGACCTCATGAAAGCCTTCAAGTTTCAGCACATTCCTTCAATGGATGATATTTACTTCGCTGGAAGATCAAATGTCGCATATAAGATAGTAGCATCATCATGCTATAACTGGGACAAACCTGAATTCTTCGTGGAGACTTATGCCGCTTATAGAACTCTCAACCCTGAAATATCAATGCGAGTGGCTCTCGATCAGCTGGCTATGGGAGTTAATATGCAGCTCTCGGTGAGGGGAAAGTCGCCCGAAATGGATACCTGGCTTGGCCGGTCGTGCTATATGCTCAGGGGGGGCAGACATATCGCCGATATTGCGATAGTATATCCGATTGCTTCTCTCCATGCGGCATACAGCTTCTCCGGACCCCCGAAGGCCGGTAATCGCGGAAGCGCTCCAAACATGTATTATGCATATGAGGGTGGCATTGTTCCGACGGAAATTGATTATATGAATTTGGGCGAGACACTGTTCCGCGGACTGAGGCTGGATTATACATATCTGCATCCTGAAGTCCTTTCGGAGAAATGTACAGCAGAAAACGGGAGACTCATTCTTGGAAACAAGGTGAATTCAGAGGAGTACAGGGTGGTTTTCCTACCCGGTGGGAATACTGTCTCGGCAGCGGTTATGGCAAAGCTCCTCGAATTCTACAGACGGGGGGGAGCAATAATCGCCACATCAAAACTGCCAGACAGATCTTCTGAACCGGGACGCGACAGGGAGGTAAGGGAGGCAGTCAGGGAGATATTCGGCATATCATCTGATGTTCCCCTTACAACTGAGATTACAATCGTCCCAGATGATTTTACCAGCTATTTTAAGAACTCCGGCGAGAATAAAGGAAGAGGATATTTCCTCCCCCAACCGTATTACAATATTATTGCATCAGTGCTGAGGGAAGTAATCACTGTGAAGGATGTTGATATCCAGTTGGCTCCCATGTGGCCAGTTAAGATCGGAACTTCATATGACGGAGCCCTGACCTATATTCATAAGTTCAGGGATGGTAAGGATATTTATTTCTTTTCCAATTCCACCAGCGGGGATATAAGTACTAAAGTAAAACTGAGGGGAGAAAAGAACCTTGAGAGATGGGACCCGCATACCGGCGCTGCAGAGAAAACCGAAGTGATAAGGACAATTGAGAAGGGAGAACCGGTAACCGTTGTAGATGTGTCCCTCAGACCGGTCTCATCTGTTTTCTTTGTCGGAAACTGACTGCTTAGTTACCGGTGTGACAAACAGATAAAATGTGCTGATTTACAATGATATTTATAACCGTGTCGCTATTCAATCTGAAACTGTACAAATACTTAACTGTGATGATCAACCTGACTACTTATCTGTGTCGAGTAATTTTTGGATAGATAATTTCTGATTATCAGTTAAATGATCCATCTCTTCAATTGCACTCCGGATCTTCTTTCTGAAATTCCAGCAGGTCATCTGTCTCAGAGATAACCTTCGGGCAAACTCATAGGTAGAGAGCTCCTCCTTCCCCTTACAAACATTGTACGCTATATAAAAGGCCTTATGTAAGGGAAACTTGCAGTTGTGAAAAATTGTTCCCGAAGTAGCTGATTCTTCAGTTTTACATTTGGTACACCTTCTTGAATATGGCGTCTTGCCCACACAGTAATTATCATGACCGCATTTATGACAGGTAAATCCATCCTCCCATTTTACCTCTGCAAGAAACTCCAGACATTTTTCATCACTTGAAAACAGTTCTTCCAGCTGTTTTTCCGATAATTCTTTTTTAAAAATTTTGCCCATTAATTTAGCTTGTGTCTGCAAAATTAAAAAAATATTAGTGATATTAAAAAGATTTAGGTGATACTATTGCGATTTAAAAATATTTATTAGTATATTTGCACCGGAATTTAAACTTATCAAAAGATCAAAAGAAATTAAAAACAAAACCGGAAATAAGTCAGCCTGAAAATGAATTATGCAACTATAGATAAAAGATACACTCAACTTGCGGAATCCACTTGTTGTCTTTCATGCGGAGGAGCAATTAACCACACCCGGGCTGTTAATGGTGAAGTATGTATCGATCTGGGCAGTGGCCGCGGAACTGATGTCCTCCGGCTTGCTGAAGCAGTGGGAGACAAGGGATTTGTTTTTGGAATAGATATCTCGGAAGGAATGTTGCAGAAAGCAAAAAATACTGCCGGGAGACTTGGTGTTAAAAATGTTGAATTTATCCGGAGTGTTCTTGAGAAGATCAGTCTGCCCGATGGAATTGCTGACCTGGTTATTTCAAACTGTACAATTAATCATTCCTCCGACAAGCAGGCAGTGTGGAATGAGATATTCAGGGTGCTTAAAAAAGGAGGAAGATTTGTTGTAAGTGATATCTATTCCACAGAGCCTGTTCCCGAAGAATACAGAACCGACCCGGTTGCTGTTTCAGAATGCTGGGCAGGATCGGTTACCAGAGATGAATATCTGGAACAAATAAGGAGAGCGGGATTTTCCTCAGTTGAGATCATTGAAGAATCCTCGCCATATGATAAAGGAAAGATAAGGGTTGCAAGCTGGACACTTAGCGGCCACAAACATTAATCCAATAAATGAAATTTTATTAATCAAATAATTTTTAAGAAATGAAAAGTCTGATCAGGAACAAGGTGAATAAGGTAAAAGCCAAAGTTGCACAGTGCTGTGCTAAGATCTCGAAAACGGTTGCAGGATGTCATGACTGACGGGAAGTGAAATTCTCAAAGTATAATATTTATTCAAAGATCAGGGATTCTGAAAATTATTTCATTGTAAACCTGTTATCCGGAAATGCCGATATTGTTACCGGCTCCGATGCCGGTAAAATAGAGGCTGTCAGGAAGGGGGACAGCTATGAAGATGAAGCCTTTATCGAAGAGCTTACAATGAAAGGCTATATCGTTGATGAATCGGATGAAGCCAGATTATTCCGGGAAAAATATCTCGATTTTGTTGATGCAAGGGAAAAGGATGAGATCCAGATATTTTTTGTACCGAATTACAGCTGTAATTTTGCCTGTTCTTACTGTTATCAGGATCAATACCTGAATCCTGCGCCTGAACTCAGGAGGGATGTGATTGATGCTTTCTTTGATTATGTGAAAAAAGAGTTTTCATCACGAAGAAAATACATTACGGTTTTCGGAGGAGAACCCTTGCTGAACAGTCCGCAGCAAAAAGAAATGATCGATTATTTCATCGGTAAATCCGTTGAAGCTGATCTTTCTCTTTGCTTTGTAACAAACGGATATTACCTCGGGGAGTATGTTCCTGCTTTAAAAATCGCAAAGATCAGAGAGATACAGGTCACCCTGGATGGAACTTCATCTGTTCATGATAAACGGAGGTTCCTTAAAAACGGGGGACCAACATTTGAAAAAATTGTCAGGGGAATAGATGCCTGTCTGACTGCGGGAATCAATATTAATCTTCGTGTTGTGATCGACAGGGAGAACATTGAAAATCTGTCAGAACTGGCCCGCTTTGCAATTGACAAGGGATGGACAGACAACGAACTTTTCAAAACACAGATCGGAAGGAACTATGAACTGCATCATTGCCAGTCATCTCCCGATAAGCTTTTTGACAGGATCTCCCTTTATGAACGACTTTACGATCTGATAAAGAAACATCCGCATATCACAAAATTCCATAAGCCGGCATATTCGATCTCAAAATTCCTCGCGGAGAACGGTGAACTCCCTGATCCGCTTTTCGATTCCTGCCCGGCATGTAAGACGGAATGGGCATTAGATTATACAGGAAATATTTATTCCTGCACTGCAACCGTCGGTAAAACCGATGAAAGCCTGGGAACATTTTATCCGGTAATTTCAAGGAAAAATTCTGTTATTGAAGAGTGGGAGTCACGGGATGTTACCTCAATAAACGATTGTAAAGAATGTTCTCTTCAGCTTGCCTGCGGAGGAGGATGCGGATCGATCGCGAAAAATAAAACAGGAAATATCTGCTCACCCGACTGCAGACCGGTCAGGGAACTGATGGAACTGGGATTTGCAGAGTATTTTAGTTAAGGGCGCAGGGGCGAAGGGGCAAAACGGTACGACGGTACGACGGGTTCAAGGGTACGACGGTATGATGGTACAACGGTGCAATGGTACAACGGTATGATGGTACAACGGTGCAATGGTACAACGGTGCAATTGTACAACGGCATGATGGTACAACGGTGCAATGGTTAACAGGTTAGACGTTATATTTAATATCGTGGATATACAAGAAATGTAAAAAAATTACTGAAAAATGAAAGAGATCAATTCATCAGAATTTGAAAAAGAGGTTTTAAAAGCCGGCAAGGTGGTTCTTGATTTTTACTCAACTGAATGTCCTCCATGTGAGGCGCTTGCATCAAAATTTGAGGATCTTTCAAAGCTGTATGGCGGCGATATAAAATTCATTAAGATATTCCGCCAGCAAAACAGGGAACTTGCTGAAAAGCTCGGGGTTAAATCATCCCCCACATTGCTGTTCTTTGACAATGGAACAGAAACAGCATCCAGACTCACCGGAGGTATTAAAAGGAGTGAAATAATAAAGAACCTCGACAGTATGCTTACTGCGGAAAGAGCAAGGGAGATAAGGTCAGGGATCAGACCGTCTGTTTCGGAATTTGAGGTCATAATCCTCGGAGCCGGACCGGGCGGACTTACAGCAGGGTTATACCTTTGCCAGTCGAAGATAAACACAGTACTTATAGATATTGCTCTCCCGGGTGGTCATGTTTCCACTACCCATGAGGTATCTAATTATCCGGGATTCATTGAACCTCAGGCAGGTTATATGCTTTCACACAGTATGAGCGAGCAGACAAAGATGTGCGGAACGGTTTATAAGGTAGCCGTGGATGTTACAAGTGTCGACCTTGAGAAAAAAGAGGTGGTAATCGATGAATTTGAAACAATTAAGGCAAAGAGAATAATTATTGCTACCGGAACCACACCAAACCTTACCGGAGCACCGGGCGAGAAGGAACTTAAGGGTAAGGGGATCTCATATTGTGCCACATGCGATGCGAAATATTTCAACGACAAGGAAGTGATCGTTGTCGGTGGCGGCAATTCTGCCGTGGAAGAATCCGAATTCATAACAAGGTTTGCAAAGAAACTTACAATTGTACATCAGTTTGATAAACTCACTGCAAATAAACAGGCACAGGAAAAGGTGTTCAGAAATCCAAAGATCTCAATACTTTTTGATAATGAACCAAGAGCATTTGTCAGGGAGGGGGATAAGATAGTTACCGAAGTTGAAAACGTAAAAACTAAAAGACGTGAGAAACTGACCAGTGACGGAGTTTTTATATTCATAGGAATGAAACCCAACATAAATTTGTTCAGGGATAAGCTTGAACTGGATCAGTGGGGCTACATTAAGACCAATGAGGATATGAAGACCAGCATCCCCGGAGTATATGCTGTAGGCGATGTGATCAGTAAAAAATACAGGCAGATCACGACTGCAGTAGCTGACGGAACTATAGCCGCAATGTCAATAGCCAAAGAACTTGATTGAAAAAACGTATTAAAAGACGTATTAAAAGACGTATTAAAAGACGTATTATAATACGTAGATATGTTTTGCAGTATCCAGCATTTCATCCGAAGCAGCTTTCATCACTTTCCCTGCATTTTCCGGCATGACCGGGATCATTTTTCCGGCATCCATCATTGAAATGAAAGTCAAAATCAAACCTGCTTTGCTTCTAAATTATGACCTGCTCTATCATGAGTGAATAAATTAAAAGTGAAAAATTATTGTTTCAGACCTGCAACCGGATATTACAGGAACGGAACATTATTTCTTCGGGATCCATGGAATGAATGCGCTGGTATTCTCAATATATTCTTTATACTGAGGTTTACTGTCCTTCAGGTTTTTTTCAAGAAGGGAAACTCCCGAGACTTTAATTATAAGGGCAGTCATAAGTATTGATCCAAGCGCCGGGAGGTAGCTTCCTGCTGAAATGCAGATAAGTCCGTATCCCCACCAGACTGCCGAGTCGCCGAAATAGTTTGGGTGACGGGTATATCTCCAGAATCCTTTATCCAGGACTTTACCTTTATTTGAAGGGTCGGACTTAAACCTCGACAGCTGAAAATCTCCTCCTGCTTCGAAAGTGAAACCAATGATCCAGATGATAACCCCGGCAAAATCAAGTAATCCCGGATTCCTTTCAGCACCACCAAACTGGGCCCCGAGAAGAGGAGCGGAGATAAGCCACATCAATACACCCTGCAAAAGAAAAGTCTGAAAAAAGGATATCCACCAGTATCTTTTCTCACCATATTTCTTCCTGAACTCCCTGTACCTGAAATCCTCACCCTTCCCATAATTACGCCATGTGAGGTACAATGAAAGCCGTAAGCCCCATAGTGACACGAGAATTAACAGAATAACTTTTCTTATAATGTTTCCATCAGTATTGATGAAGTAGAAAACTGTTGCGACAACAAATCCAAATCCCCAGAAGAGGTCGACTATGCTCACATTTTTTAAATAAATGCTTGCAAGCCACAGGAGAGTCATCATACTGATGATAACCATCAGAGCCTGGAGGTAAATCTGAAAAAACGTCATTTCTTATTCATACATCAGTGCGACCGAAGCTGCTCCTACGCCTGCATTTAATCCCACAACGGGAGAGATGTTGACCACCGAAACCGGTTTTATTGAGGTCAGTTTCTCCATTTCTTCCGAATACCATTTTGCTGCATCCTCATTGTTGGCATGCAGAACTATGTAATTCCATATTGTTTTTCCCTCACCGGTCTTCTTTATATGGTCCATAACCTTTTGCATGTTGGCCTTCTGACTGAAGGCTTTGTCGAAGACGATTGATTTCCCGGTTTCATCAACGGATACAATAGGGTTTATATTCAGCAGGTTTGCTATCCATCCTTTGATATGAGACACCCTGCCTCCGCGGACAAGATATTTAAGTGTCTTTACGCTAACCAGTATCCTGGCATTTCTTATCCATTTCTCTGTCAGGGCAACGATCTCATCGTGAGACTTTCCGGATTCTATTGCTTTTGCTGTCCTCAGGACTATCAGTCCGAGTGCACCTGAAAGATTTCTTGAATTTATTACGGATATTTGTTTTCCGAATTCCCTTGAGATCCTGTCAGCCGCTTTTTTACTGCTGAAAAAGGTTCCGCTAAGCTTTTCACTAAGATGGATTGCAATCACCGAGTCATAATGTGATGCAAGGTGTGAATACAGATTTACGAATGTATTTTCGTTTACCTGAGAGCTTTTTGGATATTCTTCCGATTCATCCAGGAGTGAATAGAACTGTTCCGGTCGGATTGTTACCTTGTCGAGATAATGATTCTCACCGAAGCTGATATTGATCGGTGTCATGTTGATCTGGTAATGATCAAGGAATTCCTGTGAAAGATCGCAGGTTGAATCTGTTACAAGTGCAATGTTCCATTTCCTGTCATTTGCCGTCTCATAATGACGAATCATATCATCGGCTTTCTGGAAAGTGATTGTACCGGCTTTTCTCAGATCCTTAAAAAGTTCAGCAGGTTCATTTGTGTGAACGTGGATCCTCCTTAATTTGTCTGATCCGGCAATAACAGACGAGTTACCGAATTTATTCAAAGTATCAGACAACAATTGTTTGTCGTACCGGCACTCTCTGATGATAGCTTCTGTACAGTATCTGAAGTCAATAACTTCCGGAAATGTCTCTTCTATCTTCTGCAGATCGGCTGTAGCGGCCGTCCCTGCCATTATAATATCCTTAATGTTCCTTTTATTAATGAATTCAATGATCCCTTCAATAAAAACAACAAATCCTTTTGCTCCTGCGTCAACAACATTGTTTTTTTCGAGAACTGCAAGTTTTGTCCGGGTTTTCTGAAGTGATTTTAATAATACCTCATAGGAACTCATCATCAGGTGATTGAAATCGGTAAATTTGTTCCAGCTGCTGTAAATAAATTCGGCCATTTCCCTGATTACTGTAAGCATTGTTCCCTCCACTGGTTTTGCCACAGCTTCGTAGACATAGCTTACAGATTTTTTAAAGGCTTCTGCGAATTGTTTAAGTGTTACCGATTTAAAATCACCTGTTTCATGACTTAATCCATAGAAGAACTGTGCAAAGATTATCCCGGAATTTCCCCTGGCATTCATCAGGGTGGATTCAGCAATCCTGTCGGCAGTTATTTTATATGACCGGTGGGGGTGAAGCGATTCGATTACCGATCTTACGGTACCGGCAAGGTTTGTACCTGTATCACCATCCTTTACCGGGAAAACATTGATCCTGTTAAGCTCCACCTGATGTTCGATAAGCTTCTTCGAACCTGCAATAAATGCATAATACAGATTTCTTCCATCCATCTCACGAAGCGGAGCTGCTGCTGTGATTGTCATTCAGTATTGATTAAGAAATGTAAAAATAATAAATAAACAGCCATTATCACTTTTTGTTCGGATTTTCCCGGAACCCGGCTCAGCAGAGAAACCTTATAACCTTTATCCTTCAGCTTCCTGGCAAGATGTCGTCCGACCAGTCCGGTGCCTCCTGTGATAAGAATATTCTTCATTATTGCTTCATTTCAATCTTTCTTATCTGCTCCTGGAACTGTGAAGGGGTTATTCCCTTTATTTTCTTAAACTGCCGGTTGAAATTTGAAATATTCCCAAATCCGGAATGATATGCAATTTCAGATATATGGTAAGTATCTTCGGTCAGGAGTTTACATGCATACCCGACCCTTATATTAAGCAGGTAGTCCTTAAAGTGCATTCTGTAGGTCTTTTTAAAAGTTTCATAAAAGGCAGTATTCGACATATTCGTTATCTTCAGCAAATCTCTTATATTGATGTTATTCTGGAAATTCTGCATTATATGCCTGTTTGCTTTCTGCATGGAGCTGTAGTCATCGAGCCAGAACGGTCCGCTGAATGCCGGGCTGGAAAGGATCCTGTATTCATTTGTTTTGGAAAAAATCCGGAAAATATTTAAAAGCGCATAGAGCCTGTCCTGATCGGTCATATTCTGCATTTTCAGCATAATAGCAGAAATCTGTCTCTTTGTCCTGCCAAGAAATACGTAGCCCCTTGAGGATTCCGTAATAAAACGATTGAGGTTGCTGTTTTCGGGCAACCTGAAAAAATTGTCTCCGAGGAAATTATAAACAAACTGAATAACAATCCCTTCACCCTGAAATCCTTCAGGATCATCAAAATATTCCGGATCACACAGGCTTTCATGCGGGGTAAATGCTCCGATGAAGACAAGGTCGTTATTTTCAAAGCGATCTATATTATCCCCGATCATTCTTTTTCCTCTTCCTTTTGTGATCAGGCACAATTCATATTCGGGATGATGATGCCATTTTGTAAAAGGATTATTCTCCCTGTAATAAATAAATGATTTGTGTGGTTCCTGGAGCAACCTGACTTTGGCTACCTTCATATCTTCCAGATTATAATGCAAATAAAAATAAAAAGATGATCTTCTGGTACAATCATGTGTTAAAAATCCACAAAATTGGATTGTATTAAGTTTATTAACATCAGAAATACGACGAAAAGTATTTTAATCTGGAAGCGGAGATTCTTATTTTTGAAAGAGATAATGATAATCCGTTGTATGACAGAATAACTTGTTCCGTGGATTCAGTCTTAACAGGGTTACAGGGAAACTTGCAATGCCAGTCGAAATAATTAATCAGCGCATGAAAACAAAACATTATTTTGTCCTTTTTCTATGCTGCATCTTATCTTTTATCCGGGGCATATGTTTCGGCAGACCGGCTGAAATGCTCTTCAGGGAATTGCCGGATGCAACGGACAAATTGCCACAGGTCTTTCCTCTTCCGTCGGAAATTAAAGTATCTGAGGGAGAATTCAGCATAGATTTAAAAACATTAATACTTATCCCGCAGGAAGCTTCCGGGCAGGAAAGATTCCTTGCAGGACTTTTATCTTCTGAGTTTGCCGATAAATATGAACTCCCGGTCATGATCAGCAAAAAAAACTCACTTAGAGATGCTGAAAGATTCATCCTTATCGGAGATATTACAAATCCACTCGTAAAATCATATATTGACCGGAACAGGTTGTCAGGAGTTTTGGAAAGCCTTGGAGAAGAGGGTTATATACTTACAGTTACCCGGACAAATATTGTTGTGGCATCAAATACTTCGAAAGGAGCTCTTTTCGGACTGGGATCACTTCGCCAGCTGATTTGGATGAATGACGGATCCCTTCGTGTTCCGATTGTGCAGATTAAAGATTCTCCCCGGTATCCTTTTCGTGGTATTAAAATGTATCTTCCCGGCAGAGAGAATATTTCCTTTTTTAAAAGGTTTGTTAGGGATTTTGCAGCTTACTACAAGTTCAATACAATCATTCTTGAGCTTAATGCAAATATGCGTCTGGAACGCCATCCTGAGCTGAACACCGGGGCTGTTAAATTTGCCAGGATGCTCAATTCCAGCCGGCTCGACAGACCCCCCGGTTTGCATATGGAATATCAGAATTCGTCACACCAGGATAATGCCGACGGGGGAATACTTGAGAAGGACGAAGTTGCCGACCTCGTAAGTTACATGAGGAAATTCAATCTGGAGGTTATTCCTGAACTTCCGTCACTTACCCATGCATATTATCTTCTTGCCGGACATGAGGAGCTTGCAGAGAATATGGATCAGCCTGTACCTGACACCTACTGCCCTCTCAAACCCGGGAGTTACGATCTGTATTTTGATGTACTAGATGAATATATAGAAGTAATTAAACCGAAGATAATCCATATTGGTCATGATGAATGGAGAATGGAAAAAGATCTCTGTGAATTATGCAGGGGGAAAGATTACGGGGAATTGTATGCCGCAGATGTCAGAAAGATACATGAATATCTTAAAGGAAAGGGTATTAAAGTTGCATTATGGGGAGATCATCTTCTCGAATCGGTCACAGAAAGAGAATTCCAGACATGGAAATCTTCCACAGGATACCAGTACCGGATCCCCGGAGCACTGAGACCGGATCAGGTCTTAAACCTGATTCCAAAAGATATTCTGGTTTTCAACTGGTTCTGGGACGAACCCGCAAACGACAGACAGGTCTCCGGGTTCGGATTCAGGCAGGTTTACGGTAACCTCCGTGCCGATATAGCTCAGTGGGAGGAAAGGCAGAAAATAAAAGGACTTCTCGGGGGAGCACCTTCTTCATGGGCTGCTACCACCGAATTTAATTTCGGGAAGGATCAGTTGGTCGATTTTCTTGGTTGTTCAAATCTTCTCTGGTCGGGAAAAAGTATTCCAGTCAGCCGGCTTGCCGAGATTACCGATGTACTTGTCAGTGATATTAATTTCAGGTTCAGCGGAAAGAAGCTTCCTTCTCAGTCAGGAAGCAGAGTGACGCCGGTGGATATTTCACCATGGTTCAACTCATCCCTGTCAACCGGAATCGACAGCCTTAATTCCAAAGACCTATTGACAGGAAATGTTAACGCCGGAAGCAGGATATTTAAAATTAGTCCCCCTGCAGCAGGAAATCTTAGAGCTGCTGTTGTTTCAACTCAAAAAGATTATCGGGGAAATGGAATTGTGGAGGGCATTAAAATAAACCGCGATGTGAACAGCCTCATTTTTCTTCATGCCTGTGCCAGGGAAGGAAGTAACCGGAAAGCCTATGCAGCTATATATAACTTTTATGACACTTCCGAACTTCTGGGATGGTACGAGGTTATTTACGAAGACGGATTAATAATATCCATCCCGGTCAGATATGGAGTTAATATCCTGGACTGGAACCTTAAGAAACGATTATCAGGAAATGAAAAGCCTGTTATTAAATATAACCAGAACCAGTATGCCTATTATGCTCCTTCTGTCCTCTGCCAGGCTGATGGAGCAGATCCGGTAAGTTTCTTTGCTTTTGAGTGGGAAAATCCAAGATATGGGAAAGTAATTAAAGAAATTAATCTCAGATCAGCTATTTTTAGTCGAAATGATTCCAATGCAATTATCCTTTTGGGCCTGAGCGTAGCAGAGAATACTGTAAAAAATCAGTCCAAAGGGACAGAAAGACAATGATTTTAATAAAACTGACCCTGAACTTATGATCACAGAACCAAAGTCTCAACCAGCATCCGGCACAGAAAGGCTTGTATGTGTTGATGCCCTCCGGGGCTTCGACATGCTCTGGATAATTGGTGGCGCAGAAGTGCTGATATCACTTGGCAAAGCATCAGGAATAGGCGTTCTCAGCAATCTGGAAGTACATTTCGACCACACCTGGGGGCAGTTTCATTTTTACGACCTTATTATGCCACTCTTCCTGTTTATTGTGGGAGTTGTCATGCCGGTAGCATTCAGTAAGAGGCTTAATAAGGGGGCGCGAAAACGTGATCTTTACCGGCACATTCTTAAACGGGTAGTAGTCCTTTATATACTCGGGCTCATTGCATCAGGTCACCTTCTGACCTTCGATACAATGAAAATGCATCTCTGGACAGATACTCTTCATGCAATTGCTGTCGGGTACCTGATCAGCTCAATTCTGATTTTGGAGGTTAGCAGGAAATGGCAGCTTGGGATAACCGCAGGATTATTGATAATATACTGGCTCATAATGGCGCTTATCCCGATCCCTGGTCAGGGTGCAGGGAACTATGAACCAGATCTGAACCTCGCCCTGTATGTTGATGATGCAGTTTTAGGCCATTGGCAGGAAGGTGCAGGCTGGACTTATATTCTCACAAATATGACCTTTGTCTGCTCCGTTATGCTGGGTGTTTTTGCCGGACAACTACTTTTATCAGATAAAGACCCGGTAAAAAAAGCAGGATTGCTGGCTCTGATTGGGATCTGTTGTATAATTGCCGGTAAAGTATGGGGAATATGGTTCCCGATAATTCATCATCTGTGGACAAGCTCTCTGGTATTGTTCGCCGGAGGGCTCAGTTTCCTCCTTCTGGCCCTTTTTTATTACGTTATCGACATCCGGGGTTATAAAAAGTGGGCATTCTTTTTTGTGGTGATAGGGATGAATGCAATTGCTGTTTATGTTGCCACGCATCTGTTCGATTTCACTTTAATCGGGAATGTATTTGTCGGAGGACTTTTAAGGTTCCTCGGGCCCTGGGCTGGTTTTGTGGAATCCACAGCAGCTCTGGCAGTTGTATGGCTTATTCTGTATTACATGTACCGGAATAAAACATTTATTAAAATATAGACTTTACAAATCTTCGGGCGATAATATAAGTTCAGATTAAAATGAAGAAACATTTAAATAAAGTATTTTTTCTGCTTGCCTTCCTAATGGCAACAACAGCATTCTTTGGTTGTGTCCGGACCGAAAGGAAGGTCGTGAAGGATGTAGGAAAACCTGTAAGCATAATCAGCAAACCCTTCCGTGTGCTTGTGATAATCGGCGACCAGTGGAACGATCCGATGAGTTATAATATTGACCCCTTCAGGGTAAAAAACGAAGACTTTCTGGATGTGGTTACTATGCTGAAAATATGGGGAGTTCCTTTTGATATTCTGCGGCTCGACGAGCAGAGGCTGCAGATAAACAGGTTCCTTGATTATGCTGCCAGACCGGCTTACGGATGCGTTATCTGGATGGCTGATCCGGATAAGCTAACGGGAATGTCTGCAAATTATGAGACACTGGAACGTGCAGTAAATGAATATGGTATCAGTATGATTGCACTTTTTGATTATATAAAGTCCGAAAAGGTTGCCGGTCTTTCCGGTGTCAGTTTAAATGGTATAAAGAAAGTAAGATTGAACGGTAATAATAATTTCCAGATATCAGGAAATCATTTTATAACGGAAGAAGCACAGGATGTTCACCTTCCCGACATCAGGCTGCTGGCGGGATCCAGCATACCTGAAGCTAACGGCATCACTCTGAATAAAATAATTGATAAGGAAGATGTTACGGATATCGGACTCGTCACCTGTTCGGTAACCGGAAATGCAACTGTCCTCGGGAAAATTGGTGATATCCCGCAGTTTGTCGTCAGGGATATAGATAATGATACGAAAACAGTCTGGATCGGTGGCGGATATGACTGGTTCCGTAAATACCCGGTTATGAGAAGGATCTTCAGGAAGGCACTCGTATATTCAATCGGTTATGGTGTATTTAATGACAATTTCGATAACGGTTTCATCTGCATTATGGATGATGTCGGGTGCAGTGAGCATGCATGGAGCCTGATGTGGCACTATCCCACACCTGCAAAGGATACGCTGATTAAATATCTTATTGAACCGCTTGAAAAATACGGGAAGATGATGGTCCAGAATATTACTCCCGGCTTTGCAAATCCCGAAAAGAAACTTATTGAATCTTCATGGGAAGTTCCTCCTTTCAGGGATATTTTCGGGAACTGGCAGGATTACGGATCTACCAAAGAAGGACTTATTGAGGGACTCAGACGAGGTGTCTTTGAGCTTCAGCCTCACCGCGCATGGTCACATATGAACTGGGATATCGAATCACCTCCCGGGCCATGGTGGGGTAGTCCTGTCGATGATGAAATGAAAATTACCGACTGGTACAACGAGGTTGTTGATGTCAGACGCGATCATGCACCTGTGCCTTCAAATGATCTGCTGTTTATTTACAGAAAAGGGATTGAGGCAATTAAGGAAGAATTTGGCGTAACCCCTTTGGCTGCCGAGGTTCGTCCGGGAGCAGAACTCCTGGAAGGTACGGCCGGAGGGAATGATAATGGCCGGATCGCTGCAATAGCCGGACTGGGTGTAAGCCGTGAATGCTATGTGGGTGTCGACAGGACAATTGAATTTAAAATGATGATGCCGGAGCAATTCACCTTCCATGATCTGGACCTGACGGCACAGACAGAAGATCCGGCAGATTTGATGGAGGCTGACTGGGACAGGCTCCGGACATTACCAACGGAACAGTTAATGAAGTCAAAAATTGCAGGCGGAAGGAGACTTAATGTGCATGGCAGCCACGACTGGATCGAATCACGAAAGGATAAATACTGGATGGGATTTAATGAAACATGCGCCTACCTGCATTCAGAAATCTCTGAAACGGAAGATGAAGGATTCGGAATAAATTTTGCCTATGATGACCACTATTGCAGATATTTCGAAACAAAGTCATCTTTATGGACAATCGAATTTTCGGACCACCTCAGAGAAGCCCTGGGAAGCGGGATTTCTTTTCAGGTAGATGGAAGAACGGTCAGTAACAGCTTAAAAGCATCACAGAAAATTACCGTACCTGCAGGGCTTGGATTTCATACAATTAAACTGTTTAGTAATAATTGAATTAATGTACTCACTATGAACCAGTTAATAAAAAATGCAATACTTTTACCATTGATCCTTCTCATTACGTTCATTTTTTCATTAAAAATAAACGCAGAAAGTAAAACTCTGATTTTTCCTTATCCACAGAAAATTCAGCTGACGGAAGCTTCATTTACTCTCGATGAGAAAATAACAATCCTTACACCTCAGAAACCGGCGGATAATGACATTTTCCTAGCTAGTTTCCTTATAAGGGAACTCAGTGATAAATACGGGATAGCCTTGAAAACTGTGAAGTCAGATGCGCTCCCGGATAAGGGCAGGTTCGTTCTGATGGGCAGATTTGACAATCCGCTGGTCAGCAGGTATCTTAAGCTTAATAATCTGACTGTTTCGGAAAAAAATCCGGGTTCTGAGGGTTATTATCTTGAAGTGTCAGCTGACAGGATAATTATTGCAGGAAGCGATGATGCAGGTGCATTCTACGGATTGCAGTCGCTGAGGCAGCTGATAGATGCAGGTGACGGCAAATCTGTACAGGGATTAAAAGTTACTGACTGGCCTGCATTCCCCTTCAGGGCTGTCAGGTTATATGTACCCGGACCGGAAAATGTTGCTTTTTTCAAGCGTTTCATGCGCGATTTTATGTCGCTCTACAAATATAACAAGGTGATCATAGAGCTGAATTGCATGCGCCTCGACAATCATCCGGAAGTAAATGCCGGCTGGATAGAGTTTTCGAAATCACTTCAGTATTCAAGATCAAATTCTACCGAAGGTATCAGGGGTGAAGAGAAAAACTCGAGTCATTTCGATGCCGGAGACGGGTTCATAATCGAAAAAAATGATGTCAGGGATATTGTCAGATATGCAAATGAGAATTTTCTTGAAGTGATACCTGAAATTCCATCCCTTACCCATGGGTACTGGCTGCTTACCAGGCATCCTGAGCTTGCCGAATATCCCGGCGATATCTGGCCTGATACTTACTGTCCGTCAAATCCGGATTCCTATAAGCTCATGTTTGAGGTTTATGATGAGTACATTGATGTTATAAAGCCAAAAATGATCCATATAGGTCACGACGAGTGGTGGGGAGCACCTGTCGGAGTTTGTCCGCTCTGCAAAAACAAAGACTATTCCGAACTTTTTGCAGGAGATGTAAAGAAAATCCATGATTATCTGGGATCGAAAGGAATCAAAGTGGCGATGTGGGGCGATTATCTTCTTGAAAGTGTAAGAGAGAAAAAATATCAGAACCGGACCTCTTCAACCGGTGTCAGATATCAGACACCGGGTGCTGTACGCCCTGAAATTGTCAGGTCAACAATTCCCAAAGACATTCTAATATTTAACTGGTTCTGGAAGGATCAGAGCAAAGAGGTCGAGCTGCAGAATTTTGGATTCAAACAGATTTACGGAAATTTCACTCCGAATATAAGCAACTGGTCAGAAAGAATTAAAAAAGTTGATCTTCAGGGAGGAGCGCCTTCATCATGGGCCTCCACAAATGAATTCAATTTCGGAAAGGACCTGATACTTGATTTTCTGGGCTGCGCTAATTTCGTATGGTCAACTCATACTGTTAACCAGAGGGAACTGATAATTATTGTTACCGAACAGCTTCCTTATATAAGATCAAGA
>JAKQPD010000061.1 GCA_029564935.1 Bacteroidota bacterium
AGCATTGTATTTCTGAGAATACCCGGTTAAGCCATTGATGAAGAGTATTATCGCAAACAGAATGCTGACTGTCTTATTTCTCATGATATTTCTGGTTAGTAAAATTGTCCGGATGATAAAGTTATTATGTATCAAATTTAACAAGTTCCATAAGATCCGGAAATTAAAAGCCGGTTTATTGTACTTAAAATATTTCATTGACTTAAAGAATTCAGCTTCTTCCTTTGTGTCCTTAGTGTGTACTTCGTGCTCTCGTGTGGTTAAGGGACAAATTTACTTAACCACAAGAGAGCACTAAGGTTATCACAAAGAGCACAAAGGATTTCCGAAAGAAGACCTGATTTTTGAATTATTAAAGTTACATTTGATATAGAATGAAAAGAAGATAGCGACAAGCGGATTAAAAAGATTATACTTATGAATGAAGTCGGTCTGACAATTCTTGGCGGATTGTGTATCGTATCGGTTTCATGTGCCGGTCAGCGCGGTAAAAAGGAAGTGCAGAAGCAGCCAAATATTGTTTTTCTGCTGGCCGATGACCTGAGATGGAATTCTCTCAATTGTATGGGTAATAAGCTACTTCATACTGACAATATTGATGAGTTGGCAGAGAACGGGATAAGGTTCACAAATGCATGTGTAACAACATCAATAAGCATGGTAAGCAGAGCGTCAATCCTGACGGGACAATATATGAGCCGTCATAAGATCAGGGAATTCGGCAAGTCGTTAAGTGAGCAGGCTTTTGCTGAAACTTACCCTGCTATCCTGAGGCGGGCCGGTTACTGGACAGGCTTTGTCGGGAAATATGGTGTTGGTCAGATAAGGGAAAGTGATTTTGATTTTGCCCGGGAGTATGAGAGGGTCCACTGGTTCCCTCTTGAGAATGGCGATTCGATCCATGTTACAGAAAGAAATGCTCTGGATGCACTGGAATTCCTTGGAGAAAGGCCAAAGGATAAGCCTTTTCTTCTTTCGGTAAGTTTTTTTGCCACCCATGCCCAGGATAACCATCCCGATCAGTACCGCTACCAGCCGGAGAGTGAGAAATTCTATCGGGATGATGTGATCCCTGTTCCCGAAACAGCCTCTGATGAATATTTCAGGAGATTGCCTCCGTTCATTGCCAATGAGGCTAATGAGGGAAGGATAAGGTGGCACTGGAGGTTTGATACTCCTGAGAAATATCAGAAGTATATGAAGGCATATTACAGGATGCTTACAGAGGTAGACATGGCTGTCGGCAGAATAGTAACGGAACTGAAAGATCAGGGAGTTTATGAAAATACATTGATAATCTTTATGGGTGATAACGGGTATTTCCATGGTGAGCACGGTCTCGCGGATAAATGGTATCCTTATGAAGAGTCTTTAAGGGTTCCCTTTATAGTGTATGATCCAAGACTGGAAGACAGCAAAAGGAATAAAACCATTGATGAATTTGTGCTGAACATCGACATAGCTCCGGCTGTTATTTCTGCTGCGCGGCTGGAAATACCTGATGGAATGCAGGGAGAAGACTTTTCCGGCCTGTATCTGTCAGGGAAACCTTTAAGATGGCGTAAAGACTTCTATTATGAACATCCGTTTGTTACAAGCGAAAAAAGGATCCCCTCATCTGAAGCGCTGGTGACACACACCTCTAAATATATTTTCTGGCCTCATTATCAGTATGAGGAGTATTTTGATCTGAAAAAGGATCCCATGGAGAAAAATAATCTGATAAATCAACGAGGAAGCGAGGGAAAAATCAGTGAAATGAAATCCCGTTTTTTGGAACTTAAATCCCTGGTAAAATGATCTGAAGAAAAATATTGAAATGTTTATCAAAAGTGAAGTCCTGATAATATTATGTACAGGAGGGTACCCTATTCGAACCGGAACCCGCCAAGAAAACTAACAAAACCAAAAGGAAGGGACAAGACAATGAAAAAAAAATTAACTCTTGCTTTGATGGGATTCATGATGGCTGTTCTTGCCGATGCACAGACAACCACAACAATTTTTTCAGACAATTTTGATGGTATAATAGCCAGGAGTGATCTTTGGCACATTCCAACGTGGGTACCTTCTGAAGGCGGAACTTTTCTTGGCAGGACACAATTCCGGTGTATTCCGGCGAGCCTGCCTTCGGTCAGTAACGGGGAGGTTATGATCAATTTAGATACTTACAATCCTACAGGAAACCCGCCCGGATCATACTTTTATGGGACCGACTTAATAACGAACAGAAATTTTTCAATGGGAGAGGGGCTGATTTTCACTATCAGGGCCAGGCTGAAATCTTCCACACCACGTGGTCTTGTAGGAGGGATATTTCTTTACGAACTTTCCGGTTCCGGTACTAATCATGATGAAATAGATTTTGAGCTGGTATCAAACATACCTTCAGAAGTCCAGACTAATATTTATAATAATGAACCACCGGGAGCAGGGCATCCCGTTTTTCATCCCATAACAGGTTCTGTTACTGATTATCATACCTATGTTATCAAATGGTTAGCCGGCGAGATAACCTGGCAGGTTGACGGAGTCACTGTGAGAACGTCAAGAAATCTGGTTCCTGACCGTCCCATGCACTTTCATCTTAACATCTGGGCACCGGCCAAAGAATGGTCAGAAGCTTATGATGCCGGCCTTCAGTGGGTTAGTAACCCGGCAATGAATCAGACATATTCAATGATAATTGACTATGTAAAAATCGATTCTATAACCTTAAAAAATCCGATAGTTGATATTGATCGTGAAGATCAGAAAACATTTTTTTATCCTAATCCGGCTCAGGATTTGGGCATCCCCTCCATCACTACTTGAAGCAGTAGTAATGAAGCCAGAGATTAAATCCTAAATAGCTCAACGATTTATACGGGGGATGTCGTTTTTTTGTACTGTTGTTAGCAGTTAACATCTGGATTTTAAGACAATCTCCTCTTCCGGGAATAAATAATGCCGCAATATTATTTACAGAACAACATATCAGATAATTCCACGGCCATTTCATATCCTGATCTTGCAGCTTTTCTGAGATCAGTGCAGCCTTCTTCTTTCCTTCCCATATCAATTTTAACAAGACCCCTCCAATAAAATGCCTTGCTTTTCTGCTGTTTCGTAAACGACCATGATTTTATAACCTTATTGAAATCATTAATTGCTCCCTGGTAATCCAGGAGTTTATATTTAGCCTGTCCCCTGATGGTCAAAAAGCCGGCATCATTCTGATTGCCTTTCAATGCTTCGGAGAAGTCGGCAACAGCTGTCTTAAAATCATTCAGCTGGAACCTGGCATATCCTCTTCTGCCGAAAGTATTATAGTCGTCAGGATTGATGTCAAGAGCTTTATTGTAATCTTCAATTGCTCCTGTAAAATCATTCAGATAGTATTTTGCTACACCTCTGTTCTCATACGCCTGCAAAAACAAGGAATCTCTCCGTATTGCCTCGTTGAATTCAACAATGGCGGCCTTGAAGTCCTTTTTTACAACCTTATAAGTACCCAGATTGAAACATTCCATTGCTTTCAGGTCACCTGTCTGGCTGAATCCCGGACATGACAACAAAAATGCAGTTAATATGCAGGATATCCGTTGCATTTTGTGATGTAAATATCAGTAAGACGGTTCAGAGGGTTCAATATTAAAGCAAGTTAATAAAATCAGGAAACAAAATCCAATGCAATTACAATTTTACATTAATGAAAAACGATTATATTTGCGGCACTTTAAACAATCCTCCTTCGCCACCTCCTTCGCTAAAGCTTCGGAGGTCAAAGAAGGCTACGGAGGACGAAGATCCTCCTTCGCCACCTCCTTCGCTAAAGCTTCGGAGGTCAAAGAAGGCTACGGAGGACGAAGCGGGGTGTAGCGCAGCCCGGTTAGCGCATCTGGTTTGGGACCAGAGGGTCGCAGGTTCGAATCCCGCCACCCCGACAAAAGAAAAAGCCCTTCTGTGCCGCAGGCACCGGAGGGTTTTCTTTTCACGAGCGTTGAAAGCGCCCGCTTTCATAAGCTCATGAAAAGAAAATCCTCCGCACGAGCGAAGCGAGTAAAGAAGGGCTTTTTCTTTTAAGTCACCCCCCCTCGGGATCATGAAATAATCCCGCCACCACAACTTCGCCATCCGAAGTCAGTATAAGTTTATAAACCGGAGAGAATTCATCGGAGGGCTACTTTGTGCAAAGCCCGACAGTTGATAATAAGGGAGTTACAAAACAAGTTACTCCCTTTATTTTTACCTATTTGCATAGTATTTGCATAATGCTCCATGTGATACTATACTGTACTACTGGGAAAGCCGGTGATCTTGACCACTCCTGGCCGGATATGATTGACCACCTTAAGTTGGAGTTAACTCATTGATCTTTGAACAAATATTAAAATGTTATGACGACCGGCTGAATATGGTCAAGCCTTCCGGCTTAAGTACTGAGACATCAATCCATAAATATATTCCAACAGCAAAACATGCAAAAAATATTACAATACCACTTAGAATAAAGATCAGTAACTTTTTCATTTAATGGAATTCCTTATACAAATTATTTTACAGATCTGTAAGAGACCTCCTTATAAT
>JAKQPD010000390.1 GCA_029564935.1 Bacteroidota bacterium
ACTGAAAAATATGCCTGGCACAACACAGATAGGGGACACTACCAGGGGTGCAATCGGTGAGGTGACGCATGTGGCTCAGCTCCCCGTCGGATGGAAGTTGTATTACCCGTGCACGCTGACCCTCCTTGGTGACGGAACAAGCCCGGAAGGGGTAGGGATAATTCCTGATATCCTGATTAACAATGCTCCTGATGATATTAATTCAGGAAAAGACAGGGTAATTGAACTGGCAATTGACTATCTGACGGATCCGAAATGAATTCCCGGCTCATTTTCCGATCAAAAACGTTCATTATATTGTAAAAGCCGTCGTGAACGCCTAACGCCGGGACAAATTGACCTCCCTGCGCCCGAGTTAATCTTATGAACTCTAGAAAAATATAAAAACATCAGTTGTGCCGGCTGATTGAGGTCAAGGTAACCGGCTTTTGCAGGATATAAGGATTTCACTCGGTATCCGGCTCAAAGAATATCCATTGGATAGCGGGGAAATTCTTTTTAAGTTCTGATTCACACTTATTTATATTAAGAACCAGGTCGTTAACTGAATTTGTATTTTTCATTTTTGCCTTTACGGCCACCATTATCTGAGGGCCAAGCTGGAAGGTGATCAGGTTGATTATACTATCAATTTCCGGCCTCGATTCAAGCATCGCTTTTATCTGAGCCGTTGTCTCTTCATCAGTGCTCTGGCCAATAAGAAGGCTTTTTATTTTTATGGCAAGCACGAATGAAATAATAACAAGAAGAATCCCGATACCTATGCTTCCTATTGCATCAAAAACCGGATTTCCGGTAATAACCGACAGGATAACAGCAATCAAAGCAAAGGTGAGCCCGAGGAGTGCGGCGATATCTTCTCCGAGAACTACTATCAGCTCACTCTGGCGGCTGTTTTTATACCATGACCTCAGTGGTACATCGTGCCTTAATTTCTTTATCTGCATCAGACATCCTGACAAGGATGCTGCTTCAAAGACCATACTTACTGCCAGAACAGCGATTGCTATTCCCGGATTTTTTAAACCTTCATGCATCCCTATCTTGTGGATTCCCTCATAAATTGAGAAAAGTCCGCCCATGCTGAACAGGATCAGGGCAACCATAAATGACCAGAAATATATCTCTTTACCATATCCCAGAGGGTGTTCCGGGTCTGGTTTTTTCTTTGTAGCTCTCAATCCCCAGAAAAGTAGTCCCTGG
>JAKQPD010000404.1 GCA_029564935.1 Bacteroidota bacterium
TTCGGCCCTTATTTTCCTGTGTTTCTTAGTTGTATTTTCCGATTTTAAATATCTGATCCCTTCAAAATATATTAATTTACTTCTTTCGCTTCAGTTTGTTCCATCCATTCTTAAGTTTCATGACCTTGGTACACTTGTAACAGCAGGATTTTCAGCAGTACTTATTCTTACAATCATTACCGGAAGGACCTATTGTTCATTTCTCTGTCCCCTCGGCATAGTTCAGGATATTTCCAGCAGGATAGGCGGCCGTATCAGAAAGAAATTCAGAAGGTATGGTTATAAAAGGCCTTTCACTATATTAAGGTATACGATCCTGGCATTAACATTAGCGATATCACTTATTGGGGGAGTATGGCTCCTGACCCTTCTCGATCCCTACAGCATATTCGGGCGCAGTGTGACATATTTTATTAAGCCGGTTGTAATTACAATCAACAATTTCTTTGCATGGATCCTTGAAAAATTTGACAATTACAGTCTCAGTCACATAACAATATCCGGCTTCAGGCTCCTTTCGTATGCAATTCCTGCAGCTTTTATGTTGCTGTTCGGTTTACTTTCTTTCATGAAAGGTCGTCTGTATTGTAATATGATTTGTCCCGTAGGCACATTGCTTGGGCTGGTCTCAAAGGTATCGCTGTTAAGAATAAAGTTTGATGAGAGTAAATGCACCAAGTGCGGCCGGTGCTCTGTGGGCTGTAAATCATCCTGCATCGATTTCATTCAGCAGAAAGTTGATGTTTCCCGGTGTGTCGACTGTTTCAATTGTATTAAGATCTGTCCGGATAAAGCACTTTCTTACGGAATTGTAAGGCTGAAAAAGAAAGAGCATGTAGTTGATCCTGACAAACGGAAGTTTGTTGCCGGCGCGCTTGCAATGATCCTTGGACTACCGGGGCTGGCTAAGGGTCAGGATAAAAAGACACCTGTTCCCCAGAATGCCTCGACGGTGCCTGAGAACAGGACCACTCCTGTATGTCCTCCAGGGGCCGGTTCAATCGAAGATCTTAAGAAAGATTGTACTGCGTGTTCGCTTTGTATAACTTCCTGTCCCAACGGAGTACTGATACCGGCAATACTTCAATATGGTATTGAAGGTATGATGCTTCCGGTAATGGATTATCATAAAAGCTTTTGTACATTTAATTGTACAAGGTGTACGGAAGTATGCCCGACATATGCTCTCCGCCCGCTTGTGCTGGAAGCCAAGAAGCTTACACAGCTTGGGAAAGTGAATTTTATAAAGGATAACTGTATCGTAAAGACCGAAAAGACAGCCTGTGGAGCATGTTCGGAATCCTGCCCCACCAAGGCGGTTTATATGATACCATATGAAGGGAATCTGCTTATCCCGGAAACGAATGTAAATATTTGTATCGGATGCGGTCACTGCGAATTCGCATGCCCGACCAAACCATATAAAGCTATTTTCGTCGATGGCAACCCGGTTCACCAGGCCGCGGAAAAGCCTGCTGAGGAAAAATCTGATATTGAAACTCCCGTAGAATTCCCTTTCTAGGGATGACTATTTTCTGTTAAATAAAATAACAATGACTCCATCACATATAGAACATATTGGTATTGCAGTAAAAAACCTCAATTCTGCAATTAATTTCTACGAAAGGATATTTGGTCTGAAATGTTATAAGATTGAGGAGATTGCCGATCAGAAAGTAAGAACTGCGTTTTTTATGGTCGGACCAACAAAGATTGAGTTACTGGAATCAACTGATCCGGAAGGACCCATAGCCAGGTTCATTGAAAAGAGGGGTGAGGGGATCCACCATCTGGCTTTTGCATATAAAAAGATTGAAGATCAGCTGAAACATGCTGAAGATAACGGAGTGACTCTGATCGATACTGTACCGAGAAAAGGTGCTGAGGGACTGGATATCGCTTTTCTCCATCCCAAATCCTCAGGAGGTGTTTTAATTGAAATATGTGAAGATAAAAAACATGAAATAGTATCCATGGAAAAATACAAATGTCAGATTTGCGGATATATTTATGATTCTGAAGAAGGAGAGCCCCATGCGGGTATAAAACCGGGAACACTTTTCAGTGATCTTCCCGAAGATTATTTGTGTCCTGTTTGTGCAGCAGGCAAAGACGATTTTTTCAGTCTCGACTGAAAGCAGGGGGATCACAGGACACTTTCTCAGTCTTCTGAAGGTATATTGTTTATAATGTCGATAAGGAGATCCCAGAACATTGTGGCAGTAATAATCTCTATCTTCTCTTCCGGAGTATGGGCACCCCTGATAGTAGGTCCGAAAGAGATCATATCTATTCCACTGAACTTTTCATAAATCAGTCCGCATTCAAGCCCGGCATGTATTGCTTTCACAGCCGGTTCTTTTCCGAAAAGTTTCCTGTACGACTGACGGGTTATTCTGAGGATTTCCGAATTCATGTCAGGTGTCCATCCCGGATAGCCCTCGGAATGTAAAACATCTGCACCTGCCTGCTTCATGCACGATGCCACATGTGATGCGGCATTCTTTTTTGCTGAATCCACAGAACTCCTTTGTGTTGTTACGATCCGGATCCTTTCTCCTTCAGTGAATTTTACGGATGCAAGATTAGTTGAAGTCTCAACGAGATCTTCCATATCTTTCGACCAGGCAATTACTCCGTGAGGACAGCAGTTAAGCATCTCAAGCAGGTTTTCCTGACTATTCCTGTCTGTAATGGATGCAGGAAGAGTACTTTTCACCGAACTTATACGGAGCTCCCTTTCAAGATCCCCAAATTCCCTTGAGAATATATCCAGAAGTTCAGAAATACGGTTTTGAATTCTCAGCGAGAATGATTCACTAACGACAATTGTTGCAAAGGCTTCGCGGGGGATTGCATTACGCAGATTTCCTCCGTCGAAGTTGCTCAGCCTGATGTCATATTTTTCTCCCAGGTCACGTAGTATTCTTGCAAGTATCTTGATTGAATTGCCATAACCTTTATGGATCTCATCGCCGGAATGGCCACCGTGCAGACCTGTTACAGAAATTTCAAACGCAGCTGATCCTGCCGGCAGGCTCTCTCTTCTGAACGGCATCGTTCCGACAGTATCAAGTCCACCTGCACAACCTATAAATAATATCCCTTCATCCTCCGAGTCAAGATTCAGCAGGATACTTCCTTTAAAGAAACCAGGTTCAAGGTTTTTGGCACCGGTCATACCTGATTCTTCATCGAT
>JAKQPD010000073.1 GCA_029564935.1 Bacteroidota bacterium
CAGTTCCTGTAATCTTTATATTTCGCCTCTATCTGTCGTGAAAGTCCTTCAATATTGTTTTTTGTGAAGAAAAGGTCGTTGAAATCATATAATTTCCTGAATCCTTTAACAAACTGACTATAGTAACTTGTTGTACGGGTATAGTTCAGAGCGTCACCATACATATTCCATAACTGATCAAGGCTGAGAGAATCAATCAGTTTCCAGTTGAGACCAGTTTCACCTGCTGATCTTACATCAGCCGCCAGGTAGCTGGCTGCAATGAGGTGGTAGAAACGAAACCTGTAGTTCCCGTATTCCTCCGGCCAGTGCTGATGTTCATGAGTGTTGATCACTTTAACCTGACTGGCGTGATCTCTTATTTTCCGGTATACAATGTTATCATCATTCCTGCACTGATTAATAACAGGTAAACAGAATATCAGGGAGGCAATCAGCAACCTGAATCCTGCAACCTGGAACCTGTAACTCTGTAAATTATTTTTCATTTACGATTTCTTTTGATCCTGATATCGTGTTACCTGTTGAAGTCACATTTGATGACTTTTTTCCTATAAATATGGCGATGGACTGATTCCCCTTGCCTGTGGAACGGATTGTGTTGTTTATAATATCAATATCATGAGTTACACCTCCGATCCAGAATCCGGCAGATTCACGGGCTGTTCCGTTATTTTCAATTACATTGTTCCTGAAAGTATTACGGTGGCCGCTGTTCTGTTCATTTTCATTACGAAAGAATACACCGTGATTTGCATTTTCAAAAACATGGTTATTTTCGAAAATATTATCGGTATCCTTATGACCAATTGAGAACCCATTGTCTTCATTTGCATAGACTTTATTATTTCTGAAGATCCCGTTCTGTACCCTCCAGCAAAGAAAGATCCCGTCACCCTTATTATGATGGCTTATGCAGTTTTCTATTGTTGAACGATCTGATCCTGTTCCGGGATGAAAGCCGAGTCCACCACCGTTTGCAGCTTCACAACCCCGCAAAGTGATATTTTCAGTGATCTGCCAGCTGAATGTGTCACCATTGAAATTATTCACTTTAACATTTTCAACGAGACAGTTTTTAGATTTATGGATATAAACACCGCCTCCGCGACATCCGTTGATATATTCATTTACATCTTTGCTGCCTTCGATAATGAGATCCGCAATTTTTACATTTTCAGCATCGACAGCTTCAATAATCGAAAAACTGTTGGATATTGTTCCGTTCAGTGAAGCAATACAATCATTTACTGTCCTGTTGTCAAAATAGATCGTATTATCCTGAATATCTGTAATTACAGCGGTTGTTACGTCCCATCCCGATTTATGGGCATCGTCGAACAGCTGGATTCCCATTCCTATGCAGAAACCGCTTGCATCCTTTACCACAGCTTTCTGCATACCCCAGTCCGCATCAATAATGAAGCTGGTTTTAAATCCTTTGCACTTCTTCAGAATGGTTTTCTCACCCGATCCGATAAGAGAAATATTGCTGGAAAGTCTGACAGGCCCAATGATGTCATAGGTTCCGGGGTTAAGCTTTACAGTACCTCTCCCTCCGGCTTTTACAGCATCAAGTGCTATCTGTATCGCCCGGGAAGTAAATCCCGGGACATCTGCTTCCGGTCCGCCTACAGTTATTATCAGATCTGCCCGCCGGATATCGACCAGGCCAATATTCTGGCAGTTTACATCAGGAAACAAAGTAACCGATACAAGTATCAGAATTAAGAGTTTAATCATACTGGTTTTCATAGGTTGTTCCTCCATTGTATTAATAAAGCACAAATTATAAACATATCATTTTTATCATTCCCCTTTTTCCCTTGCCATGCCGGTTTTCAGAGACAGGTGCAATACCGTGTTCTTAATACCTGACGGTGAATCCAATGTTATTTTCTTCCCTCCTTTCAGCTGTTTGGTTTTTAAGAAAATACCGGTTCCGGCTTCAAACCATTCAGCTGTAAATCTGCCGGGTGCTTTTTCAAGATCAATTGTAACTGCAGCAGTATCGGGAAGGTATACAAGGTATTCAGATCCACTATTTGCAAGACAATATGACGTTGATGCCAGTTCCGGCTGAGGGATCATTGAAATTAGATCTGTACGTTCTGCGATAGTACGGGCAAAACCCTGACCTTTACGCATCGATTCGAGCCATGCTTCATCACAGGCATTTGCAAGTACCCTGCAATCATAAGGATCCATGAAGATGGGGTTCATCCCGCGAAGGAAGCTTTTCCAGATCCAGCCGGGATTTCCTCCCGTACCCCAGAGATGATCCGTATCATTAATTATCACTTTTGAGCCGTCAGCCGGTGGCGGATCATCACGGTAACCGCCTTCCGGATTAGGAGATACCCAGTCAGCCGGACTTTCAAATAAAACTTTGTTACTGCCACCCCGGTATTGAAATGTCATTCCAACCGGATGTTGCTTTAAAAGGCTTTTCTCGTAATTCTTTACAAACCTTATCATATCATACTGCCATTCTGTGGAAGGGGGATGATTTTCGTTCGAAATTTCATACAGTACATTGTCATACTTGTTAAGAACATCAATAACATGCATGACATATGCTTTCTGTATTGAATTAATCCTGATATCCCCCATTGTATGGATCTCAGTAGCCTTACCATCTCCATCCGCATCACCATTTATCCCGTTGATGTTATTGCCCGGGTGGAAAGGGTGATTTTCATATGCTCCCGGTGAAAACTGAAGTCCCCATCCTTCAAATAACATCAAGGAAACATAGATCCCTTCTTCGTCTGCCAGCTTAACCCTTTCCTCCAGACGTGCAAAGAAATCCGGATCAAGCCGGTTAAGGTCAAATTTATTATCCCCGTCGATTGCCAGTCCGGGTCCCGGTCTCATCCATGGATGAGGTCCAACCTTTATATTCAGTGGTTTTTTCTCCCTGTTCCCCTGAGTATTCCAGCTTAGCAGTTCCCATGCCCACATCCTCATAAAATTGTGGTCATACTTCTTCATCCATTCAATATAGGCAGGATAATCAAATTTCTGCTGAGATCCGGAAGAAGATTCCATATCCACCAGGTTGTTCCATGTGTGAGAACCTGTAAGATAAACTGCCCTTCCGGAATTATCGGTAAAATAGCGTGGATTCCGGTCACTGACCCTTAAGGGCCCTCTGATTCCGCTTGCCTGTCCATGTGCAACAGTAAATAACAATGCTGAAACCATGCAGGTTGCGATGATTGATTTGACACTTAAAACTTGCATTTTAAAAATAATTTGCCGTTGTATTATCAATATTAATAATAACTTACCTACAGTAACTACGTATTATAATACGTTTTTTAATACGTATTATAATACGTATTAAATCAAAACCGGCCGGATGTTTTTAATGAATATGATCAATAAAATAAATGCCAGCGGATACAGAACGCCTGAAGCTATCCAGAGGGGTAAATATGAATAGTTCTGTACAATTACCCCGATCAGCGGATTTATTATCAATCCTGCCACAGCACCTGCAGAACCGGCCATTCCTACTACAGTTGAAGTGGCATTTTTCCCGAACAATTCACTTGTTATTGTAATATAATTTGTTATCCAGAAACCATGGGCAAGCATTATAAGCGACATAAAAAATACAGCCATTCCCACGGTTTGTACAGTTGCGGTCAGGGGAGCGGTCATTGTCAGAAGGGCAGCTGCTCCCATTACTGATTTCCTGGCCTTATCTGTAGAAACTCCTGACCTTATGAGTTTATCGGAAACCCACCCTCCGAACATATTTGATAATCCAAGTGCGAAAAAGGG